>NZ_JBFRCX010000003.1:0-487899 GCF_052113285.1 Rhizobium sp. YAF28 | reverse complement strand
ACCCGCTCCAAACCTAAGCCAAGAGCAACAAACCAGCATTCCGCCAATCCGCTTGAGTTTCTTTAGAACGAAAGACTTCGTCGCCAGCAGCGCCGCCGCCCTCGTTCAGTGAGTGGGCTTATAAKCCTCACACATCGAAACAGTCAACACTACTCATCCAACTTTTTTGACATTTTTGTAACAGGTTGATTTTGCTGACAATTTTATCGCCTCCGGTCAAAGGGAGGAATTTCCCCGTCAAATCACCCCGTTTCAGATCGACTTTCGCCGATTCCGGCCAATTAGCGGCGGCTTCGCGTACTGCCTTTATATGGGGCGGCGCGCAGGTGATTTCCAGGGCGCTTGCCTCAACCGTCCCAATCGGTAGTTTGACACGGATATATCCATGCCTTTGGGGAGTTCGGAATGCTTGTCCTCGATGAAGATCAGACGCGGTCAGCTCTGCCCTGGGTGCAGCTCATAGATGCGATCGAGGCGATGTTTCGAAGTGATTGCGTCATGCCCGTCCGCCATCATCACGACATGGAGGTTCCGGGAGAAGAGAATGCTACCCTGCTGCTCATGCCTGCCTGGCTTCCCGGACAATATACGGGCATCAAGACGGTTTCGGTGTTTCCCGGCAATGTTCGTCGTAGCCTGCCTGCAATCTTCGGGAGCTATCTGCTTTCTTCTGCGGCAAGCGGGCAGATGCTGGCTGTCATGGAGGGCGGAGAATTGACGGCGCGGCGGACGGCAGCGACCTCAGCCTTGGCATCGCGCTATCTTTCCCGAACGGATGCAGAGGAAATGCTGATCTGCGGCACCGGCCGGCTTTCACTTAATCTTATGCAGGCGCACGGGACAGTCAGGCCGATCCGGCGCTACCGTATCTGGGGGCGCAATAGCGAGGCAACGGAGAAGGCGGCGGCGGAAGCGCGGGCTCTTGGGCTGCGGGCCGAAGCGGTGAGCGATATTGAAGCGGCCGCAAGAACAGCCGATATCATTTCCTGTGCGACACTCTCCAGTGAGCCACTTGTTCGAGGCGAATGGCTGAAACCCGGCGCCCATCTCGATCTGGTTGGCGCCTTTAAGCCCAGCATGCGGGAGAGCGACGATGCGGCCGTACTGCGCGCCGCCGTCTATGTTGACACAAGGGCAGGCGCGCTGAGCGAAGGCGGCGACATCGTCCAACCATTGAGGAGCGGGCTGCTGAAAGAGAGCGATATACGCGGCGAACTGGCAGAGCTGATATCAGGTGCCTGTGACGGGCGGAAAGATGCACAAGAGATTACCCTCTTCAAATCCGTCGGCGCAGCGCTCGAGGATCTGGCGGCTGCCATCCTTGCCTATGAAATGGTGACGGCCCGAAAGTGAAGACGACGCCCTCTTTGCCGGAGCTTCCGGTTTCGCATGTGCTGCCTGATATCAGCGCGGCGCTTGGCAAGGAGAAGCGAGCCGTGCTTTCGGCTCCTCCAGGCGCCGGCAAAACGACGCTGGTACCGCTTCATCTCCTTGGCCAGGCCTGGCGTGACGAAGGGAAGATCATCCTGCTGGAACCGCGCCGGCTGGCGGCACGTGCCGCGGCGGGCCGCATGGCGTCCCTGCTCGGCGAGCAGGTGGGCGAAACGGTCGGTTACCGCATGCGCCTGGATAACAGGATATCGGCCAGGACGCGGATCGAGGTTGTCACCGAGGGCGTCTTCGCCCGTATGATCCTCGATGATCCCGAGCTCTCCGGAGTCTCCACCGTCATCTTCGACGAATTCCACGAGCGGTCGCTGGATGCCGATTTCGGCCTTGCGCTGGCGCTCGACGTTCAATCGGCGCTTCGCGAGGACCTGCGTATCCTTGTGATGTCGGCCACGCTCGATGTCGAACGGGTCGCTGCACTGCTTAATCATCCGCCTGTTGTCGAGAGTACGGGTCGAAGCTTTCCGATTGATATCCGTTATCAGGACCGGCCGGGCGGCGAGCGCATTGAAGACGCGATGGTGCGGGCGATCGCCAGTTTTCATGCGAGCGAACCCGGATCGATTCTCGCCTTCCTCCCCGGCCAGGCGGAGATCACCCGGACAGCAGAGCGGCTCGAGGGGCGGTTCGGCACCCAGACGCTGATTGCACCGCTCTACGGTAATCTCAGCCAGAAGGAGCAGGATGCGGCGATCCGCCCTGCGGCACCGGGCACGCGCAAAATCGTGCTTGCGACCTCAATTGCCGAAACTTCGATCACTATCGATGGCGTGCGGATCGTGATCGACAGCGGGCTGCAGCGACTGCCGGTCTTCGAGGCATCGACGGGCATCACGCGGCTGGAAACCGTGCGGGTGTCGCGCGCTTCGGCCGATCAGCGTGCCGGCCGCGCGGGAAGGACAGAACCTGGCATCGCGATCCGCCTGTGGCATCAGGGCCAGACGGCGGCACTTCCGGCCTTCACACCACCACAGATTCTTTCGAGCGATCTTTCCGGTCTCGTGCTCGATCTCGCCCATTGGGGCGTTCAGGATACGAAATCGCTCGCTTTTGTCGATCAACCGCCGGAGACGACAATCAAGGAAGCACGCGCGCTATTGGCGCAGCTTGGGGCGCTGGACAAAAACGGTGCGTTGACGGCGCGAGGCAAGGTGATGCGCGACCTCGCCCTGCCGCCGCGGCTGGCCGCCATGGTGGTTTCGGCTGGCGAATCGGGTCATGCTAGGGATGCGGCGCTGATATCCGTGCTGCTGACCGAGCAGGGGCTCGGCGGCACTGGCATCGATCTGGAAGAGCGTCTGCGACGGTTCAGAGGTGAAAAAGGCGAAAGGGCCGAGGCTTCGAGACGGCTCGCAGGAAGACTCTCAGAAGGTTTCAACGGGGTTTCGAGCGCTGAACCTGCGCTTGCAGGAAGGCTTCTGCTGCATGCGTTCCCGGATCGAATCGCGCTTCAGCGCGGCGCGCGCGGGCGGTATGTCATGGCGAACGGCCGAGGCGCCGAGCTTGCGGAGACCGAGCGGCTAGCCGGCAGCCAGATGCTCGTAATCGCCGATCTGACGGGTCGGGCCGCACAGGGGAGAATTCTGGCGGCAGCGGACGTTTCCCGCGCCGACATCGAAGCCGAGCTGCCGGGCGAAATCCGCACGGACGATCAGACCTTTTTCGATAGGCAGAGCCGGCAGGTGCGGGCACGCCGGGCCACAAGACTCGGCGCGATCGTTTTCGAGGAAGCGCCGCTTCCACGCCCCTCGGGCGAGGCGGTGGTACGGGCGCTTGCGCAGGGATTGCAGGAGCTGGGGCTCGATCAGCTTCCCTTTTCCAAGGAGGCTCTGCAGCTTCGGGAGCGGATCGGCTTCCTGCACCGGACGATTGGTGAACCATGGCCCGATATGAGCGACGAAGCGCTGCTTGACCGCATGGAAGACTGGTTCATCCCTTTCCAGATGGACGCGCGAGGGCTTTCGGATATTTCCGCCTCCGGGCTCTCCAACGGACTGATGGCACTCGTCCCGCACGACCTGCAGCGCGATCTCGCACGGCTTGCACCAACGCATTTCGATGCGCCGACGGGGCAACGCCATCCGATCCAATACGACGGCGAAGAGCCGACGCTGACGATCCGGGTACAAGAGCTCTTCGGTCTCAAGCAGCATCCGGCGGTCGCCGGCGGACGATTGCCTCTGCTGCTGGAGCTTACTTCGCCGGCGCACAGGCCGATCCAGACGACCCGCGACCTGCCAGGTTTCTGGGCGGGCTCGTGGAAGGATGTGCGCGCGGATATGCGGGGGCGCTATCCAAGACATCCCTGGCCGGAAAAGCCTGATGAAGCGGCGCCGACGACAAGGGCAAAGCCCCGTGGTACATAATCCGCGGCGTTGGAGCGCCGTGCGTTCATTCGGACGCGCAACGGACGCTCTAACTCTTTGAATCTACGCATCAAGCTTTCCGAAATCGATTCCGATTTTCGGAAGATGCTGTAGGAGTGTGGCGTGATTGAGAAGACCGAAATCCAGACACGGGAAGACAGGCTAAGCAGCCGCCGGCTACGCCTGCAGACTTTGGTGCGATTGCGATGGCTGGCGGTCATCGGCCAGGCGGTAACAGTCTTCATCGTCGCGTTCCTGTTAAAATTCCCCCTGCCGCTGGTTGCCAGCTGCTCGCTGATTGCCGCACTCGCCGCGGTGAATTTCTATCTGACGATACGCTATCCGCCGACTCACCGGCTTGAGCCGCGTGCCGCTTTCGCGCTTTTGGGTTTCGACCTTCTGCAGCTCTGCGCGCTGCTCTTCATTACTGGCGGCCTTGCCAATCCCTTTGCGGCACTGGTCTGCGTTCCCGTCATCATTTCCTTCGCCTCACAGCCGATCCGCTACAGCACTGCATTGATCGGCTTTGCGATGGTCTGCATTACCGTGCTTGCCTTCTCGCCCTTTCCACTTCCGTGGTTCGACGGGATGGAAATCAACGTGCACAATGTCATGCAGTTCGGCGTCTGGTGTTCAATTGCTTCGACCATGGCCTTTGCCGCCTTCTATGCCTATCGGGTGTCGATGGAAGCAAGCCAGCTTGCCGACGCGCTGGCGGCAACTGAGCTGGTGCTGCAGCGGGAAAAGCATCTTTCCCAGCTCGACGGGCTTGCGGCGGCCGCAGCCCATGAGCTCGGCACGCCGCTTGCCACGATCAGCGTCGTTGCCAAGGAGATGGAGCGCGAGCTCAAGAATGACGACCGGTTCCGCGAGGATGTGCAGCTTCTGCGCAGTCAGAGTGAGCGCTGCCGCGACATCCTTCGCCGGCTGACGACGCTCTCCGCCGAGGGCGAGGCGCATCTGCGGCGGCTACCCCTTTCCTCGATGATGGAGGAAATCGTGGCGCCACATCGCGAATTCGGCATCAAGCTGGAGTTGATGGAAAAGAGCCCGCGCAGGGGCGAGCCTGTTACCGACCGCAATGCCGGCATCATGTACGGGCTCGGCAACCTCGTCGAGAACGCTGTCGACTATGCGCGGGAGAAGGTGACGGTCACGGTCGAGCATGATCACGAAAAGGTGCTCATCGTCATCGAGGACGACGGCAACGGCTACGCGCCCGATATTCTGACGCGGATCGGCGAGCCTTACGTCACCAAACGGCAGAGGGAAGATACGGCTGGAGGCCTGGGGCTGGGGCTTTTCATCGCCAAGACGCTGCTGGAGCGCTCCGGCGCGTCTTTGATTTTCGAAAACCGTGATCCGGAAAATGCCGGCGCTCGCATTCGAATCGAATGGCCGCGCGTGTTGATAGACGCAAATTCGACAAAATGACTTTGTGGGCATAAACAGAATATAAGCGGTTGACGCATTCGGACATTCAACCGCCGGGACCGTAGCGATGACAGATCAGAACCATGAGATTTCCGCCGGCTCCAACGAGGAGCATATCGGGCCTGACCCGAGCCTGCTGATCGTCGACGACGACGGCCCGTTTTTGCGTCGTTTAGCACGGGCTATGGAGGCACGCGGCTTCCATGTGGAAACGGCCGAATCGGTGGCGGAAGGTGTGGCAAAGTCCAAGGGCCGGCCGCCGAAATATGCGGTGGTCGACTTACGACTCGGTGACGGCAACGGTCTCGATGTCATCGAAGCGATTCGCCAGCGCCGCGACGACACGCGCATCATCGTGCTGACGGGCTACGGCAATATCGCCACCGCGGTGACGGCAGTGAAGCTCGGGGCTGTGGATTACCTGGCGAAACCTGCTGATGCCGATGATGTGTTTGCGGCGTTGACGCAACGGCCCGGGGAAAAGGCGGAACTGCCGGAAAACCCCATGTCGGCGGATCGCGTGCGCTGGGAGCATATCCAGCGTGTCTACGAAATGTGTGAGCGCAACGTGTCTGAGACGGCACGCCGGCTCAACATGCACCGCCGCACGCTGCAGCGCATCCTCGCCAAACGCGCGCCGAAATAGTCAGACATCATCCACGTTGAACGGTTTGCCGTTTGCCCATTCGGCCATCATCAGCCGCTGCGCGGCTGCGCGCGAAAAGTTGAGCGTTACGGCCTTGCGGGTCGCCGGCGGCAGGCGGTGTTCAGGTGCCTCGCGCAGCATATGCGCCCCGTAACCATCTGAAAGAAAAAGGCCGCACTCCTCTGGAAATATATCGACAGGCACATCCTTGTGTGTTGCAAAGAATAGCCGGTCGCAATGCAGACGGTAATCCGGCCATTTACGATCGACCTTGAAGTCCTCGATCGACGTCTTGATCTCGATGATCCAGACCTCTCCCTTTTCAGAGATGGTAATCAAATCGGCCCGGCGGCCGCTCGCCAGAGGCAGTTCCGGCAGCACTGCGTGGCGCATATCGTGGAGCAAAATCTGCATGCCACGGCGCACCATCATGGCCCTGTCCGATTGCCGGCCATCGATTAACGGATTGTTATTGTAAACGCTCAAAATCGTCATGGATAAGTGTCAGGGGGCCTTGGTCATTGTTGCAAAAAAGCCATGCGCTTCTAATTTGCGGCGCAGATGGATTTTGTCGCACCGCAGCAGCCTTGCAAAGGCAAAGTTAATCGAAAATAAACCATAAGCAACGATGGTCGAAAGACTATCCTCCCTTGCCCCAAAACCTTCACGAGTCATCCATGCGCATCCGCAATGCATTCCCTGTATTTGGCCTGCTGGCGACCCTGGCACTGGCCGGCTGCTCCACGACGTCCGAATCCGCGTCCGTCGATGACAAGGGCGCAGGTCCGACCGTTCAGACGGCACAAATCTTCAATGACGCCTACGGTGTGACGTCGGATGCCGGATACTCCCTGCCGGCAATTCCGATCGACCGCGTCAAGCCGGAATTCCGCCGGCAGATCGTCAGCTACCAGAGCGACGAGCGTCCGGGCACGATCATCGTCAACACGCGCGAGCGTCACCTCTATTATATCCTGCCCAACGGCAAGGCCGTCCGCTACGGGATCGGCGTCGGCAAGCAGGGCTTTGCATGGTCCGGCACGGCCTATGTCGCCTGGAAGCAGGAATGGCCAAACTGGCATCCGCCGAAGGAAATGGCCGTCCGTCGTCCTGAAATCGCCAAGTATGTCGAAGACGGCATGGGTCCAGGCCTCAGCAACCCGCTCGGCGCACGCGCCATGTATCTCTTCAACGAGAAGGGCCAGGACACGCTCTTCCGCCTGCATGGTACCCCCGAATGGGCATCGATCGGCACCGCCGCTTCTTCTGGCTGCATCCGCCTGATGAACCAGGACGTGATCGATCTCTACAGCCGCGTCCGTCCGGGCAAGACCACCTCCAAGGTCATCGTTATCCAGTAAGCTAGAAGCTGAATTCGGTATAAAAAAGGCCGCCGGACTTTTGAGTCCGGCGGCCTTTTTGTATCTGGCGGGCTCAGGCGGTCTGCTTTGCCTTGAGCTCGATGCGGCGGCGATGCAGGACCGGCTCGGTGTAGCCGTTCGGCTGTTCCCTGCCCTTCAGGACCAGATCGAGTGCTGCCTGGAAGGCAATCGAATCATCGAAATTCCCGGCCATCTGGATGTAGGCCGAATCGCCGGCATTCTGCTGGTCGACGACGGCGGCCATACGCTTCATCGTTTCAACGACCTGCTCCTTCGTGACGATCTTGTGGTGCAGCCAGTTCGCCATGTGCTGGGCGGAAATCCGCAATGTCGCGCGGTCTTCCATGAGGCCGACATTGTTGATGTCAGGCACCTTGGAGCAGCCGATACCCTGGTCGACCCAGCGCACGACGTAACCCAGAATGCCCTGTGCATTGTTGTCGAGTTCGCGCTGGATTTCGTCCGGCGTCCAGTTCGGCCGTACAACGACCGGCACCGAGAGAATGTCGGCGAGCTTGGCGCGGGTGCGATCCTTCAGGCCTTGCTGCACCTTGGCGACATTGATCTGGTGATAATGCGTGGCATGCAGAGTAGCGGCCGTCGGCGACGGCACCCAGGCTGTGTTAGCCCCAGCCTTCGGATGGGCGATCTTCTGCTCCAGCATTGCGGCCATCAGATCGGGCATGGCCCACATGCCCTTGCCGATCTGCGCGTGGCCGGAGAGGCCGCATTCGAGGCCGATATCGACATTCCAGTTTTCGTAGGCTCCAATCCAGGCGGCCTGCTTCATGTCGCCTTTGCGGATCATCGGGCCGGCTTCCATAGAAGTGTGGATTTCATCGCCTGTGCGATCGAGGAAGCCCGTGTTGATGAAGACGACCCGTTCGCGGGCAGCGCGGATGCATTCCTTGAGATTGACCGTCGTGCGGCGCTCCTCGTCCATGATACCCATCTTCATGGTGTTGCGCGCCATGCCGAGGGCGTCTTCAACGCGTGAGAAGATCTCGACTGCGAAGGCGACCTCTTCGGGGCCATGCATCTTCGGCTTGACGACATACATGGAACCGGCACGCGAATTCTTGCGGCGTCCGGACGGGCCGACATCGTAGAGCGCAATCAAGCCGGTAATTACGGCATCCATGATGCCTTCCGGAACCTCGTTGCCATCGCGATCGACGATCGCCGGATTGGTCATCAGGTGGCCGACATTACGCACCAGCATCAGAGAGCGGCGATGCAGTTCGAAGCTCTGTCCGCCGGGGGCCGCGTAGGCGATATCCGGGTTGAGCTTGCGAACGAATGTCGAACCGGCCTTGGCCACTTCTTCCTGCAGGTCGCCCTTCATGAGGCCGAGCCAATTGCGGTAGACGACGACCTTGTCCTCGGCGTCGACGGCAGCAATGGAATCCTCGCAGTCCATGATCGTGGTGATGGCCGATTCCAGCCAGACGTCAGAAATATGGGCCGGATCGGTCTTGCCGATCGCGGTCGAGGCATCAAGCACGATTTCGATATGGATGCCGTTATTCTTCAGGAGAATATGGGTCGGCGCGTTCGCATCGCCGCGATAGCCGGCAAAGTGTCCGGCATCTTTCAACGCCAGTGTTTTGCCATCGACGGCAGCAATCGCCAGAGCACCATTCTTGACGGCGAGGGAGCCGACATCCTTCCAGGAGCTACCATCGAGGGGAACGGCGGAATCGAGGAAATTGCGCACCCAGGCGATGACCCTTTCGCCGCGCTTGGGGTTGTAGCCACTGCCCTTTTCGGCGCCGTCCGTTTCCGGGATGGCATCGGTGCCATAGAGCGCGTCATAGAGCGAACCCCAGCGAGCATTGGCGGCATTCAACGCATAGCGGGCGTTCATGACGGGAACGACGAGCTGCGGGCCGGCAAGAGAGGCGATCTCGGCATCGACATTGGCAGTCGAAACCTGAAAATCCGGCCCTTCGGGCAGGAGATAGCCGATCTCTTTCAGGAAGGACTGATAAGCGTCCATATCCGTCGGTGCGCCGTTCCGGCGATACCAGTCGTCGATCTTTGCCTGTAGCTGGTCGCGCTTCAAAAGCAGCGCGCGGTTCTTCGGCGCCAGATCATGTACGATCGCCGAGAAATCGGCGAAGAACTTGTCCGCATCGATGGCGAGGCCCGACAATGCCTCCTTCACGAGGAAATCATGAAGGACGGCTTCGATGAAGAGACCATTCTTTTCAATGCGGCTCATGCGGTGTCTCCCTTGCAGTGGCAGCTTTTTTCATGCTGCCACTTTGCCCGGCTTTCATTCACAGTCAATTCAGCAACAATTCGAAAGATTTATGCAGGCTTGGAAACAGTCCGGCGGGTCACGCGCATCGGAAGGCCGTTTTGCGGCTGCGTCGTCAGCTTCTGCACCGGCCAGGGATTCGTCTGATCGGTCGAATCGAAACGGTGGTGCTGCATCAAGACGGCCAGCGCGATAACCGCTTCCTGAAGCGCAAAGGTGGCGCCGATGCAGACGCGCGGACCGGCGCCGAACGGCAGGAACTGGAAACGGCCGATGGAGGCACGGTTTTCCGGCAGGAATCGTTCCGGCATATAGGCGCGCGGCCGATCCCAATGGAGTTCATGGCGATGCAATGTCCAGGGCATGACGAGCACGGTGACGCCAGCCTCGATCTCGACACGCTCGCCCTTGGGGCTCGTCCAGTAATCATCTGCAATGGCAGCGCGATTGATCGAAGGAGCGGGCGGATAAAGGCGGAGTGCCTCCTCGAAGGCGGCGCGGGTCTGTGGCATCAGATCCGGCCATTCAACCGGTTCTGCGCCTGATGCGAGGACCCTATCGATCTCCTCTTCCATCGCCTCGCGGATATGCGGGCTGTTCGATACGCAATAGAGCGTCCAGGCGAGCGCGCGGGCGGTTGTCTCGTGGCCCGCACCGATGAAGGTCAGGATATTGTCTTCGATCTCCTCCTTCGTCAGGCCATCGGGACCGGCCTGCTCCAGCAGCAGGGTCAGGAAATCGTTCGGCGCCGTGCTGCGGTCGGCCTTCATCTTGGCGAGCCGCATATCCATGGTGTTGCGGACGATGGCACGGAATTTCTCAAGGACCTTCTGGCCGCCGATGCGTGTCACACGTGGAACCCAGGACGGGGCCCGCAGCAGATCCATCGGATCGACGCGGCCCATGCGATGCAGCAGCTCGTTGACATCGTCGGCGAAGTGGCCGCTCGATGTGACGATCTCACCGGAAAACAACGTGTCTGCGAGGATGGCGAAGGTCAGCTCCGTCATGTCGGTGCTGATATCGAAAATCGTGCCGGCCTCCTCGACATCGGCATATTTGCGGGCGTAGTCCTCCGACTGGCGCAGCATCTGGTTGGCAAAGCCCTTGGCATGCCGGGGCGTGAAGACGGGGGCGACGGCCTTGCGCGAGCGTTTCCAGACAGGGCCTTCCGCAGTCAGCAGCCCGTCGCGAAGGATCGGGCGCAGGACGAGCTGACGGACATCGGACATGCGGTAATTGTTGGCGTTATCGACCAGCACATGTTTGATGAGGCCGGGATCGTTGACGATCAGCGTTCTCTGGCCGAAGAAATTGGTGCGGATCCAGGGCAGCGTATAGGATGGTTCGCCCCAGAGCTCGAGCGGGTTGCGGAAAATCGTCCTGATGATCTCGAGCCGCGACGGCGGCACGGTGCGCGGCAGCGGTGCCGGCGGTACGAAGGGGTCCGGACGCATGTCCATGAGCATAGCCTTTCGCGGGAAGCTATCGTCTTCCCAGCAGGCCTCGAAAGTTAGAGCAGGCCCTTCAGCTCGTCCAGTTTATCGTTGACCAGCCAGCCGTAATAATTCTCTTCCGGCCAGACTGTCGTGCCGGAGGAGCGATTCTTGGCGGCAAGCGCTGCTGCGCGCTGGCGAGAATTGCCGACATTATAAAGTGTGGCCGTGACTCCCGGATTGCCGGAGATATCCATGCCGGCGATCTCCTTGTAGTCGTCGATCGACCTGCGGATCGAGGCGGCGACGAAGGCAAGCGAGATGTCTGGGTCCATGATTGCCTTGTAGACCGAGCCGGCATTCTTCTCGTTCAGGTTCGGATAGCCGGAAACGCGGGATACGAGATCAGACAGCATCAACGCCGTCAGCGGGTTGACCTGGCCAAGGCCGAAGGTCTGGCCTGCGTAGAAGGGCTGGAAGAAGACGGCACTGAAGCGGTTGTTCGGGAAGCTCTTGCCACCGACGGTCTTTCCACGAAAATCACTTTCCCAGACATCCTCGCGGCAAGTCCAGAGCGTGTAGGAATCGCTCTTGCCGTTGCAGGCGGCAAATTGCGGCCGGTCGACGAAATCGTCGACGTTCTCGCCATCATAGGCAAAGCGGAAGCTCTCACCGGCATAGGAAGCGGCCTTCACATAGTAAGCCTGCAGGCGGTCATAGGCATCGACATTATAAGTATGTTCGCCGACGATCGCGCCGATCACGTGAATGGGATTGATGCCGTAAGCGTTTGATACCTTCTTGATCTTGCCCAGGAGCTCATGGTCGGTCGACAGGAGATCGTACACCTTCTCATATTTGATATCGAAGGTCGTCTTGGTGCCCTTGGTGCGGCGGACCGAAGCGCCTGGAATATCCGGCTGCTCGGCATGACGGTTTCCGGGCGGAACAGCCTGCGCCGCAAGCGCAGGGACCGAGCCCACGATAGTCATGGCAATCACAAGGCTTGTCAAAAGGCGTCGCACGATCTGCTTTCCCGTCTTTCCCTGTCGTCTTCGTGGCGGCTGACTGGACCAGAATCTTGTCCGAATAAAGCCGTACAAAAAACAAAGCGGGCCTTTCACTAAAAAGTAAAAGGCCCGCTGTCGAGAGTTCAGATCGTCAAAGTTTTTGCATTACCTGCGCAAAGACAGGAAACGACGTTCCCCCGATCACAGGATGAAGCGCGACAGGTCGGTATTCTGCGCGAGATCGCCGACATGCTCGCGTACGTAAGCGGCATCGATCTTCACATCCGTGCCGGCGCGATCCGGTGCGTTATAGGAGATGTCGTCCAGCACCCGCTCCATGACCGTCTGCAGGCGGCGCGCGCCGATATTTTCGACGGAGGAGTTCAGATGGACGGCGACATCGGCGAGCGCATCGATCGCGTCATCGGTGAAATCGAGCGTCAGGCTTTCGGTTTCCATCAGCGCCTTGTACTGGCGAATGAGGCTTGCCTCGGTTTCCGTCAAGATGCGGCGGAAGTCTTCCTTGTTCAGCGGACGAAGCTCGACGCGGATCGGCAAGCGGCCCTGCAATTCCGGCAGCAGATCCGACGGCTTGGAAACATGGAAGGCGCCGGAGGCGATGAAGAGGATGTGATCCGTCTTCACCGGGCCGTATTTGGTGGAAACCGTCGTGCCTTCGACGAGCGGCAGCAGGTCGCGCTGGACGCCTTCGCGGGAAACGCCGGCGCCAACACCGCCATCGCGGGCCGCGATCTTGTCGATTTCGTCGAGGAAGACGATGCCGTCATTTTCAACCGAGCGCACAGCCTCGCGCTGGATGACTTCGTTGTCGATAAGTTTATCGGACTCGTCGCGGACCAGGTCTGTGTAGGAGGCCTTCACCGTGGTGCGCACCTTCTTGGTGCGGCCGCCCATCGCCTTGCCGAACATTTCCGACAGGTTCAGCACACCGATATTGGCGCCCGGCATGCCGGGGATATCGAAGCCGCCCATGCCGGAGCCGGTATCGGCCACTTCGATATCGATTTCCTTATCGTCGAGTTCGCCATTGCGCAGCTTCTTGCGGAAGCTTTCACGGGTCGCGGGCGAGGCCGTCGCACCGACCAGCGCATCGAGAACGCGCTCCTCGGCGCTCATATGGGCCTTGGCCTGAACCTCGGCGCGCTTCTTTTCACGCACCAGGCCGATGCCGACTTCGACGAGATCGCGGATGATCTGCTCGACATCACGGCCGACATAACCGACCTCGGTGAACTTCGTGGCTTCGACCTTGATGAAAGGCGCGCCCGCGAGCTTGGCGAGGCGACGGGAGATTTCCGTTTTGCCGACGCCGGTCGGGCCGATCATCAGGATATTCTTCGGCATGACTTCATCGCGCAGGCTCGGATCGAGCTGATGACGGCGCCAGCGGTTACGGAGCGCGATCGCCACGGCGCGTTTGGCTTCATGCTGGCCGATGATGTAACGGTCGAGCTCGGAAACGATCTCGCGGGGAGAAAAAGTAGTCATATCAGATCCGTTTCTTCGGGTAGGTCCATAACCATGAAATGGGCTGGACCATATATGGATGTTCTCGTGTCGAAATGCCGGAAGCCTGCCTTTTCGTAAGCGCGGATCGCTCTTGCATTCGCCGGGTCGGGATCGATCACGATCCGCGTCGCGCCGGCAGCGAAAAGTTCGGCAGCCATCTGCCTGACAATCGTGCTGCCGTGACCCTTGCCCAGCAAGTCCGCATCGCCGATCGAAATATCCAGTCCAAGCGTGCCTTTCGGCTGATCCTGATAAGGATGGCCCTCTTCAAGATGCGGATCGTAACTCTGGAGATACGCAATCGGCGCCCCATCCAGCTCCACGATCATCGGCCGCGTTTCCACGCTCGTCATAGACTCCCTGATCGAAGCAAGCTCCTTGTCGACAGCGCCCCACCATTCCGCAATATGCGGCTCACCGAGCCAGCGCGCCAGAAGCGGAAAATCTCCGTCAGTGACATCGCGGAATGTATATCGGGGTACGCTGTCAGCCTTCGACATCCAGCGTTTCCACGATGACGTTGTGGTTCGTATACACGCAGATGTCGGCAGCAATATCGAGCGAGCGGCGGGCAATCTCTTCGGCGGACTTGTCTGTGTCGGCCAGCGCGAGAGCCGCGGCAAGCGCGAAATTACCACCCGAACCGATGGCCATAACGCCATGCTCAGGTTCCAGCACATCGCCATTACCGGTAATGGCAAGCGTCACCGACTTGTCGGCGACAAGCATCATGGCTTCGAGATTGCGCAAGTAACGGTCAGTACGCCAGTCCTTGGCGAGCTCGACGGCGGCGCGCATCAGCTGACCTGGATATTGCTCCAGTTTCTTCTCGAGCCTTTCCAGAAGCGTGAAGGCGTCGGCCGTCGCACCAGCGAAACCGGCGATCACTTCGCCCTTGCCGATGCGGCGGACCTTGCGGGCATTGCCCTTCATGACGGTCTGGCCGAGGCTGACCTGGCCATCGCCGGCCACCACGACCTTGCCGCCTTTTCGAACTGTAATAATTGTCGTCATCAAACACCTGTTGCCCCAACTCGCGGGCTGTTACAGCGGGCCGAACATCGGCCCTGTCCAACCCTATGTAAGAGGGTCCGCCGCGATTGCAAATGGCCTGCCTTTTCTGCCCTCGCGCTTCTGGATATTTCGCAATGCGCCTGATAAGGAACCACCTTGATTTCAAGGAGAAAGCCATATGGCCGGGACCGCAGCAAGCCGCACGGGAAGCCTTTCCCGCAAGACCAACGAGACCTCCATTTCCGTTTCCGTCAATCTCGACGGCACCGGCAAATCGACGATTTCGACGGGCGTCGGCTTCTTCGACCATATGCTGGAACAGCTTTCGCGACATTCGCTGATCGACATGGAAATCGAGGCCAAGGGTGATCTGCATATCGACGACCATCACACGGTCGAGGATACCGGCATCGCAATCGGCCAGGCGATTTCGAAGGCGCTCGGCGACCGCCGCGGCATCACGCGTTACGCCTCGATCGATCTCGCCATGGACGAGACGATGACGAAGGCGGCTGTCGATCTCTCCGGCCGTCCCTTCCTCGTCTGGAACGTCTCGTTCAGCGCGCCGAAAATCGGTACTTTCGATACCGAACTCGTGCGCGAGTTCTTCCATGCGCTTGCGCAAAATGCCGGGATCACCCTGCATATTCTCAACCACTATGGTGCCAACAACCACCATATTGCAGAGACATGCTTCAAGGCCGTTGCCCGCGTTCTGCGCACGGCGACAGAGATCGATCCGAGACAGGCGGGCCGTGTTCCCTCGACGAAGGGCACGCTCGTCTGAGCCCCAGCAGGGAGCGTCAGATGGCATCCAGCTACGTTTTTCTTGTTCCGCCTGATGGTCAGCGCGAGGACACACGCACGGTCCGCGATGGTTTCTCGTGGCTTGCCTTCCTCTTCCCCTGGATCTGGCTGCTTGCGCATCGTCTCTGGCTTCATGCAATCATTGCCTTCGCACTACAGGCGATCGGCGGCGTGTTGGCAGAGGAATCGGGCTTTGGACTGGCGGGCATGGCGCTCGCCATCGCGGTCAACCTGTTCGTCGGCTTCGAAGGACAAAATTTCCGCATTCGCAATCTCGCCTCCCGCGGCTGGCGGGAAGAGGCCGCGATCGGCGCTTCCTCGATCGACCTTGCGGAAGAGATCTATTTTTCCAGTATCGAGACCGGCGCCGATCTGAAAGCGCCCGAATGGAACCAGGTTTCCGGCCCGCAGGCGCGGCAGAGCCATTCCACTTCCCTCGGTCTCTTCGGTTTTGATGGAGGACGCAAATAATGCGCGTCGCAATTATCGATTACGGCTCTGGCAATCTGCGCTCGGCCACCAAGGCTTTCGAACGCGCGGCCCGTGAAGCCGGTATCGAGGCGGAAATCAACTTGACGGACAAGGCGGAGATCGTTGCCGCTGCCGACCGTATCGTGCTGCCGGGCGTCGGCGCCTATGCCGATTGCCGTCGCGGGCTCGATGCCGTGCCCGGCATGACGGAAGCTCTGCTCGAAGGCGTCGAGCGGAAGGCGCGCCCCTTCCTCGGCATTTGCGTCGGCATGCAGCTCATGTCCTCACACGGTCTTGAGAAGACGACGACCCAAGGCTTCGGCTGGATTCCAGGCGATGTCGTGGAGATGACGCCTGCTGATCCGGAGCTGAAGATCCCGCAGATCGGCTGGAACACGCTCGACCTGAAACATGAACATCCGCTTTTCGACGGCATCCCGACCGGGCCAGATGGCCTGCACGCCTATTTCGTGCACTCCTACCATCTCGCCGCCGAAAATGCCGGCGACGTCATTGCCACCACCGACTATGGCGGGCCGATGACGGCCTTTGTCGGGCGGGACAATATGGCCGGTTCTCAGTTCCACCCAGAAAAAAGCCAGAAGCTTGGGCTGGCGCTGATTGCGAATTTCCTGCGCTGGGCGCCGTAAGGGCTGGCTTTTAATACGCGCGCCTTATTTCTCCTGTAATTGAAAGGGCAGTTACAGGAGCGCGCTCGATGCCGGCTTCGCGGAAATCAGGCAAGATATTCTACAGGTTGCGGCCCTCCAGAGAGGGGCAACCGCCTTTTGTCGATATCAGGCTGCCCGGTGGGGCGATCATCCGCCAGGTGGATGAGGCTCTGCATCACAAAGCACTCGCGAACGCGGCCAAAGCACTCAAAGAGAGGCTCGGCGGCTGATGCAGGAGACCTTTCCAGGAAACGAGAATTCACGGTTGCGATCAGGCGAGATAAGCGCCGGCGATCTCGCCGAAGCGGTGCTGGAATTCTACATCGAAAGCGAGGATGATCTGATCGGCCTGCTTGCCTATGCACTTTACGAGCGCCAGAAGCGCGACTTTATTGTCAGCCATCGCAAGCGCAATGCCGGCCGCTCACCCAATGAGGTGGAAATCGCGGCGGTGACAAGCAACTACCTCTCCGCCGATCTGCGCAGCACGCTGCGCGACCGCGCTTCGCAGATCCTTTCGAGCTATGCCGATACCTATGTCGAAGCCATGGAGCCGCAGATCCAGCTCATGGCCACCAACAGCGAGGCGCTGCGGCAGGCGCGGGATATTGAAAAGTCGGTGAAGAAGCGCACCGGCTTCTGGCGCCAGGTCCGGGTGGCCTTCACCGTGACCCTGCTGCTGATCGTGCTTTTTGCCGCGGTCGCCATTGCCGCTGTCTTTTTTCGTTCGGATATCGTAGATGCGTGGAATGCACTGATGGTGCCCACGACGCTACGGACTTGAGACGAATGATCCTTTTTCCCGCGATCGACCTGAAGGGTGGACAATGCGTTCGCCTGAAGCTCGGCGACATGCAACAGGCAACGGTCTACAACACCGATCCGGCCGCTCAAGCGAAATCCTTCGAAGAGCAGGGTTTCGAATGGCTGCACGTGGTCGATCTCGACGGTGCCTTTGCAGGACATTCGGCCAATGGCGATGCGGTTGAAGCGATCCTCAAGGCCACGAAAAACCCGGTTCAGCTTGGCGGCGGCATCCGCACGCTCGAGCATATCGAGAACTGGCTGTCGCGCGGGCTGCGCCGCGTGATCCTCGGCACCGTTGCCGTCCGTGACCCGGCGCTCGTCATCGAAGCCTGCAAGGCATTTCCGGGCCGTGTCGCCGTCGGCATCGACGCCAAGGGTGGCAAGGTGGCTGTCGAAGGCTGGGCGGAAGCATCCGAACTCGGCATTATCGAGCTTGCGAAGAAATTCGAAGGCGCCGGCGTTGCCGCGATCATTTATACTGATATCGATCGCGATGGCATCCTGACCGGCATCAACTGGGCATCGACACTGGAGCTGGCGGACGCTGTTTCCATCCCGGTCATCGCATCTGGTGGACTCGCCTCGATCGAAGACATCAAGCGCATGCTGCAGCCGGACGCCCGCAAGCTTGAAGGCGCCATCTCCGGCCGAGCCCTTTATGATGGACGGATCGACCCCAAGGAGGCGCTCGATCTCATCAAGGCCGCACGGGCAAAGGAGACCGCATAATGACCCTGAAAGCCCGCGTGATCCCCTGCCTCGACGTCAAGGACGGCCGTGTCGTCAAGGGCGTCAATTTCCTCAATCTGGTCGATGCCGGCGATCCCGTCGAGGCGGCGAAAGCCTATGATGCGGCCGGTGCCGACGAGCTGTGCTTCCTCGACATCACCGCCTCCTCGGACAATCGCGAGACGATCTTCGATGTCGTCACACGCACGGCCGAGCAGTGCTTCATGCCGCTCACCGTCGGCGGCGGCGTGCGGACCATTGCCGATATCCGCAAGCTGCTGCTTTGCGGTGCCGACAAGGTCTCGATCAATTCGGCTGCGGTCAACAATCCGGATTTTGTCGCCGAAGCGGCTGACAAGTTCGGTGACCAGTGCATCGTCGTGTCGATCGATGCCAAGCGCCGGCTGACGCAAAAAGTCGGCGGCGACAATCTCAGCGCCTGGGAAATCTATACACATGGCGGCCGCAACGCGACCGGCATCGATGCGGTGGAATTCGCCCAGAAGATGGTCGCCCGCGGTGCTGGCGAACTGCTCGTCACCTCCATGGACCGCGACGGCACGAAGATCGGCTACGATCTGGAACTGACGCGGGCGATTGCCGATTCCGTCCGTGTGCCCGTCATTGCGTCGGGCGGTGTGGGTGATCTCGACGACCTGGTGGCCGGCGTGAAGGAAGGCCATGCCAATGCGGTGCTTGCCGCATCAATCTTCCATTTCGGCACCTATTCCGTCGGCGAAGCAAAACACTATATGTCTGAGCGCGGCATCGCGATGCGCCTCGACTGAGTTTGAAAGCAGTATCATGAGCGGATTTTCCCTTTCCGACCTTGAGCGGATCGTCGAAGAACGGGCGAAGGCCTCTCCGGACGAATCCTGGACCGCCAAGCTGGTGGCCAGCGGGCAGCAGAAAGCAGCCAAGAAACTCGGCGAGGAAGCGATCGAAGCTGTCATGGCGGCCGTCACCAACGACCGCGATAACCTCACCTATGAAGCAGCCGACGTTCTCTATCACCTAATGGTCGTATTGAAGATTGCTGAAATACCGCTAGAGAATGTCATGACCGAACTTGCGCGAAGGACCGCGCAATCCGGCCTCAAGGAAAAGGCCAGCCGGCAGAATTCATGAGCATCGCGACACAGATTATCGGAGTGGCGGAAAAGCTGGATCACTTCCAGAGTGCATCCTTTTCCCCCTATCACTTCTTCACATCGAAACAGTGGGCTAAGTTTCGTGCCGACACGCCGATGACGCTGACGGCCGATGAGGTCAAACGGCTCCGCTCCATGGGCGACCCGATCGACCTCGACGAAGTCAGGCGCATCTACCTTTCGCTCTCGCGCCTGCTTTCGGCGCATGTGGAATCCTCGCAGCTGCTGTTCGAGCAGCGCAACCGTTTCCTCAGCCTGTCGGACGTGACGAAGACGCCATTCGTGATCGGTATTGCCGGTTCGGTGGCCGTCGGCAAATCCACGACGGCGCGTATCCTGAAAGAGTTGCTCGGCCGGTGGCCGTCCAGCCCCAAGGTCGATCTCGTCACGACGGACGGTTTCCTCTATCCCAATGCCGTGCTGAAGCGCGAGAACCTGATGCAGCGCAAGGGTTTTCCGGAAAGCTACGATACGGGCGCGATCCTGCGTTTCCTGTCGGCGATCAAGGCTGGTCTGCCGGATGTGAAAGCGCCTTCCTATTCGCACCTCGTCTATGACGTGCTGCCGGACGAATATAAGATCGTCGACCGGCCTGACATCCTGATCTTCGAGGGCATCAATGTTCTGCAATCGCGCGATCTGCCAGCTGACGGCAAGATCGTCCCGATGGTGTCCGACTTCTTCGACTTCTCGATCTATATCGACGCCGAGGAAACCCAGATCCACAACTGGTATGTGACGCGTTTTATGCGGCTCAGGGAAACGGCCTTCCGGGATCCGAATTCCTACTTCCACCGTTACGCATCGATCAGCGATGAGGAAGCGATCGCGATCGCAGAGGACCTCTGGGCGAACATCAACCTCAAGAACCTGCGCCAGAACATCCTGCCGACGCGGCCGCGCGCCGATCTCATCCTGCGCAAGGGCAAGGATCATCTGATCGAGCAGGTAGCACTGCGCAAGCTCTAGGATTTTGGTGGGTTAGGGATTAACGCGGCGGAGCGTTAGGTTGATGCGGCCGCCGTTCTTCAGAAGCGTGGAGGTGGCCGGGTAGATGCGGTCCACGCCGTGGAAGCAGAGCCGCCCCTCCCCGCCGAGAATGACGAGATCACCGCTCGATAACTTGAACGACATGGTCTTGTCGTTACGGTTCACTCCACCCACGCGAAACAGGCAGGCATTGCCGAGCGAAATTGAGACGACTGGCGCTTTCAAGTCGTTCTCGTCCTTATCCTGATGCAGGCCCATGCGCGCTTCATCGGAGTAGAAATTGACGAGGCAAGCTTCGGGCGGCTTGTCATAGCCCGAAAGATCATTCCAGATTTCCAGCAATTCCGAAGGGATTGACGGCCATGGCCTGCCGGTCGCCGGATGCATCGGCTGGTAGCGGTAGCCGCGCTCCTTGTCCGTCACCCAGCCGAGCGAGCCGCAATTGGTCATCCGGACCGACATAGGTTTGCCGGTGCCGGGCATGACCGGCACGTAGAGTGGCGCTTCAGCGACGATAGCCCTGATAATGCCCACTAGCGCTTCCTGACGGGCGCGATCCAGATATTCGGGAAGATGGCGGACGCCGCTTAGGAGTTCCGGCATATCATTCTCCGCCGCCCGGCCGGCCGCGCATCTTCTTGACTTCTGAACGGCCGGATTTTTCCTTCAGCCGCCGTTCAATCGAGCCCTTGGTCGGCTTTGTCTTCTTACGCGGCGGCGGTGGCGGCTTGGCGGCCTCCAGGACCAGCTCCTTCAGCCGCTCGCGCGCATCCTCGCGGTTGCGGTCCTGGCTGCGGAACCGGCTTGCCTCAATCATCAATACGCCGTCCTTCGACATGCGCCTGCCGGCAAGCTTGATTGCATTGGTCTTGACCCGCTCGTTGAGCGAGGGCGAGTTCGGGATGTTGAAGAAGAGCTGGACGGCGGTCGACACCTTGTTGACGTTCTGACCGCCCGGACCGCCCGCCAGAACGAACTGTTCCGTCAGCTCCCATCCGGCGATGGTAATCCTGTCGTTGATATAGAGCGCGTCGCTGGCCATACCGCCTTCTAGCGCATAATGGCTGCGAATTGAAAGCGGGTGAAATCCAGCGCAAGGGCGACGAAAACCCGGCGCTGGGAACGCCGGGTTTCACGTGAATCGCCAAGAGTTTATTGGTGAATTATTCGGCAGCGACCTTGATGCCGGGTGCTGCATCGCGCACGCCGCCGTCGACATGATCTTCGAACTTGGCGAAGTTGGCGATGAACATGGAGACCAGCTTTTCGGCCTGCGCGTCATAGGCCGGCTTGTCGGCCCAGGTCGAACGCGGATCAAGGATGCCAGTTTCAACGCCTTCGACTGCGACCGGAACGGCAAAGCCGAAATTTGGATCAGCGCGAAGCTCGGCCTTGGCGAGTTCGCCCGAAAGGGCGGCCGTCAGCAATGCGCGGGTTGCCTTGATCGGCATGCGCTTGCCGATGCCGTATGCGCCGCCGGTCCAGCCGGTGTTGACGAGCCAGCACTCGACGCCGTGGCGGCCGATGAGCTCCTTCAGCAGATTGCCGTATTCGGCGGGATGGCGCGGCATGAAGGGAGCGCCGAAGCAGGTCGAGAAGGTTGCTTCCGGTTCCACGACACCCTTTTCGGTGCCTGCCACCTTGGCGGTGTACCCAGAGAGAAAGTGGTACATAGCCTGATCGGGCGTCAGCTTGGCGATCGGCGGCATGACGCCGAAAGCGTCGGCCGTCAGCATGATGATGGTTTTCGGATGGCCCGCAAGACCGGTTTCCGATGCATTCGGAATGAAGTCCATCGGGTAGGCGCAGCGCGTGTTTTCGGTCAGCGACGCATCATCGAAATCCGGCTCGCGGTTTTCGTTGAGAACGACGTTTTCAAGTACAGTGCCGAAGCGCTGGGTGGTGGCATAGATTTCCGGCTCGGCCTCTGCCGAGAGGCGAATGGTTTTGGCGTAGCAGCCACCTTCGAAATTGAAGATGCCGTTTTCACTCCAGCCGTGCTCGTCATCGCCGATCAACGTGCGGGCCGGATCGGCCGAAAGCGTCGTCTTGCCGGTGCCCGAGAGGCCGAAGAAGACAGCGGCATCGCCTTCCGGACCAACATTGGCCGAGCAGTGCATCGGCATGACGCCCTTGGCGGGCAGCAGGTAGTTCAGCACGGTGAAGACCGATTTCTTCATCTCGCCGGCATAAGAAGTGCCGGCAATCAGAACGATGCCGTTCGTCAGATCGCAGGCGATCACCGTTTCGGTACGGCAGCCATAACGCTCCGGATCGGCCTTGAAGCTCGGCAGATCGATGATTGTCAGCTTCGGCGCGAAGCCTGCGAGCGCATCGGCCTTCGGGCGGATCAGCAGGTTACGGATGAAGAGCGAGTGCCAGGCGAATTCGGTGACAACGCGGGTCGGCAGCGCCTGCTCTGCATCGGCACCGCCGATAAGATCCTGCACGAAGAGGTCCTTGCCGGCGGCGTGAGCGAGCATGTCCTTGTGCAGCAGGGCGAAATGCTCCGGCGACATCGGCTTGTTATTGTCCCACCAGATCTGGCCATCGGTGTTTTCCTCGCGGACGACGAACTTGTCGCGCGGTGAGCGGCCCGTGTGCTGGCCGGTGGTCGCGCGAAGGGCGCCTTGGGCTGTCAGTTCGGCCTCTCCCCGGCGAATCGATTCCTCATAGAGAAGAGCGGCGGAGAGGTTGTAACGTACGCTCCGTACGTCGCTGAAACCGATCGTCGCCAGCTCGATTGCCTGGTTATGAACTCCGAACGTCTCCATAGCTTTTCCCTTCGCTGAGGCGCCTTGGCCGTTAAAATTAACGCGAAAATAAGAGGAGAAATTTTAAATGGCAATAGCCCTAATCCAGGAAAAGACAATGATATCAAATAATTAATCGATTTAAATTCTATAAGTTCATTTTAAATCGTTTGAAGACCGCCTGTTGAAACAACTTGTCGCACCACTTCCGATTGCTGCTTATACGGGTAGGCAATCTACCCCTTTATCTTTGCCACAATTTGTTCCACCTTTATCCTCCATAAGCGCAACCGGTCACGAAGACCGCCTGGGGACGACCAATCCGGGAGATTGCGCACTGATGACGGAGACCAACACCATGCCGACAATCGCGCTCGTTGACGACGACCGCAACATCCTCACTTCCGTGTCGATTGCACTGGAAGCAGAAGGATATAAGGTCGAGACCTACACGGACGGCGCTTCCGCGCTGGATGGGCTGCTCGCGCGCCCGCCACAGCTGGCGATCTTCGATATCAAGATGCCGCGCATGGATGGCATGGAGTTGCTTCGCCGGCTTCGCCAGAAGTCGGACATTCCGGTCATCTTCCTAACTTCCAAGGATGAGGAGATCGACGAGCTCTTCGGCCTGAAGATGGGCGCCGACGATTTCATCACCAAGCCTTTCTCCCAGCGTCTGCTGGTTGAGCGCGTGCGCGCTGTGCTGCGCCGCGCCTCGAGCCGCGAGGCGGCAGCGGCCGGTGGCAGCGCAACTGTCGGCGCGCCGAAGGCGGGTGCAGTTCAGCAGGCCCGTTCGCTCGAGCGCGGCCAGCTGGTCATGGACCAGGAACGCCACACCTGCACCTGGAAGGGTGAGGCAGTCACCCTCACCGTCACCGAATTCCTGATCCTGCATTCGCTGGCTCAGCGCCCGGGTGTGGTGAAAAGCCGCGACGCCCTGATGGATGCCGCCTATGACGAACAGGTGTATGTTGATGACCGCACCATCGACAGCCACATCAAGCGGCTGCGCAAGAAGTTCAAGATGGTCGATACTGACTTTGATATGATTGAAACGCTTTACGGTGTGGGTTATCGCTTCCGCGAAGCAGCCTGACGCCTCGAGGCGCGGCAAGAGACGGTTGAGGGCGGCGGGCCGGTCAAGCTGGCCCCGCCCTCCGAAAGGGCCTGTCATTGGCACAGTTGGTGCAGGAAAGGGATCTGGATGATGCGGAGGGCGTGAGCACTCGACGCGTCAGAGGCCGGCGTTGGTCGCATCCCTTCACCCTGATCCGCCGCATCTTCGGCAATGCCGTCTTTTCGAGCCTGACGCGCCGCATCGTCTTCTTCAACCTTGCGGCCCTGCTCGTCCTCGTCGGTGGCATTCTCTACCTCAACCAGTTCCGCGAAGGCCTGATCGACGCGCGCGTCGAGAGCCTGCTGACACAGGGTGAAATCATCGCCGGCGCGGTTTCGGCCTCGGCCTCCGTCGACACGAACTCGATTACCATCGATCCGCAGAAGCTGCTCGAACTGCAGGCCGGCCAGAGCATTACGCCGGTTCCGAACGACGAAGATCTCGAATTCCCGATCGATCCGGAAAAGGTGGCACCGGTTCTTCGGCGGCTGATCTCGCCGACCCGCACCCGCGCCCGCATCTTCGATGCCGATGCCAATCTGCTGCTCGATTCCCGGCATCTCTATTCGCGTGGCCAGGTTCTGCGTTTCGACCTGCCGCCGGTGGAGGAAGAAAAACAGACCTGGAGCGAATGGTTCACAGCCCTCTTCAACAAGGCGCTGCAGCCGGGCAATCTTCCGGTCTACAAGGAAGCGCCTGGTGGCGACGGCTCGATCTATCCCGAGGTGATGAACGCGCTGACGGGTGTACGCGGCGCAGTCGTGCGTACGACGGAAAAGGGCGAGCTCATCGTTTCGGTTGCCGTTCCGATCCAGCGCTTCCGGGCCGTGCTTGGCGTGCTGCTGCTATCGACGCAGGCCGGCGATATCGACAATATCGTGCATGCCGAGCGTCTCGCCATCATGCGCGTCTTCGGCGTTGCGACGCTCGTCAACGTGCTGATGGCGCTCGTGCTTTCCTCGACCATCGCCAATCCGCTGCGCCGGCTTTCGGCGGCGGCCATCCGGGTGCGCCGCGGCGCCAAGGAACGAGAGGAAATTCCAGACTTTTCGGCGCGCCAGGACGAAATCGGCAACCTTTCCATAGCACTGCGCGAAATGACGACGGCTCTCTACGACCGGATCGATGCGATCGAGAGCTTTGCGGCCGATGTCAGCCATGAGCTGAAGAACCCGCTGACCTCGCTGCGCAGCGCCGTCGAAACACTGCCGCTCGCCAAATCCGACGATTCCAAGAAGCGGCTGATGGATGTCATCCAGCACGATGTCCGCCGTCTCGACCGTCTGATCAGCGATATCTCCGATGCATCCCGCCTCGATGCCGAGCTTGCGCGCGTCGATGCCGGATCTGTCGATCTGGAAGTATTTCTGCGCGACCTCATCGACGTATCGCGCCAGATCCGCAGCACCAAGAAGAAGGTCGAGATCGACTATGCCGTCGATCGCAAGCCGAACGTCAAGACGCGCTTCGTCGTCAAGGGACATGACCTGCGTATCGGCCAGATCATCACCAACCTGATTGAAAATGCCCGCTCCTTCGTGCCGGAGCAGAACGGCAAGATCACAGTGCGTCTAGTCCGTACCCGTTCCCGTTGCGTCGTCTATATCGAAGACAACGGTCCGGGCATCCAGGCAGAGAATATCGACCGCATCTTCGAACGCTTTTATACCGACCGGCCGGAATCCGAAGGCTTCGGCCAGAATTCCGGCCTCGGGCTTTCGATCAGCCGGCAGATCGCCGAGGCGCATGGCGGTTCATTGCGGGCCGAAAACATCGTCGACGACGAGAGTGGCAAGCTGCTCGGCGCTCGCTTCATCCTTGCGCTTCCGGCCGATGCCGCGGCATGATCAACATCCACGCCACCGCAATCGTCATCGGAAAGACTGGCCTGCTGTTCACCGGCCCCTCTGGCTGGGGCAAGTCGATAACCGCTTTTACTTGCATGGCGGAGGCACGGCGGCAGGGTATTTTTTCTGTTCTCGTGGCCGATGATCAAGTATTTCTTTCGAAACAGGGCGGAGCAATCATTGCCACCTGTCCGCCCGCGATTGCCGGGCTCATCGAATTGCGCGGCACCGGGATCGTAAAGCACGATCATGTCGCCCAGGCAGCGATGCATTTTGCAGTCCTGCCGGCCAGCGCCACGGGCGAAAACCGGCTCCCTGCGGGGGGAGAAACCGTCGTTCTTGCCGAGGGTTTTGAGCTGCCTGTACTGCGACTATTGCCCAATCTTCCCCTGCCTCTTGCCGTGTTGATGGCAAAAGCACCGGAAATAGGAAGTTGAGGCCTTCCGGACGGCCCGATACGGCCTATACATTTATATTTTTATCTTGCACTTCGGCTTTTGATCGCCAAGATGTGCCCCCACCGGTGGACGTAATTGCTGCGTTGCGATATTGGGGCCACGGTTTGCGTATGCCATGGGAGCAGTAATATCATGATCGGACTTGTGCTTGTCACTCATGGCAAGCTGGCTGAAGAGTTTCGTCATGCCGTAGAGCACGTCGTCGGTCCTCAGAAATTCATCGAAACGGTCTGTATCGGACCGGAAGACGATATGGACCAAAGACGACAGGACATTCTCGAAGCCGTTTCCGGCGCAGACGACGGCCATGGCGTCGTCATTCTCACCGACATGTTCGGCGGTACCCCTTCCAATCTCGCAATCTCGGTGATGAGCAGCGGCCACACCGAAGTCATCGCCGGCGTCAACCTGCCGATGCTGATCAAGCTCGCCGGCGTACGCGGCGAGAACAACATGGAAAAGGCGCTTGCCGAGGCTTCGGAGGCAGGCCGCAAGTACATCAACGTTGCGAGCCGGGTCCTGAGCGGAAAGTAAGAAGCCTCCATGACACCGCTCTCCCGGGAACTCCTTATTATCAACAAGCGCGGCCTGCATGCGCGCGCTTCGGCAAAATTCGTCCAGACGGTCGATGCCTTCGATGCAACGATCACCGTTTCCAAAGACGGCATGACGGTTGGGGGAACCTCCATCATGGGCCTTATGATGCTTGCAGCAAGCCCCGGCTCCAGCGTCATCGTCTCGGCGACCGGCAACCAGGCTGCCGAAGCACTAAATGCCCTCGATCAGCTCATCCAGAACAAGTTCGGCGAAGAAATCTGATCTTCAGCGCCATATAAAGATATAAAGACTTCTTTATATCCCCGTTGCCTTCCCGGCTGAAGCCTGCTAAACGGCGAGCATGACGTGCATTCCGCACGTGTTCGATCCGTTGCGGTCATCGTCGCGTCCTTGCGATGTTTTTGAGACGTTTTCAGCCTGGAGAGCCCTATGAGCACTGAAAAAGATTATGTTGTCGCCGATATCGGTCTTGCAGATTTCGGCCGCAAGGAAATCACCATCGCCGAAACCGAAATGCCCGGCCTCATGTCCTGCCGCGCCGAATTCGGTGAATCCAAGCCACTGAAGGGCGCGCGCATTACCGGCTCGCTGCACATGACGATCCAGACGGCTGTCCTCATCGAGACGCTGGTCGCGCTCGGCGCCGAAGTCCGCTGGGCTTCGTGCAACATCTTCTCAACGCAGGACCATGCCGCTGCGGCGATCGCCGCTTCCGGCGTTCCGGTCTTCGCAATCAAGGGCGAGTCTCTTGAGGATTATTGGGTTTACACCGACAAGATTTTCCAGTGGGCCGATGGCGGCTTCTCCAACATGATCCTCGATGATGGCGGCGATGCCACCATGTACATCCTTCTCGGCGCCCGCGCCGAAGCCGGTGAGGACGTTCTCTCCAACCCGCATTCCGAAGAAGAGGAAATCCTCTTCGCGCAGATCAAGAAGCGCCTTACCGCTTCGCCCGGCTGGTTCACCAAGCAGCGTGAAGCAATCAAGGGTGTCACTGAAGAAACCACGACAGGCGTCAACCGTCTTTACCAGCTCAGCCAGAAGGGCCTCCTGCCTTTCCCCGCGATCAACGTCAACGATTCCGTCACCAAGTCGAAGTTCGACAACAAGTACGGCTGCAAGGAATCGCTGGTTGACGGCATCCGCCGCGGCACCGACGTGATGATGGCCGGCAAGGTTGCCGTCGTCTGCGGTTACGGCGATGTTGGCAAGGGTTCTGCGGCTTCGCTTTCCGGCGCTGGCGCCCGCGTCAAGGTCACGGAAGCCGATCCGATCTGCGCCCTGCAGGCCGCCATGGACGGTTATGAAGTCGTTCTGCTCGAGGACGTCGTTTCCTCCGCCGATATCTTCATCACCACGACCGGCAACAAGGACGTCATCCGCATCGACCATATGCGTCAGATGAAGGACATGGCGATCGTCGGCAATATCGGCCACTTCGACAACGAAATCGAAGTTGCCGCGCTGCGTAACCTCAAGTGGACAAACGTCAAGCCGCAGGTCGACCTGATCGAGTTCCCGAAGGGCAACCGCATTATCCTTCTCTCCGAAGGCCGCCTCTTGAACCTCGGCAACGCAACGGGCCATCCGTCCTTCGTCATGTCGGCCTCGTTCACCAACCAGACGCTGGCGCAGATCGAGCTCTTCACCAAGCCCGGCCAGTACGAGAACAAGGTCTACATCCTGCCGAAGCACCTCGACGAGAAGGTCGCGCGCCTGCATCTCGACAAGCTCGGCGTAAAGCTTACCCAGCTCAGCGAAGAGCAGGCTGCCTATATCGGCGTGAAGCCGCAGGGTCCGTTCAAGTCCGACCACTACAGATACTGATTTCGTCTTCGATATCCACAAGATGTGGTAGCCCCAGCATTGACAAATGCTGGGGCTTATTTTTTGGGCGCTCTCTTTCCGACGATTCCCTTCCGAAGTATTGTTTTGAGACTTGATTCGTGGCTTCGGAGCTCTCCGTTTTCCACGAAAATGGGATGTCTTGTCGTGATGCGGCACATTAAAGGACGGAGACATACCGAGGATGTCGGAAATGAAACACAGCCTGCCCAGCCAGGTGGAGGGTCGCGCATATGCCGCTGACCGTCCGCTTCAGGCAGGCCAAAAATATAGGTTTGCCGCGGTCCTTGTGACTGCAAGGCAAAAGCATTGGTCTTTGGCACGTATTGCAAAGCTGTGCGCTGCGAGCACTGCAGTCGTCGCACCGGCTTGGCCGGCTCTGGCGCAGGCGCAGCCAGGTATTGGTGCGTCAGCACATCTTTTCACCTCCTCGCAAGTCGTCGGCCTTTCCGTCGTCATTGGCGTCATTTCAGCCGCCCTGCTTTCGACGCTCTGGCTGGTGCGGCAGCGCGGCAATCTCGAAAATGAAAGCCGCGAGATCCGCTCGGCACTTTCGGACGCGCAGCAGCGCATCTCCCAATATGAGGCGCTCATTGCCGACAAGAACCGGCGCATCGTCATCTGGGATGGCGTCGCCCGGCCGGAACTCCTCGGCCAGCTTCCGCCGGAAACAGGCGCTCCACAGGACAATGAATTCCTTGCCTTCGGTCTCTGGCTGAAGGCGCGGTCGGCTTCCGAGCTGGAGCGGGCGGTCGGCCGTCTCCGTGAACAGGCCGAAAGTTTCGACATGGTGATCGAGACTATCAGAGACGAGGTAATCGAAGCACAAGGCCGTGTTTCCGGCGGTCGCGCCTTCGTGCGCTTCGTGGCGCTCAACAATCTGCGCGCCGAGCTGGCTGAACTGAAGATCGAGCGCGATCGGCTGATGACGTCGATCTCGGCCTTCCAGAGCATGCTGGACGCCATCGATATGCCGGCCTGGCAGCGTGATACCGCCGGGCGTCTGACCTGGGTGAACCATGCCTATGGCGATGCCGTCGAAGCACAATCGCCGCAGCAGGCCGTCAATGAAGGCCGTGAAATCCTGACGACGATCGCCCGCGAGCGCATCCACGCCACGGCGACGCCGGAATCGCCTTTCCACGACACAATTTCGACAGTCGTGCGCGGCAACCGCACTTTCTTTGATGTGGTCGACGTAAAGGTCCCCAGCGGCTCGGCCGGTCTTGCCGTCGATGTTTCCGATATCGAAGCGGTTCGCGCCGAACTGGAGCGGACGCTTAAGAGCCATGCTGAAACACTCGATCATCTGGCGACACCCGTCGCCATTTTCGACGGCGACCGCCGGCTGCAATTCTACAATCAGGCCTTCGTCTCACTTTGGGAGCTCGATATCGCCTTCCTCGAAAGCAAGCCTGACAATAGCGAACTTCTGGAACGCCTTCGTGCCGCCAAGAAACTGCCGGACCAACTGAACTGGAAATCGTGGAAGGAAACGGCGCTTTCCGTCTATCGTTCGCTCGATACGCAATCCGATCTCTGGCACCTGCCGAACGGGCAGACGCTGCGCGTCTTTGCGACCGCGCATCCGCAGGGTGGCGCGACATGGGTCTTCGAGAACCTGACCGAGCAAGTCGATCTCGAGACGCGCTACAATACGCTGGTGAAGGTACAGGGCGAGACGATTGATCACCTTTCGGAAGGCGTTGCCGTCTTCGGGCCTGACGGCCGTATCCGCCTCTCCAACCCGGCCTTCCGGGCACTCTGGGGCATCACGGAGACTGAAGCCAAGCCCGGCACGCATATCCGCGGCATCGGCGAGGCTTGCGCCCCGTCCTATGACCAGCCCGACGGCTGGAAGACCTTCGCGGAGTTGATCACCAGCTTCGACGACGAGCGTCGTTCCAGCCAGGGAACGCTCGAACTGCTGTCCGGCCTCGTGCTCGACTTTGCTGTCATCCCGCTGCCCAACGCTCAGACCATGCTGACCTTCGTCAACATGACAGACAGCGTACGGGCCGAACGGGCGCTGACGGAAAAGAACGAAGCGCTGCGCAAGGCGGACGAGCTGAAGAATGACTTCGTGCAGCACGTCTCCTATGAGCTGCGCTCGCCGCTGACGAACATCATCGGCTTCACCGATCTGCTGCGCACGCCGGGTGTGGGCCCGCTGAACGAGCGGCAGGCCGAATATATCGACCATATCGCCACCTCGTCCTCCGTGCTCTTGACACTCGTCAACGACATCCTTGATCTCGCGACCGTCGATGCCGGCATCATGCGGCTCAACTATGCGGAAATCGATCTCGCCGATCTTCTCGACGACGTCTCCATGCAGATCGCCGACCGGCTGCACGAGAGCGGCGTTTCGCTGGAGATCACCGCGCCCGCCTATCTGGGCTCGATCGTTGCCGATCCGCAGCGGCTGAAGCAGATCCTGCTGAAGCTTCTGGCCAATGCCGCCAATTTCTCGCCCGAGGGCGTATCGATTGCGCTGGAATGCCGCCGGGAAGGTACGGACTTCGTCTTCTCGGTGCGGGATCGCGGACCTGGCATTTCGCCCGATATGATCGCGACGGTTTTCGACCGTTTCGCAACCGGCGCCAAGAGCGGAAAGCGTGGCGGCGCCGGGCTTGGCCTCTCGATCGTCGACAGCTTCGTCAGCCTGCATAATGGCGAAGTCAGCATCGACAGCGAGCCCGGCAGGGGAACAACGGTGACCTGCCGCATCCCTTCCATCAACCTGCCGCATTCCGTCGCTGCCGAATGACGCAAGGCGACGTCATCTCGTTTTTCCTGGAAGACGAGGCAGCAACCCTCCGCCTCGGCAATGATCTGGCGCTGGCGCTGAAGGCCGGTGATTGCTTGGCGCTGTCGGGCGATCTCGGCGCCGGAAAATCCTCGCTGGCGCGGGCTTTCCTGCGCACCATGGCTGATGATGACGGGCTGGAAGTTCCGAGCCCCACTTTCACGCTGGTGCAATCTTACGATCTGCGCATTCCCGTCTCGCATTTCGATCTCTACCGGCTCGGCGACCCCTCGGAACTGACGGAGCTCGGCTTCGACGAAGCGCTTGAAAACGGCATCTGCATCGTCGAATGGCCCGAGATGGCGGAAGGTGAGTTGCCCGTATCGCGCATCTCCCTGCGGCTCGAACATGAGGGTGCCGGTCGTCGCGTGACGATCAATGCACCAGAGAAGGCGGCGGCCCGCATCCATCGTGTTCTCGCAATCCGGAGATTCCTGACAGATGCAGGTTATGGCGATGCCCAGCGGCGATTCCTTACAGGAGACGCTTCGCTTCGGGCCTATGAATATTTCCATCTGAGCGACGGCACACGGAAAATCCTTATGGATTGGCGGCCCCCTCCGGAAGGCCCGCCGATCTATGACGGCAAGCCCTATCCGAAGGTCGCGCATCTGGCGGTCGACGCCTATCCATTCGTCGCGATCGCCGATGCGTTGCGCGAACGTGGTTTTGCTACGCCGATGATCGAAAAGGTCGATTACGAGCAGGGCATCCTACTGATCGAGGATCTCGGCACTGAAGGCGTTCTGGACGAGAACGGCCAGCCGATTGCCGAGCGCTACCGCGCGAGTGTCGCCTGCCTTGCCCATCTTCATTCGATGCAGATCCCGCAGGATATCCCGGTTACGGCCACACATACGCATCACATTCCGGATTTCGATCGCACCGCCATGAAGATGGAAGTGCGGCTCGTGCTCGACTGGCATATCGCCTGGAAACGAGGCACGGGGCCGACGGATGCCGAGCGTGACGATTATCTGGCGATCTGGGATAATCTGATCGACGAGCTGCAATCGGCCGAGAAGAACCTGCTGCTGCGCGATTTCCATTCGCCGAATATCATCTGGCGCGAACATGAAAGCGGCATCCGCAAGATCGGCATTATCGACTTCCAGGATGCGATGATCGGGCCAACAGCCTACGATGTTGCCTCCATCGTTCAGGATGCGCGCGTCACGATCGAACCGGATCTCTTCCAGGAGTTGATGGATGATTATCTTTCGCTCCGACAGGCCCAGGGCGGTTTTGACGAAGCTGGATTCATGAAGGCGTGGGCTATCATGTCGGCGCAACGCAACTGCAAACTTGCCGGCCTGTGGGTGCGGCTCTTGCAGCGGGACGGCAAACCCGGCTATCTGCAACATATGCCGCGTACGCTGTCTTATCTGAAGGTGGCGCTGGAACACGAGGCGCTTGCCCCCTTGCGCGAATGGTGCACAAGGGCTGGAATAGTCCCAGTCGAATCATAAGACCGGATCAGTATGACCATCAGACAAGCCATGGTACTGGCCGCGGGGCTCGGAACCCGCATGCGCCCGATTACCAACACGATTCCGAAGCCTCTGGTGAAGATCGGCGAAAAGCCGATGATCAACTATGCGCTGGATTCGCTTGTCGAAGCCGGCGTAGAGCGAGCTGCCGTCAATGTCCATCATTTCGCAGATCAGATGGAAGCTCACCTTAAGAGCTATCCCGGGCTTGATATCCTTGTTTCCGACGAGCGCGAGGCGCTGATGGATTCCGGCGGCGGGCTGGCAAAGGGGCTGAAGCTCCTCGGCCGCGAACCGGTCTTCGTCATGAATGCTGATCTCTTCTGGATCGGCGAGCCGGCGGGTCAACCCAGCAATCTGCGACGATTAGCCGGATTCTTCGACACCGAACGCATGGATATGGCGCTGCTGTGCGTGCGCATCAAGGACACGACGGGTCATAACGGCAAGAACGACTTCAGCCTGGGGCCCGACGGTCGATTGACGCGCTATCGCGACGATCCCTCCAATCCGGTTGTTTATGCCGGTGCGATTGTCATGCGCCCTGCGCTGCTGGACGATGCACCCGAAGAACCCTTCAACCTCAATGTCTATTTCGACAAGGCGATCGCCCGCGGCCGGCTTTTCGGCATGATGATGGAAGGTCATTGGCTGACGGTCGGCACGCCTGATGCGATTGACGATGCGGAGGAGACGATCCGGCGATTCCGGGCGTTTGCGTGACGCATGGTAGAGCGGCACCGGCCACGCATTCTGACGATCCCATCCGGCCTTCCCTTCCTGAAGACGCTGGCAAGTTCGCTTTGTGACGGACGCCTGACACCGCTTTTCCGGCATGATCCCGCTGATCCGCTTTCGCTTGCCAAGGTGACGATCTATCTGCCGACCCGGCGCGCCGTACGTGTCCTGCGTTCGGAATTCGTCGATCTGCTCGGCGGCCGCTCGGCGATCTTGCCGGTCATCCGGCCACTGGGAGAGACGGATGACGACAGCGGCTATTTTGACGAGGCGCTGCCCGCGACGATCGATCTTGCCCAGCCGCTTTCCAATACCGCGCGCCTTCTGGAACTGGCCCGGCTGATCCTTGCCTGGCGCAACAAGCTGCCGGAGATCGTCCGGCATATCCATTCGGAATCGCCTCTCGTCGCGCCGGCAAGCCCGGCGGATGCCATCTGGCTTGCCCGCAATCTGGCGGAATTGATCGATTCGATCGAAACCGAGGATCTTGCATGGTCTGAACTCGGCAAGCTTGATACGGGTGACTATGCGGCCTGGTGGCAATTGACGGCGGAGTTCCTGCAGATCGCCAGTGCCTTCTGGCCGGAACGCCTGATCGAACTTGGCCGATCGTCGCCGGCCCGCCATCGCAATGCCATCCTGCGCGCCGAGGCCGGCCGTCTCTCGATGATGATGAAGCCTGCCGGTCCGATCATCATCGCCGGTTCGACGGGTTCGCTTCCTGCCACGGCAGATCTCATCGGCGCCGTGGCGAACCTTCCGGAAGGCGTGATCGTGTTGCCCGGCCTCGACCTTTCCATGCCGGAGGAGCACTGGTCTCTGGTCGCTCCTGATCTCCTGCCGGGTCAACGGGCCAACCCGGCAAGCCGCACGCATCCGCAGTATGGTCTTTCCGTTCTGCTGAAGCGGCTGAAATTCAGCCGCGAGGACGTTCAGCCGATCGAGGAAGCGGAAGCCGATCTGCGCTCTCGGGCGGAAGTCCTCTCGCGGGCGCTTACTCCATCAGAGGCGACGAGCGGCTGGGGTGATTGGAAAAAAGACCTGCCGCAAGGGACCGTTGCCGCGGCATTCGCGGACGTATCGATGATCGAAGCCGCCAACGAGCGCGAGGAGGCGACAGCGATTGCCGTTGCTCTGCGGCTTGCACTGGAACAGCCGGGTAGCGATGGCGAAAGCAGAGCTGCGCTTATTACGCCAGACCGCAATCTGGCGCGCCGTGTTATGGCGGAGCTTTCCCGCTTCGGCATTCTCGCCGACGATTCAGCCGGTACGCCACTTTCGGCAACGCCGCAGGGCACGCTGCTGCAATTGCTCCTGGAGGCGACACTGCGTCCCGGCGATCCTGTCGCCATCGTTTCGCTGCTCAAACACCCGCTTGCCCGCTTCGGGCTGGAGCGCGGCTTTCTGACCGGGGCTGTCGAGGCATTGGAGTTGCTGGCACTGCGCGGCGGCGTGACAGAAGTGGATATCGGATCGCTCGAACAGCTGCTCGACCATCAGCTTTCGGAGCAAGCGCTCGACAGGCACGTGCCGGTGTGGCGCAAATCGCTGCCATCTGAAGCAGCGGAGATGGCCCGCAGGTTAGCCCAGAAAGTTGAACGTGCCGTGGAACCACTGGTATCGGCGCTCGTGCGGCATCGTGGGGATGATGATGGCCTGACGACCGGCATCTCGCTCTCGCAATGGGCCGAACGGACGGGCCGCGCCCTGGAAGGTATCGCTGTCGACGAACATGGCAATCTGGCAGGCCTCTGGTCCGGTGAAGCGGGCGATGCCCTGGCGAGCCTGCTTGGCGAAGTCATCGATACCGATGGCCAGATGGAAGCGGATGGGTCGCAATGGATCGATATCATGGTGGCGCTCTCCGCCGGCCATGCCGTCAAGCCCGGTGCCCTCAGCCACCCTCGCCTCTTTATTTTCGGGACGCTGGAAGCGCGCCTGCAGAATGTCGATACGCTGATACTCGGCAGCCTCAATGAAGGATCATGGCCAGGACAGACCGCCAACAATCCCTTCGTCTCCCGTATGATGAAGACAGAAATCGGGCTGGAGCCGCCGGAACGGCGCATCGGCCAGCTGGCGCATGATTTCGAGATGGCGAACGGGACGCGCCATCTGATCTATTCACGCGCCTTGCGCCAGGGTTCGACGCCAACGGTCGCCTCCCGGTGGCTGCAACGGCTGCTGGCGATCGGCGGCGAGGATTTCGAAGAGCAATTGCGCAAGCGGGGCGCGCGCTTCGTTCACTGGGCAAACCAGATAGACCTCGGCGACAATCAGGCGCCAGCGCAGAGGCCCTCTCCCAAGCCGCCACGGGAACTGCAGCCCAAATCCTATTCCTTCAGCGAAGTCGGTCGGCTGCGCCGCGACCCCTATGCGATTTATGCGCGGCGCGTGCTGCGGCTCGATCCTGTCGACCCATTCAATCGCGATCCGGGCGCAGCGGAACGCGGTACTCTCTACCACAAGATTATCGATCGCTTTGTTCGCGAAGACCATACAGCAGGAACGCCGGAGGCGGCAGCGGCGATGGAAATCATCCTGACCGAACTCTTCGACATAGAGCAGTTGCCGCCGCATATCGACGCCGTCTGGCGGCCGCGCTTCCGCGAAGTCGCGCGCGCTTTCCTGAAATGGGAGGCCGGGCGGCAGCCCGATGTGCAAAAGAGGCTGACGGAAGTGAGGGGCGGTGTCGAACTCGATGGGATCGATATCCGGCTCACCGGCGTTGCCGACCGTATCGATATCAAGGGGCCAAACAGCGCCGACATCATAGACTACAAGACTGGCTACAACCCCTCTCCCACACAGGCCCGCGCCTTGCTCGACCCGCAGCTCGCGCTTGAGGCCGCTGCCCTTCAGGCCGGCGCCTTCCGTGATGCCGGGAGCCTTGTACCGAACGACCTCCTCTATGTCCGCTTGCGGCCGGGCAGTCGCTTCCTGGTGGACAAGGTCAATAACGAGGAGGCCAACAGCGACAAGGCAAAATCAGCAATGCAGCTTGCCGAAGAATCGATCGACCAGCTGGTAAAATTCGTCACCCTGCTGCAGTCCGGCGAGAAGGGTTTTACCTCGCGGCTGATCCCCGCCCAACAATTCGATTTCGGCGGCGATTACGATCATCTTGCCCGCGTTGCGGAATGGGCAACTGCTGACCCGGAAGGAGGAGGCGATGAATGATCCGACCGCGCTTCCGGAGGGTGACGATCCCGGTACCTGGATCGGCTGGACGACGATCCAGCAGGCGATCGCTTCTGATCCGACCCGTTCTGCCTGGGTGTCGGCCAATGCCGGCTCCGGCAAAACGCATGTTCTGACCCAGCGGGTGATCCGGCTGCTGCTTGCCGGGGCACGGCCTTCCGCCATTCTCTGCCTCACCTATACGAAGGCTGCCGCCTCCGAAATGTCGAACCGCGTCTTCGAACGGCTGGCGGAATGGGCGATTTTCCCGGATGAGGAGCTTGCCAAGCGCATCACACAGATCGAAGGTCGTGAGCCGGATTCCCTGAAGCTTGCGGAAGCAAGACGACTGTTTGCCAAGGCACTGGAAACACCGGGTGGTCTGAAGATCCAGACGATCCACGCCTTCTGCGAAGCACTGCTGCACCAGTTTCCGCTGGAAGCAAACGTCGCCGGGCACTTCTCGGTTCTCGACGACCGGGCGGCAGAGACGCTGCTTGCCGATGCGCGGCGTTCACTTTTGACGGCAACGGCACCGGAGAACGACCGGAACCTCGCTGGTGCCTTCACCTATGTGCTTAATCTCGGTGATGAATCCGGGCTCGAAAATCTGCTCGGCGAGATCGTTGCCAACCGTAACGCCATACGCCGCTTCATAACCGCTGCCGAACGGCATGGCGGCGCCGATAAGTTGCTGCGAAAGAAACTCGGGCTTTCACCTGATGATACGGAAGAGGGGCTGGCCGAGCGATACTGGCCCTTGCCGGGTCTCTCGGATGCGGTGCTGGAACTTTATCTTTCGCTCGCCGCTGCAAAGGGTGGCGCGAAGGCTCAAGACGTCGCCGAGGGTTTGCGCCGCGCTGCCCGCGAACGGGATGTTACCGCGCGCGCGCAAATTCTGGAGAAAGTTTTCCTGACATCGAAAGGTGAGCCGAAGACGGACGGGCAATTCTTTGTCAAGGTGATGCTTGCCGAAGCGCCGCAGCTTACTGATGCTATCGCCTCTGCGCGCGCGCATGTCGTCAATTGCCGCGACCGGCTGAAATTGATGCGGATGCACACAGCAACCCATGCCGCTCTCGTGCTCGCGGACCGTCTGAACCGGGATTATGAGGAGCTGAAAAAACAGCGCAGCCATCTCGACTTCGAGGACCTGATCACCCGCACTGCGGACCTGCTCACCAAGAGTGGCGTCGGTCCGTGGATCCATTACAAGCTCGATCAGGGTATCGACCATATCCTCGTCGACGAGGCGCAGGATACCAGCCCTGTTCAATGGAGCGTCATCCAGTCGCTGGCGGAGGATTTCTTCTCAGGAGAAAGTTCGCGGCCTCTCGTCCGGACACTGTTTGCCGTCGGTGACGAGAAACAGTCGATCTATTCCTTCCAGGGCGCGCGGCCGGAACGGTTTTCCGAGGAGAAGGAACGAACGCAGCGTCGCGTGCAGAACAGCGGCCTCGCCTTCTCGACCGTTCGCCTGCCGCTGTCCTTCCGCTCTACCTCCGACGTTCTGCTCGCGGTCGATCACATCTTCACCCCACCGGAGAATGCACGCGGCCTCGGCACCGAGCCGGTCGTTCATCGCTCCAGCCGTATCGGCCATCCTGGGGCCGTCGATCTCTGGGAAATGGTCGTGCCCGATGTCGTGATAAAGGATGAGGACTGGACCGCTCCCTTCGATGCGACGCCCGAGAGCGCGCCGGCCGCCATTCTTGCACGGCGCATCGCTCATACGATCGGTACTCTTGTGGGACGCGAAACGATCGTCGAAAAGGGCAAGGAACGCTTCATAGAAGCCGGCGATATCCTCGTTCTCGTCCGCAAACGCGACGCCTTCGTCAATGCGCTGACGCGTGAACTGAAGCGGCGTGGCGACATCCCCGTCGCCGGCGCGGACCGGCTGGTGCTGACCAGTCATATCGCCGTACAGGATCTGCTGGCGCTGGGCCGTTTTCTGCTCCTGCCGGAAGACGATCTTTCGCTCGCCGCTCTCCTGAAAAGCCCTCTCTTCAATCTTTCGGAAGAGGATATTTTTGCGGTTGCGGCGCTCCGCGACGACCATGAAAGCGTCTGGCACCATCTTCGCAAATATGCCGCCGACGGCAATGAACGCCTCGGCGCGGCCGTCGCAAGGCTGGAGCTCTTTCTTGCCCAGTCCCGAAGCCTTTCGGTCCATGATTTCTATGCCCGTGTCCTCGGCAGTCATGGCGGCCGGCGGCAGTTTTTGGCGCGGCTCGGTACCGAAGTCAGCGATATCCTCGACGAATTCCTGACCTTTGCGCTCGACCACGAGACATCGGGTCTCCCCGGCCTGCAATCCTTCATCTCGACGCTTGAGCTTGAAGCGCCGGAAGTGAAGCGCGAACAGGACAAGGGCCGCAACGAGGTGCGCATCATGACGGTGCATGCCTCCAAAGGTCTCGAAGCGCCAATTGTCTTTCTGGTCGATGGCGGCTCGAAGGCTTTTACCCACACCCACCTGCCAAAGCTCCGGTTGCTTGATGCCGGGCCGGACGAGCCGCCGATACCGGTGTGGATTCCCGTCAGTGATCTCGGCAATTCGCTGACGTTGACCGATGCAGCGCGCATCCAGCTTCTTGCCGAAGAGGAATACCGGCGCCTGCTCTACGTGGCGATGACACGCGCCGCCGACCGGCTGATCGTCTGCGGCTATCGCGGCGTGCGGCTGAACAACGACACCTGGCATATGATGATTTCCACCGCGCTCGACGCCGAGCATCCGCATGTCGAAAAGGCAACTTTTGCAGGTCCGGATGGCGAGTGGGACGGCATGCGCTGGCGTGTGCCGCAGGTCGAGCGCAGCTTCGAGCGAATGGACCGTGCGCCTGAACAGGCAACGGTCATAACGGTCCCCCCTGACCTGTTCCGCCCTCTGCCGCCGCAGAAACAACTGCCGCGGCCACTTAGCCCTTCCGGTGCCGGAACGATCATCGATGAGGAGGCCGATGATCTTCTGGTGACCTCACCGCTCTTCGGCGATCAAGAGGGCAGCGATCGTTCCCTGGAAAAGGGCCGTCTTATCCATCGGATGCTTCAGGCTCTTCCCGATATTCCGGCGGAGGAGCGGGCCGATGCAGCGAAGCGTTATGCTGAACGCGCGGCGCGATTCTGGCCGGCTATAGAGCGGCAGGCTTTGGTCGATTCGGTTGTGAAACTTTTGCAAGATGAAAGGCTTCAAGCCGTCTTCAACGTTCATGCCCAGGCGGAAATCTCGATCATGGGAACCTTGACGCTGGAAGGCCGGGAATATGCCGTCTCAGGCCGGATTGACCGGCTTGCTGTCCTGCCAGACAGTGTCGTCATTCTGGACTACAAGACAAATCGCGTTCCACCGACAAGCGAAGATAAAATCCCTTTTGCGCACAAGGCGCAGCTTGCGATCTATCGGGAAATATTGAAGCCGCTCTATCCTGCCAAACGGATCGATTGCATGCTGGTTTATACAGAAAATGCGACCATCCATACTCTTGGCGAACAGGCTTTGGCTTCGGCACTTGCAGGACTCAACACAAAGTGAAATATCGGACATTGAAATTCCGGCACCGCACCCTCACATGTTACGCAACAGCAAATTCCGGTAAAGGAGCAGCCTATGGCTACCGTTAAGGTCGATATCAACAACTTCCAGTCGGAAGTTCTGGAGTCCGCAGAACCAGTCGTCGTCGATTTCTGGGCTGAATGGTGCGGTCCGTGCAAAATGATTGCTCCGAGCCTCGAAGAAATCGCCACGGAACTGGCCGGCAAGGTCAAGGTCGCCAAGCTCAACATCGATGAAAACCCGGAACTGGCCGCCCAGTTCGGCGTTCGCTCGATCCCCACGCTTGCAATCTTCAAGGGCGGTGAAGTTGCCGACATCTCCATCGGCGCAAAGCCAAAGACGGCGCTTTCCAACTGGATTTCCAGCGCAGCCTGATGATATCGATAGTTCGATGCAAAAAGCCCGGCATTTGCCGGGCTTTTTCATTTAGGGGGTGTGCCGTTTTCCGCCAGCACGTCGCCAACGAGATAAAGAGAGCCGCCGATGAGGATACGTGGCGGCGGCGCCTCCGGGTCGACGCTCGAAGCGATGGCGTCCAGGGCATCGACGACTGATGACATCGGTTCGGCCACAAGCCCGGCATCATAGGCGGCGTGGGCCAGAATCACCGGATCGATCATTGCTTCGCTGCCGCGGATTGGCACGCAATAGATCTTCTCCGCCAGATCCGCAAAGGCCTTGAAATAGCCGACCGGGTCCTTGGTGTTGATCATGCCCGATATCAGGAATAGCGGACGGGACTGGCGCTCTTCGAAATTTGCCATGGCTTCGGCAATCACTTCACCAGCACCCGGATTATGGCCGCCATCGACCCAGATTTCCGACCGGGCCGGCGCGTGGCTCAGAAGCCTGCCTTCTGTCAATTTCTGCAGGCGGCCGGGCCACTCCACCGTTTCCATTGCCTTTTCCATCATCGGTTCGGCGACGGTAAAGCCTGCGGCCTTGACCGCCCGGATGGCGGCTGCGGCATTGGCATATTGATGGCGACCGGGAAGGCGCGGCAAAGGCAGATCCGCAAGGCCGAAATCGTCCTGATAGATCAGCCGGCCATATTCCTCATGCGCGATGAAATCCTGGCCGAAAACGGCGCTCGGGCAGTGCAACCGTTCGGCCGTCGACATCAGCACGTCAAGGGCTGCGTCATACTCCTGATGGCCAATGACGACGGAATGGCCGCGCTTCATGATGCCGGCCTTTTCCGCTGCAATCAGTTCCACCCGGTCGCCGAGATAGGGCTGATGATCGAGTGAAATCGGCATGATGACCGAAACGGCGGGATCCTCGATGACATTCGTCGCGTCGAAACGACCACCGAGACCGACCTCGATGATTGCGACATCGGCTGGATGTTCAGAAAAAAGAATGAAAGTGACGGCCGTCAGTATTTCAAAGACGGTAATCTTCTCCCCGCCATTGGCCTTCGCCGCGCGTCGCAAAACTTCTGCGAAAACGCTATCATCAACCAGTTGACCACGCCCGCCTGGAACACCCAGACGGTAACGTTCATGCCAGTTTACGAGATGCGGAGAGGTATGGACATGGGCGCTGTAGCCGCCCGCTTCCAGAAGCGCGCGGCAGAAAGCTGATGTCGAGCCCTTGCCGTTGGTGCCGGCGATATGGATGACGGGGGGAAGGTTGCGCTCCGGATTGCCAAGCGCCTCCAGAAGGCGCTTGATGCGGTCCAATGACAAATCGTAGCCCTTGGGATGCAATCCCATGAGCTTTTCGATTTCCTGCGCCGCCTCACTCACCGCGATCTGGCCTCTGTCTGTCATCGGCCCGCCCTATTCTGTGAGATCTGCTGCTCAGGCGCTCGCCGCCAGAGCAATCACTCCATTGGCATCATTTGCCGCCGTAGCCGGCTTCTTGGTCAGGATTTTCAACAGACGCGCCAGCGTCTCCGGAATATCATGACGCTTGACGACCATGTCGACCACGCCGTGTTCCAGCAGATATTCCGAGGTCTGGAAGCCCTCGGGGAGCTTTTCACGCAGCGTCTGTTCGATGACGCGCTTGCCGGCAAAGCCGATTTCGGCACCCGGTTCCGCCAGATGAATATCGCCAAGCATGGCGTAGGAGGCCGTTACGCCGCCGGTGGTCGGGTTTGTCAGAACCACGATGTAGGGCTGGCCTGCTTCCTTGAGCATGTCGACGGCCACCGTCGTGCGCGGCAGCTGCATCAAGGATAGAATGCCTTCCTGCATCCGCGCGCCGCCCGAGGCCGGGAACATGACGAGCGGGCACTTCTCCGCAATCGCGCGTTCGAAGGCTTTGACGATCGCTTCGCCGGCAGCCATGCCGAGCGAACCGCCGATGAAGTTGAATTCATGAACGACCGCGACGAGCTTCAGGCCCTTCACGCTGCCGAGACCGGCGAGGATCGTATCTTCCTGCTCGGTCTTGAGGCGGCTGTCGCGCAGACGGTCGCTATACTTCTTGGAATCGCGGAACTTCAGCGGATCCTGGGCGACCTTCGGCTGCGGCAAAGCTTCGAATTCGCCGTTGTCGAACAGGTCGGCAAGGCGCGCCTTTGCCGGCATCTTCATGTGGTAGCCGGAAGCGGGAATGACCCACTTGTTGCTTTCGAGGTCCTTGTGAAAAACCATCTCGCCCGTTTCCGGGCACTTGATCCAGAGGTTCTCCGGCACTTCGCGACGGCCCAGCATGGAATTGATCCGCGGGCGAACGTAGTTAGTGATCCAGTTCAACTCGAATACTCCTGATTGACTAGTGCCAATGTGGGGAAACTATTCGGCAGCAACAAGGCGCGCCGAACGCGTTCCTGTGGAAAGACCGCGAACGAGTGTCGCAACGGCCTGAACCGTGTCGGCCGTCGCCTTTCCATCCGACGTCAGGGTGTTGGCTACCTGATTGACGATCGCCGTACCGACAACCACACCATCGGCCGAAGCACCGATGACCTTTGCGTGCTCTGCCGTCTTGACGCCGAAGCCGACGCAAACGGGCAGATCGGTATGGTCCTTGATGCGCTTGACCGCACCCGAAATCAGCGACGGATCCGGCAGAGCCGAACCGGTGATACCGTTCATAGAAACGTAATAGACGAAGCCAGACGTGTTCTTCAGCACGGTCGGCAGGCGCTTCTCATCCGTCGTCGGTGTTGCCAGGCGAATGAAATTGATGCCCTTCTTCAACGCCGGGATGCAGAGTTCGTCATCCATTTCCGGCGGCAGGTCGACGATGATCAACCCGTCGATGCCGGATGCCAGCGCATCGTCGAGAAACTTCTCGACGCCGTAGATATAGATCGGGTTGTAGTAGCCCATCATGACGATCGGCGTTGCATCGTTGGTCTTGCGGAAGTCGGCAGCGAGCTGCAGCGTCTTCTTCAGCGTTTGACCACCCTTCAGGGCGCGCTGGCCGGACAACTGGATCGCCGGGCCATCGGCCATCGGATCGGAAAAGGGCATGCCGAGTTCGATGACGTCGGAGCCGGCTTCCGGCAGCGCCTTCATGATGCCGAGCGAGGTCTCGTAATCAGGGTCGCCACCCATGAAATAGGTTACGAGCGCCGGGCGGCCTTCCGCCTTCAGATCGGCGAAGCGTTTATCCATACGTGCGGTCATGTCTCTTTACTCACCCATTCCCAGAATCTTGCCGACGGTGAAGATGTCCTTGTCGCCACGGCCGGAGAGGTTCATCAGAATGATCTCGTCCTTGCCCATCTTGGGCGCGCGCTTGATGACTTCGGCAAGCGCATGCGAAGGCTCGAGCGCGGGAATGATGCCCTCGAGACGAGTAAGTATCTGGAAGGCTTCGAGCGCCTCATGATCCATGATCGGCACGTATTCGGCGCGGCCGATATCGTTGAGCCACGAATGTTCCGGGCCGATGCCAGGATAGTCGAGGCCGGCCGAAATCGAATGGCCTTCCTTGATCTGCCCGTCATTGTCCTGCAGCAGATAGGTGCGGTTGCCGTGCAGCACGCCCGGTGAACCGGCTGTGATCGAAGCGCAGTGCTCATCGCCCTGCAGACCTTTGCCGCCCGCTTCGACGCCGACGATCTTGACGTCCTCGTCATCGAGGAAAGGATGGAAGATACCGATCGCATTCGAACCGCCGCCGACGGCAGCGATGACGAGATCCGGCAGCCGGCCTTCGGCTTCAAGGATCTGCTGCTTGGCTTCCGTGCCGATGACGGCCTGGAAATCCCGCACCATTTCCGGATAGGGATGCGGGCCGGCGGCCGTTCCGATCAAGTAATAGGTGTCATCGACGTTGGTGACCCAGTCACGCAGCGCCTCATTCATCGCATCCTTCAGCGTGCCGCTGCCGGCCGTGACCGGCTTTACCTCGGCACCCAGCAGCTTCATGCGGAAAACGTTTGGCGCCTGACGCTCGACGTCGGTGGCGCCCATATAGACGACACAGGGAAATCCGAAGCGGGCGGCGACGGTGGCGGAAGCCACGCCATGCTGGCCGGCACCGGTCTCGGCGATAATGCGCGTCTTGCCCATGCGCTTGGCGAGCAGGATTTGGCCGATACAGTTGTTGATCTTGTGCGAGCCGGTATGGTTCAGCTCTTCACGCTTGAAATAGATCTTGGCACCGCCGAGATGCTGGGTCAGGCGCTCGGCGTAATAGAGCGGGCTCGGGCGGCCGATATAGTGGGTACCGAGCTGCTTCAATTCCGCCTGAAATTCCGGATCGTCCTTCGCCTTGTTCCACTCCTCCTGCAAATCGAGGATCAAAGGCATCAGAGTTTCGGCCACGAAGCGGCCCCCATAAATGCCGAAGCGTCCGTCTTCGTCCGGACCGGCGCGGAAGGAATTCGGTTTAGGCGTCTCGTTCACTTTCAACTCCCTGAGGTCGTTTCAGGCAGGCATGCCTGTTCAACCGCATCGAAAAATTCATCGATCATGTCCAGGCTCTTCACGCCCGGCGCACTCTCGACACCAGAGGCAGTATCGACACCTGGCGCCTTCGTCATTGCAAGCGCCTGTCCGACATTGGCCTTGTTGAGCCCACCGGAAAGCATGTAGTCGACATTGCCGTCAAGCCAGGTGAGCAGACCCCAATCAAAGGAAACGCCATTGCCGCCCGGTAGTTCAGATCCTTTTGGCGGCTTGGCATCGAAGAGGAAGCGGTCGGCGATGCCAATATAGGCCTCGACCCTCTTCAGGTCATCGGTGCTGCGGACCGACAAGGCCTTGATCACGGGGATGCCATACATCGCCTTGATGGTCAGCACGCGCTCAGGGCTCTCGCTACCGTGTAGCTGCAGCATATCCGGGCGCAAAAGTGCAACGATTTCATCAAGATCATCATTGCTCGGATCGACCACGACAGCGACGATCTTCGCCTTGCCGCGCGCAGGTTCCGCGAGCTTGCCGGCAATATCCGGCTCGACGTAACGCGGGCTTTTTTGGAAAAAATTGAAGCCGATATGCGTCGCTCCGCGCTTCAATGCGCGCTCGACAGTCTCAGGCGTCTTCAAACCGCAGATCTTGATATCCGGTCTCATGGCAGCGAAGTGACATGAAACGGGCGAAGAGTCGAGCCAATTTGCAATGGCGGCAGCATTTAACGGTGGCGCTTAATCGAACTCTATAGCGTGCAACTGACTGCCGTGACGCTTCAGCCAGGACTTCGCCTCTTCCATGTGCGGGCAGAGCTTCTTGCAGAGCGCCCAGAAGTGTGGACCGTGGTTCATTTCCTTCAGATGCGCGACCTCATGGGCGGCGAGATAATCAATCACCGACGGCGGCGCCATGACGATGCGCCAGGAGAAGCTCAGATTTCCTTCCGAAGAGCAGGAACCCCAGCGGCTGCGAGTATCTTTCATCGAAATCGAGCGGATCGGCGCCTTGATGGAACCGGCATGCAGCCGCGACAATCTCTCAAGATCGCTGCGCGCCTCCTTCTTGAGGAAGGTCGCGATGCGCCGGCCGATATGTTCCGGCATGCCGCTGACGCGAAGTACCGGTTTGCCGTCCATCACGACAGCCTCAGTCAGCCCACGCAGGCTGCCTGTGTGCTCGATGCGATGTCTGACACCGCGAAAGAGAATTTCGCCGCCGTCGCGCAGGCCCGCATCCGTCGAGAATTTCGCAAGCTTGGTCAGCAGCCAGCCCTGATGCCGATCAAGGAAGGCGTTGACTTCGCGGGCGGCAAGCCCCTTCGGCACCGTCATCTTCAATGCACGGCCGCCCGGCTCGATACGGAGCGTGATCCGGGTTGCCCGATCATGCTGCTTGATCGTCAAGGGCATCAGACGGCCGGCGACATCCAGCGTCCGCTTTTCGGGCGGCGACGGTTTTTTCGTCGTACGGCGGATCTTCGGAAGCGGAAACATAGGGGTTTTCTATACGATTCGGGAGAAATCCGGGCAAAGAAAAACCGGCATCGTATCCGATGCCGGCCGTAGATTCTTTGTGATCACGCCTTACGGCGTCTGGTATTCGGCGACCGGGCCATTATCGTCGCGTCGGTTGTTCTTGCGCTCGCGCATGAAGCGATCGAATTCTTCCTGATCCTTGGCGCGACGAAGCTCGCGCAGGTAGGAATCGAATTCCTCACGCATTTCATCAAGCTTGCGGCGCTCTTCTTCCATGCGATCGAGCTCGGCCTTGCGCCAATCGTCGAAGGCGACGTTGCCCGTCGAGAAATGCGGGCGGTGACGGCCGTGCGAACGGCGGCAGCCTGCAAAGAAGCCATCCGTTGCCTGGTTGACGTCACGCTTGAAGCCACGCAGCCGCTCGCCGAAGATGATATAGGCAAGCATGGCCAGCCCCAGAGGCCAGAAAACCATGAAGCCGAGGATCATCAAGGCAACGGTAGCCGGAGTCCAATCCGGGCGAAGCAATGCTGACTGGTTCATCGTGCGGTATCCTCGCGTTCAGCACCCGACAGGATGCCGAGTGCTGAAAAAACAGATGGTTACCGCGGAACCGGCCTTCAAGACGATTTCAGGTTAAATCGAACAAGACCTTGAATCGATGGCATTAAATCAGCGTTTTCTAACTCACGCCGATTTGCCGCCCTTGATGACGCGCTGGACCGGTGGCTTCTTGGCGCGGGAATGCTGGCGCGTGAAGCTGACGATGCGGGGCGCGATCTCGCGGCGGAAGCGGGAACCGTTGAAGACGCCATAGTGGCCGACATCCGGCTGCAGGTAATGCATGCGCATCTCGTCAGGGATGTTTACACAGATGGTCTGGGCTGCATGCGTCTGGCCGACACCGGAGATATCGTCGTTCTCGCCTTCTACGGTCAGCAAGGCCACGTTGCGGATGGCTGAGGGATCAACAAGCTTGCCGCGATGCATCAACTCGCCTTTCGGCAGCGCATGCTTCATGAAGACCTGCTCCACGGTCTGCAGATAAAATTCCGCGGTGAGGTCCATGACGGCGAGATATTCGTCATAGAAATCGCGGTGCTTTTCCGGTTCGCCGTCGTTCTTCACCAGATGCATGAAGAATTCTTTGTGGGCGATCAAATGCCGGTCGAGGTTCATCGACATGAAGCCGGAAAGCTGCAGGAAACCCGGATAGACAGATCGCATGAAGCCCGGCTGCGGCCAGGGCACGTTCATGACGACATTATCGGCAAACCATTCGAGCGGCCGTTCCTTGGCAAGATTGTTGACGGCTGTCGGATTAATGCGGGTATCGATCGGACCGCCCATCAGTGTCATGGACGACGGCGCGAGCGGATCCTTGGCCTCTTCCATGATTGCGGCCGCGGCCAGCACCGGCACGGAGGGCTGACAGACGGCGACAACATGGGTGTCATGGCCGAGGAAATGCAGCATCTCGATGACGTAGTCGATATAATCGGAAAGGTCGAAGGTGCCTTCGGTCATCGGCACCATGCGCGCATCGATCCAGTCCGTGATGTAGATATCGGCGCTGGGCAGAAGGGCCTCGACGGTGCCACGCAGCAGCGTCGCATAATGGCCGGACATCGGCGCGACGATGAGGATGCGCGGGTCGCCGCTGTGGCCGGCCGGAACATCGCGGGAGAAATGGAGGAGATTACAGAAGGAGCGCGCCCAGACGACTTCCTCGCGCACGGAAACCTTCTTGCCGTCGATGACAGTCTCATTGAGTCCGAATTCAGGCTTGCCGTAACGGCGCGTCGTGCGCTCGAACATTTCGAGACTGGCCGAAATGGTGCGCCCTAGCGGGGTCTGTGAGAAGGGGTTCAGCGGATTGGAATAGGCAAAACGCATGATATCTGCTGCAGCGCGGAAAGGAGCCAACGCTGCATGGTTCAATTCATAAAGCTGGTAGAACATGGAGGGCGCCACCTTTCTCTATCCGGCAAAGACGACGCCAATTGAAGGGCACCGGACTCTTTCCGTTAACGCTGGCACATCAACGTAGGCTAACAGGTTTTTGTTGCACAGCAACATAACATTACAGTTTGAAAGAAAAATGCCGGAAAATTGATCTCCGGCATTATCTTGGCGCACAAAGTTTAAGCTTTTCAGCAAGAAAAGTCGTTAACGGTCTGCTACGAAGAGCTGCTTCTGGGTGCCGAGACCTTCGATACCGAGTTCGACGACGTCGCCGTCCTTCAGGTAACGCGGCGGCTTCATGCCCATGCCGACACCTGGAGGCGTACCCGTCGAGATAACGTCGCCCGGGTGCAGGGACATGAACTGGCTGAGATAGGACACGACGAAAGCCACGCCATAGACCATGGTTTTCGTGGAACCGTTCTGCATCGTCTGGCCGTTGACCTTGAGCCACATGCCGAGGTTCTGCGGATCGGCAACTTCGTCTTTGGTGACGAGCCAGGGGCCGATCGGTCCGAAGGTGTCGCAGGATTTACCCTTGGTCCACTGGCCCGAGCGCTCGGTCTGGAAGGCGCGCTCGGAGACGTCGTCGGAAACGCAGTAACCGGCAACGTAATCCAGCGCTTCGGCCTCGCTCACATATTTCGCGGTTTTGCCGATAACCACGCCAAGTTCGACTTCCCAGTCGGTCTTTTCAGAACCGCGCGGGATCAGCACAGTGTCGTTGGGACCAATGATCGCCGAAGTCGCCTTCATGAAGATAACGGGTTCGGGCGGAACGGTTGCACCGGTTTCAGCCGCATGGTCGGAGTAGTTCAGGCCGATGCAGATAAATTTTCCGGTGCCAGCAACACAAGCACCGATGCGGCCGGGCGCCAGTTCCGGCAGGCTCTTAGGGTCAAGGGCTGCGATTTTCGCAAGACCTGCCGGCGTGATCGCCTCGCCGCCGATATCGGCCACGTGCGCGGAAAGGTCACGGATCTTGCCATCGGCATCGAGCAGGGCCGGCTTTTCGCGGCCCGCTTCTCCAACGCGCATCAGCTTCATGAATGTCCTCCTCAATGGAAAGTAGATGTGCCACCTATGAACGAATTATTCATCGGTGTCATTATGACTTGCCACGGAAGCGGTACGCCCGCTTAGAAAATTTCCGCCAGTGATGGACCAACCGGAACAATACGCGTGGGGTTGAGGCTCTCGATCGAATAATAGCCGCGCTTGATGTGATCGAGGTTCACGGTCTCGGCAATGCCGGGCCAATCCAGCATCCGCCGGCAGAAGGACTTGAGGTTAACATAGTCAGAGAGACGCCGCAGATTGCATTTGAAGAGACCGTGATAGGCGACATCAAAACGCGCCAGCGTGACGAACAGACGGATATCGGCCTCCGTCGGATGGTCGGCAAAGAAGAAACTGCGTCCTTCAAGCTGCGGTTCTATCCAGTCGAGGCAAGCGAAAACCTCGGCAAAGGCCTCTTCATAGGCAACCTGCGTCGTTGCGAATCCGGTGCGATAAACGCCATTGTTCAAGGACGAATAGATACGCTCGTTGAAGGCATCGATTTCACCCCGTCGAGCGGCCGGATAAAGATCGAGACTGCCGCGGGCAAGATCGCCAAAGCCGCTGTTCAGCATGCGCAGAATGTCGGAGGATTCATTGTTGACGATCGTTGCACGTTTCTTGTCCCATAGAACGGGGACCGTTGCTCGCCCGGTAAAATGGGGATCCGCTTTTGTGTAGATCTCGTGCATGTAGGTGACGCCGTTCAGCTCATCCGAAGTCGCGCCGGGATAATCGCCAAAACGCCAGCCCTGCTTGCTGAGCGCCGGTTCGACGATCGAAACCGAGATGACGTCTTCGAGCCGCTTAAGCTTGCGGCCGATCAGCGTACGCGAAGCCCAGGGGCAGATATAGGCGACGTAAAGATGATAGCGTCCTGCTTCTGCGGCAAAACCACCCTCACCCGTCGGACCAGCGCTGCCGTCAGGTGTCACCCAGTTGCGGAAGCTCGATATCTGGCGGACGAAGCCACCCTTCTCATCCTTCGCCTGGACCGGCTGCCAGTCTTCGGTCCATTTCCCATTCACCAGCATGCCGCATCTCCTGATCGATCGGATTTGACGCTGCTTTACCGGGAGTTCCTCGCGCGCGTAAGGCCAGTTTCTGGAAACAGATTGTGCACTGGCCGTGACCAAACTTTGCTTGCCAAGCAAGCGAGCACGGAAATATCACTTAAGTGATCTCCGCAATGGAATCCCCCGTCCATCGCCAACTTCCGGAAGCCAGCATGACCAAAGCCAATAGCCGCGAATCCGAATATCCAATCGATCCGATGTTTCTCGACCGTTGGTCGCCCCGCGCCTTTACCGGCGAGATCATCGAGGAAGCCCAGCTTCTGACGCTTCTCGACGCCGCACACTGGGCGCCGTCCTCCGCAAATATGCAGCCCTGGCGGTTCCTCTACGCCTTAAAAGGTTCCGAGCACTGGGAAGAATTCGTGAGCCTGCTCAACGAAGCCAACCAGGAATGGGCAAAGAACGCTTCAGCGCTGATCTTCGTGGTCTCGCGCAGCTTCAACGGCGCCCGCAGCGAGGGACGGTCAAGCTATACGCACTCTTTCGATGCCGGCACGGCCTGGGGCCATCTTGCCATGCAGGCCCGCATTTCCGGCTTCCATGCCCATGGCATGGGCGGCATCAAGCATGACGAGATCAAGGAAAAGCTTGAAGTCCCCGATGGTTACCGCGTTGAAGCCGGCATTGCCGTCGGTCGCATCGCCGACAAGAGCATCCTTTCCGAGCGCAACCGGGAGCGCGAATTCCCGAGCCAGCGCAAGCCGCTCTCGGAGGTCGTCTTCAACGGCCATTTCATCGGCAACGATTGATCGCCAAATAAAAAGCCCCGCAAGCCTGATGGCTGCGGGGCTTTTTCGCGACTGATTTTTGGTCAGATATCGAGGTTTGCGACGCTCAGCGCATTGTCCTGGATGAATTCGCGCCGCGGCTCGACTTCATCGCCCATCAGGCGCGCAAAAAGGCCGTCGGCATCGGTCGCATCGTTGACCTTGACCTGCAGCAGCGAGCGAACGTTCGGATCGAGCGTCGTTTCCCAGAGCTGTTCGGCGTTCATTTCGCCGAGACCCTTATAGCGCTGCATCGTCAGGCCCTTCCGGCCGCTTGCGAAAACTGCATCGAGAAGGGCGCGTGGACCGGAAATTTCGACATCGCCATCCCGTCGGCTCAGCGCCGGCGGCGTCTGATAGATTTCCTTCATCCGCGGCGTGAGCTGGTCGATAAAACGGGCATCCTGGGAGCCGATCAGCGCCATATCGAGCACGATGACCTCCTTGACGCCGCGAACCATGCGCTCGAGGCGGATACCGCCCTCGCTGGTGAGGCTGCCTTCCCAACCACGCTCGGTTTCCTCGGCGATGATGTCGAGACGCTTTGCCACCTCGATTGCCAGTTCCTGGGCACGTTCGGCATTGCTGACGGTTTCGGCATTGAGCGCGCCGGCGATTGCCGCCTGTTCGACGACCGCACGATTGTAGCGCGAATGCAGGTTGTCGAGTAGCGCGCGCAGGCGCAGGGCATCGTGAATGACCTCATTCAGATCCTGGCCGACACGGACTTCGCCGCTGGCGAGCTTCAGCGCCGCATCTTCCAGACCCTGGCCGATCAGATAATCTTCCAGCGCTTTTTCGTTCTTGACGTACTGGACCGACTTGCCACGCGACACCTTATAGAGCGGCGGCTGGGCGATGTAGAGGTGGCCGCGCTCGATCAGTTCCGGCATCTGGCGGAAGAAGAAGGTGAGCAGCAGCGTGCGAATGTGAGCGCCGTCGACGTCGGCATCCGTCATGATGATGATCTTATGGTAGCGCAGCTTTTCGACATTGAACTCGTCCTTGCCGATTCCGGTGCCGAGCGCAGTGATAAGCGTGCCGATTTCCTGGCTCGACAGCATCTTGTCGAAGCGTGCACGCTCGACATTCAGGATCTTGCCGCGCAGCGGCAGGATCGCCTGATTTTCGCGCGAGCGCCCCTGCTTTGCAGAACCGCCTGCCGAGTCACCCTCGACGAGGAAGACTTCAGACTTGGCCGGATCGCGCTCCGAGCAGTCGGCGAGCTTGCCGGGCAGCGAGGCGATATCGAGCGCACCCTTGCGGCGCGTCAGTTCGCGCGCCTTGCGGGCGGCTTCACGGGCGGCGGCGGCTTCAACGACCTTGCCGACGAGAATCTTGGCTTCGCTCGGATGTTCCTCGAACCAGGTATTCAAGGCCTCATTGACGAGGCTTTCGACGACAGGGCGAACTTCCGACGAAACAAGTTTGTCTTTCGTCTGCGATGAGAATTTTGGATCCGGTACCTTGACCGACAAGACTGCGGTCAGACCTTCGCGACAATCTTCGCCCTGCAGCGTCACCTTTTCCTTTTTCGTAATGCCGGAATTATCGGCATAGGAAACGACCTGACGCGTCAGTGCGGCGCGGAAGCCGGCCATATGCGTGCCGCCATCGCGCTGGGGGATGTTGTTGGTGAAGCAAAGCACGTTCTCGTGATAGCTGTCGTTCCACCACATGGCCACCTCGACGGTAATGCCATCCTTCTCGCCGCGGATCGCGACGGGCTTTTCGACGAGCGGTTTCTTGGCGCGGTCGAGATAGGAAACGAAGGCCTCGAGGCCGCCGTCATACATCATCTCTTCCTGCTTGATGTCGGAATGGCGCTTGTCCGTCAGCAGAATGCGGACGCCGGAGTTGAGGAAGGCCAGCTCTCGCAGGCGGTGCTCAAGTGTGCCGTAGTCGAACTCCGTCATGGTGAAGGTTCCGGTGCTCGGCATGAAGCTGACTTCCGTGCCGGTCTCGTTGCCCGCTTCGCCCGTCACCTTCAACGGAGCATCCGCAACGCCGTGGGTGAAGCTCATCTCATGAACCTTGCCCTGGCGACGGATCTTCAGCTTCAGCCAGACGGACAGTGCATTGACCACCGAAACGCCGACGCCGTGCAGACCACCCGAAACTTTATAGGAATTCTGGTCGAACTTACCGCCGGCATGGAGCTGGGTCATGATGACCTCGGCTGCCGACACGCCTTCGCCGCTGTGAATATCGGTCGGGATGCCGCGGCCGTTGTCCGTCACGGTCACAGAGCCATCGGGATTGAGCGCAACGGTGACGATGTCGGCATGGCCGGCCAACGCTTCATCGATCGCGTTATCGACGACTTCATAGACCATGTGGTGGAGGCCCGAGCCGTCGTCGGTATCGCCGATATACATACCGGGGCGCTTGCGCACGGCATCGAGGCCCTTCAGGACCTTGATGGAGTCTGCGCCATATTCGGTGTTTACGCCGTTTTCCGTCGCGGGTGCATCGGTCATTCTGTCGAGGTTTTCCCTGTTGTCGTAAGCAACGGCGCGCCTTGCGAATCACCGGCTTTTTCAATGTCGAATATAGGTTTTTTGCAGCGAGTTCCCAATGGCAAGGCCCTAAAACAAGGCATAAATCAGGGGATTATGACGCTTTTCCGTCCCCTTTGCCGTCATTTTCAAGAAGCGCCGATAACCGGGCGATATCGGCGCTGTCAAGGCTGCGAATTCGCTTGGCCAGACGATTGGCAAATTCGGTATATTCGGGCGGCAGGCCCGAGGTATCGACGACCACGCGCGGATCGGAAGAGCCGGCAACGAGGAAGAGTTCTTCGGCCTCGTCCCAGATGATGTTGAAGTAGCCGGCGATGCGCTGCAGCAGATCGAAGCTTGGCACGCCGCGCTTTCCATGCTCGAGCGCCGAGAGATAGGCAGGCGAAACATTGAGCGCCGCCGCCATCTGTTTCTGCGTCACGCCCTTGCGGGCGCGCAGCTTGCGAACTGCTTCTGCAAACGGCGTCACGATGTTTCCCCGGCCCGCCGCGAGAGGCGGATATAGAGGGCGCCCGCGCCACCATGATGTTGGGCCGCTGGCTCATAGGACGAAATCAGAAAACGGAATTCCGGCTTGGAGAACCAGAGCGGCACTGCGCGCTTCAAGGCGCCTTCGCTGCCCATGGAGCTGCCCTTGCCTGTGATGACGAGGACGTGCCGCATGCCGCGTTCATGCGCACGGATCAGGAAATCGAGCAGGAAGGAATGCGCTTCGCTCTGGACCATGCCGTGAAGATCGATCCGTGCTTCCAGCGCCAGTTTTCCTTTGGCGATCTTGCGCTTGACCGGCCGCTCCAGTGGATGGTGGACGCCCGAGGGCTGTTTTACAGGCGTCTGAGCTACCGGTTGCTGCGGAAGTGGCGTGGCCGTCTTCTGCTTTTCCGCCTTTTCCTGTTCGGCTGCCGCTTCGGCCTCCGCCAGGAAGGCGTCGAGCGCAGTCAGTTCATCCGTCTTGCCTGGCATGGGCCGGGTACTGCGGGCTACCCTTCCCCAGAGGATTCTCTCGTCTGAGCTGAGCTTGCGGTCCTTCGCCATCAGAGGAACCTCGCTGCAGCGGCATTTGGGATGAGAATTGCGAAATCGGCATCGTTGCGTACTGTTCCCGCCAACTCGCCTGCAGCATGGCCCGAACCGGTGAAAATGTCGCCGCGCGCGGGGCCGACAATTGCCGAACCAGTGTCCAGCGCCAGCATCAGCCGTTGAAACGGCTTACCGGCATCGAGATGCGTCAGGCTTTCGGAGCGGATGAAGAATGGAAAACCGAAAGTATGGATCAGGCGGTCGACGGCGAGCGAACGCCCCGCAAGCAGCGGCACCTTCGCGGCGGCGATCGGTCCGGCATTCGGATTGTCCACCGGTGCGTCCCGGAAGAAAATATAGGATCGGTTATGCCGGAGGACTTCGTCGACTTGGTCCGGATGTGTGGCAAGCCATGCGCGGACCGACTGCATGGAAATTTTCGCGCGCTCGATCTCGCCACGGTCGATCAATAGCTTGCCGATCGCCGAAAATGGGTGGCCGGCTTTTGCGGCGTAGGTGATGCGGCCGATCCTGCCATCCGGATAGCGCAGACGGGCAGCGCCCTGCACGTGGACGAAGAAAAGATCGACCTTCGATTTCGCCCAGGCGATCTCAAGACCACGGCCCTCAAGATAGCCCTGATCGATGTCGTGGCGATCCGGATAGGCATCGATCAGCCCATCACGCAAGCGTCCAAATGCGTAGGAGCCATCAAACTGCGCGGGACGATTTTGATCATCGAGATCGATGAGATCATCCGGGCGCCGGTAGATCGGAAAACGGAAGGTCGCATCCTGTCTGTCGGAAACTTCAATTTCGGGTTCGTAGAAGGCGGTGACGAAACCACTGACGCCGTCAGCCCGGACAATCCGGAATGGCTGGCAGTGTTTTTCAAAAAAGCCACGCGCTTCCTCCGGCGAAGACGGGCGAAATGTCTCTGCTTCCTCCAGCAATGGAAGGAGATCGGCTGAACTCAGCCCCAGCGAACCGTTACGATAAGGTTTCGTTTCGGAAATATGCCGGCGACAGGTAGCCATGACTTCAAAAAGGCTGGAGGGATCATCATCCCTCCAGCCTTCCATTGCGTCGAAACTGACTGCCTGAAGGGCAAAGCCGGCGGCGTCAGTCATGTTCCGATTCAGTCGCGACGAGTTTCCAGTTGGGGTCGCGCGATCGCGTATCGCGAGCGAACGTCCAGAGATCGTTGACCTCCGCGACATTCTCTGCATCGCCGTCGATCAGCGTGTCGTTCTTGTCGTAGGAGGCAGAGATCAGCTGACTGATGATGCGCACGGTGATCTGCGCCTCGCTGCCCTTGGTCTCGGCATGGGTGATCTCAGCCTTGTCGATGCCCACGAAAGTGGACTTCATCTTCTCGCCCTTGTTTTCGCGATCGCTGATCGCCGCGTCGAAGCCGTCATAGACTTCTCGGGAGAGAAGGTTCTTCAGCGATTTGCGGTCACCATCAGCAAAGGCCATGACGATCATCTCGTAGGCCATACGGGCGCCATTCAAGAATTCCTTCGGGTCGAAGGAGGGATCGGCTCTGTTGAGCGCGCGCAGCGATTCGTTCAGCGGCGTGCCGGCCGGTGCGAAAGCGTCGATGGCGGAAAAGCGGTCTTCCTCTTCTCCGTTCACATCGCGCCGCGGCAGGGTTACGACCTTGCCGGCATCGGCGCTGTCGTTCTGCGCGGCATCCCGTGGCGTATAGAGATCACGCGGCGGCTTCTCATTTCCCGTGCGGCGTCCGAGAACGGATCGAAGCTGAAAGAAAATCAGCACCGCCGCCACCAAGAAAAATAATGTGATGAAGTCGTTTGAACTCATATCCCGCCGTTCACTGTTAACATCCCTGATTTCTACCCCCATATAGTCCGGCTATACGAATGATTCAAATCATGGCTGGTATCTTCGCCAGTGCCAAGAGGAGCCCGAGCCACTCGGGGTAAAGAGATGCGTTTTTCCATGCTGCCGGTTTTCGCGCTGCTTCTGCCGCTTGCCGAGATCGCTGGCTTCGTAATTGTCGGCCGCGCAATCGGACTTGCCGCGACGCTGGCGCTTGTCGTACTGGGCTTTGTCGTCGGCTCCTTCCTCTTGCGCCGGCAGGGTATTGGCATCCTGCGCCGCATGTCCGCCGAAGGGCGCAGCGGTACCGTGCCCGGGCGGGAGCTGCTCAATCCGGCGATGACTGTCATCGCCTCGCTGCTCTTCATCATCCCGGGCTTTCTGTCCGATATACTGGCGATCCTGCTTCTTATCCCGCAGGTTCGCAATCTGCTCTGGCGGTCGATCGCAAAGCGTTTCGTTGTCGTTGGCGCGAGCGGCGACGGTTTTTCGGCTTCCTCGCGTTCGGAATTTCGAGGCAAGCCGGGCGATTCAAAGGTGGTCGATCTCGATGAAGAGGACTATCATCGGGAACCGAACGGCAAGTCGCCCTGGTCCGGCAAACGGCTCGGAGACTGATATGGCGGCGCATTAACTGCGCCGGACGCCCAGGGTTGTAAGCCTATTCCCGAAATGTTAGATGGCGGCACCATTCAATGCCCCTCGAGGAAAATCCCATGGCAGACGATAACAGCAGCAACGGCGCAGCGAGCCCGACCCTTTCGATCCTTGCCCAGTACGTCAAGGATCTTTCCTTCGAAAACCCGGGCGCACCGCGCTCGCTTCAGGCCCGCGACAAGGCACCGGCGATCAACATCAATGTAAACGTCAATGCCAATCCGCTGTCCGAAACGGATTTCGATGTCGTGCTTTCGCTGATCGCTGAAGCCAAGGAAGGCGACAAGACGGTCTTCCACACCGAGCTCGTCTATGGCGGCGTCTTCCGCGTTGCCGGCTTCCCGCAGGAGCACATGCTGCCGGTTCTCTTCATCGAGTGCCCGCGCATGCTCTTCCCGTTTGCCCGCCAGATCATTGCCGACGTCACGCGCAATGGCGGCTTCCCGCCGCTGATGATCGACCCGATCGATTTCGCACAGATGTTCGCACAGCGCGTTGCCGAAGAACAGGCCCGCTCCAAGGTTCAGGCCGTTCCGAACTAAGCCGGTTTTACAGGCTCTCGAACTCAAATGCCCGGGCAAACCCGGGCATTTTTATTTTCAGTTGAGCTGATCGTATTTCGACCAGACGGCCTTTTGACCAAGCTTGGCGATGAGAGCGTCATGTGCCTCAACTTCCGCTTCGCTCAATCGCGGCGCCAACGACCGCGGCCTCTCCATGATGGCAGCGACGACGACTTCTTCCACCTCGGCATCGCTCTTGTTCTGGCTCGCAGATCCCGCAACGCCGAGCCCCAGTGCAGCCTGCCGGCCGCCGATCATCTCGATATAGACTTCGGCGAGAAGTTCGGAGTCGAGGAGAGCGCCGTGTTTGGTACGGTGCGAGTTGTCGATGCCGTAACGGCGGCAGAGAGCATCGAGCGAGTTCGGCCCCATTGGATGCTTGCGCCGGGCAAGCGAGAGCGTGTCGACGACGCGATCCGGCAGGATCGGCGGAATGCCGAGCCTGGCAAGCTCGGCATTCACAAAGCCCATGTCGAAAGTGGCGTTGTGGGCGATCCACTTGCCGTCGCCGAAGAATTCCAGAATCTGCTCGAAGACATCGGCAAAAGGCGGCTTGTCCTTCAGGAATTCGTCGCTGATGCCGTGGACGGCGAGCGCATCGGGATGAACCTTCTGATCACCCGGATTGACGAAGAGGTGGAGCGTCCTTCCTGTCGGAAAATGATTGAAGAGTTCAATACCGCCGATTTCGATGATGCGGTCCATGCGGTTGTCGAGGCCGGTGGTTTCCGTATCGAAAATGATCTCACGCATGTGGGACTTCTTCCTTCGCTATCCGCTTCTTCAAGTCGGCGACGATATCTGCCACCTGTTTTCTTGTCGTCTCGATGCTGTGGCTGCTATCCACGATGTAGTCGGCCCGACGGCGTTTTTCTGTATCTGATATCTGGCGGGAGAGAATCATATTGAATTTTTCTTCCGTCATGTTCGGCCGCGCAAGCACCCTCTCCCGCTGAATCTGTGGATCGGCGCTGACGACGACAATAACATCCACCCTCTGATCGGCGTCGGTTTCGAAAAGCAGAGGGATGTCGAGCAGGACCATATCTGCTCCCGCGGCCTCCTGCCGTGCCAGGAATTCACTCTCCCGCTTGCGCACCAAGGGATGAACAATCTGTTCGAGCCGCTTGAAGCCAGCTGGATCTCGAGCGAGTTGCCGGCCAAGTTTCTGACGGTCGACGGTACCGTTCTTCATCGTGCCGGGGAAAGCTGCATCGACCAGAGGTGCCGCTTCACCCGCATAGAGATCGTGCACAACAGCGTCAGAATCGTTGACCGCGACGCCGGCCTCGGCAAAGAGCTTCGCCGCCGTCGACTTGCCCATTCCGATGGAGCCAGTGAGGCCGATCTTCAGCATCAGTGTTTTTCCATATCCGCTGTTATCAATGCGCGCAGCGTTTCATCAACGACAGGCCGCATGCCGAACCATTTTTCAAATCCCGGAACCGCCTGGTGCAGGAGCATGCCGAGGCCATCTACGATGGCAAAACCTTGTTCCTCTGCCTGTGCGAGGATCGGTGTTTTCAGCGGCACATAGACAATATCCGTGACGACTGCGTCCGAAAGCATTGGCGAGAAATCAATGGCGGGTGCCGCCTCTCCATCCATGCCGAGAGAGGTGGTGTTGATGAACAGCCCCGCCCCGGTCATTACTTCGGCGAGTGCTGCGGTCGGATGCGCATGGACCTTCGGGCCGAAGCGGTCGGCCAGTTCCTGCGCCCGCTCGACTGTGCGGTTGACGACGTGGATTTCTTTGAAGCCGCGGTCGCGGACCGCCTGAATGACAGCGCGACTTGCACCGCCGGCACCGAAGATGACGACTCGGTCATGTCGGTCCCAGCCGGGATGGCGTTCATCGAGATTGGCGGTAAAGCCGCGGCCGTCCGTGTTCGTCGCAAGAAGTTTTCCATCCTCCAGCCACAGCGTATTCGATGCGCCGAGTTCTTCCGAAAGCTCATCCGGTTGGTCCGCCAGTTTGAACGCCATCTCCTTGTGCGGAATCGTGACATTGCCGCCAACGAAACCGGCACTGCCGTTCCTTAACGAGGCGATGAAATCCGCAAAGATTTCCGGGGCAACCTCATGCGCCCGATAGCTGCCGGGCAGATCGAGCGTCTTCAGCCAGTAGCCGTGGATCAATGGTGAGCGCGAATGCTTGACGGGAAAACCCGTGACAAACGCTTTCGGCCCATGTGTTTCACGTGAATCATCCATCGATCGCATCCAGTTCCCGGAGTTTTGCGAGGAGAGGCAACATCGGCAGACCGAGGATCGTGAAATAATCTCCGTCGATCTTCTCGAACAGCTGGATCCCTTCCCCCTCAAGCTGATAGGCACCGACGCTTGCCAGAGCCTTTGGTCCCACGCGCTTGAGATGGCGCGCGATAAAATCATCGGTCAGCGGACGCATCGTCAGTTCCGCATGCGCCACGTGTTGCCATAGGACTCCGCCATCTCTGACAATCGCAATCGCGCTGTTCAAGCTGTGTGTTCTGCCGCCAAGCATGCTCAGATGATTGGCTGCATCCGCCATATCCTTCGGCTTGTGAAAGACCTGAGCGCCAAGCGACATCGTCTGATCCGAGCCGATGACGAGTGCACCGCCGAAGCGCCGGCTGACCTCATCCGCCTTTGCTTCGGCAAGAACGAGCGCCACCTGATCGGGTGTGGCGCCCGATTTTTCCAGAGGAGCCTCGATTGCCCGCTCATCGATGTGAGCGGCATGCGCTTCAAAAGCCAGACCGGCATTTTCCATCAGCATCCGCCGGAATGGGCTCGACGATGCGAGAACGAGCTTTGGTGTCATCCCAGTTCCTCGGGAGCGATTCAGTTGTTCAGCGCTTAACGCAGCTTCGGCCGCAGGGCAACGATCGCCGCAGCCGTTTCCTCGATCGAGCGCCGAGTGACGTCGATCATCGGCCAGTTATGGCGGGCACAAAGAGAGCGCGCATACTTCAGCTCCTCCGAGATTGCTGCACGGTCGGTATAGTGTTCCTGGTCGAAACCCGGCGTCGATCCGAGCAGACGATTTTCACGGACTTGAGAAATCCGATCCGTGGTGGCGATGAGGCAGACTATCAGCGGTTTGGTCGCTGCCGCCAAAGCCTCGGGCAAGGGCACGCCATAGACGATCGGGATATTCGCGGTCTTGATGCCACGGTTTGCGAGATAAATGCTGGTCGGCGTCTTCGACGTACGGCTAATGCCGACGATGACGACGTCGGCCTCATTATAATCCTCCGGCATCTGACCATCATCATGGTCCATCGTGAAATTCAGCGCTTCGATGCGCGCGAAGTAGCCGGCGTTCATCACGTGCTGAGCGCCGACCCGCCTTCTGGAGGGAGCGCCGAGATAGATCTGGAACGCGCCGATAACCGGTTCCAAAACATTGACCGAGGCCACGCCCATTTCTGCGCAGCGTTCATCAATGATGCTGGCAAGCTCCGGATCGACGATCGTGTAGAGAACAATGCCGGGTTCACTGTCGATCGCCTGAAGCACCGGCATCAGCTGCTTGCGGTTTCTGATCAGCGGATAGACGTGTTCGATCGGCTGAGAAGACTTGAACTGCGCCGACGCGGCACGGCCGGCGGAGATCAGAGTCTCCCCGGTCGAGTCAGAAATCAGATGCAGATGGAAGAAGTTCGTTCTGTTCTCCACGCTATTTTCCGCTGCCTGTTGAAAAGACTGGACAGCGAAGAGCTAATGGCGTGGCCGGGATCGAGGCAAGGGAAAACATGCCTCCTTATCCACATCCGGAACTTTCGGAGGTCGTTTCAGAGATACCTGTGGAGTGTGGGGACTGTGGTTATGCTTCCCAAAACAATGCACAGCTTATCCACAAGATGGGTGACAAAATGAATTCCTGGAAGCTTCTGGAATCTCTGCGGGATTCGAGTTTCCTACCGCTTTAAGCGCAAATATACGAATCTTGGTTCCCGCTAACCGAGCCTGCGTGACAAATCGCGCTGTCGGTGGATGGATTTTAATCCTTGATAGACACCGACTCTAAGAAATAGAAACCTTTTAAAATATCTTTGTATTTTTATAGGGAAGAAGCGCTTGAGCGAAACGCGCCGGAAAATTATGCGGGTTCTTGATGGCGAGACCCTGACGCCCCCACCCCTCTGGCTCATGAGGCAGGCGGGTCGATATCTGCCCGAGTACAGGGAAACGCGCGCGAAGGCGGGAAGTTTCCTCGATCTCTGTTATTCGCCTGATCATGCCGTCGAGGTCACGCTTCAGCCGATACGCCGCTATGGCTTTGATGCCGCCATCCTGTTTTCTGATATCCTGGTCATCCCCGATGCGATGAAGCGCAATGTACGCTTTACCGAGGGGCATGGCCCTGAGATGGATCCGATCGACGAGGCGGGTATCGCCGGCCTGGATGGAGAAAGCGTTGTCGATTACCTGCAGCCAGTTCTGGAGACGGTGAAGCGCCTGAGGAATGAGCTGCCCACCGAGACAACCCTCCTTGGCTTCTGTGGCGCGCCCTGGACGGTTGCGACATACATGATTGCTGGTCATGGCACGCCGGATCAGGCACCCGCTCGCCTCTTCGCCTACAGGCATCCGCGCGCCTTCGAATATCTGTTGACGCTGCTCGCGGATGTCTCTGCAGATTATCTCGTGGCGCAGATCGATGCTGGCGCTGATGCGGTGCAAATCTTCGATTCCTGGGCCGGTGTTCTCGGCGAGAGGGAATTTGAAGCTTTCGCAATCCGTCCCGTGACGCGCATGATCGCTTCGATCAGGGCACGGCGGCCGCAGGCGCGGATCATCGCCTTTGCCAAAGGCGCGGGCTACATGCTCAAGACTTACCGGCAGAAAACCGGAGCGGATGCGATCGGGCTCGATTGGTCCGTACCACTTGCCTTTGCGGCCGAGCTGCAGAGGGACGGACCCGTGCAGGGCAATCTCGATCCGATGCGTGTCGTGGCTGGCGGTCGTTCGCTGGAGGAAGGTATCGACGATATTCTTCAAGCGCTCGGAAACGGACCGCTGATCTTCAATCTCGGTCATGGCATCACGCCGCAAGCGGATCCGGAGAATGTACGCCTTCTTGTCGATCGCGTGCGTGGCATGGGTGCTGCGTGATGGAAAAGCAGACGGATCAAAAGCCGGGTGCCTATGCCCGCCGGCGTGCCCATTTTGCGCTGGCCTTCTTCGCTCTTCTGGCTGTCGGACTGTTCGTCTGGAATCCTGATAATCTCTATCTTTGGATCAAGGCGCTTCACATCATTGCCGTGATCTCGTGGATGGCGGGGCTTTTCTACATGCCTCGTCTTTTCATCTACCACACCGATGCAGAACCTGGCTCGGTTCAATCCGAGACCTTCAAGGTGATGGAGCGGCGGCTGCTCAAGATCATCATGAACCCGGCGATGATGCTGACCTGGATCCTTGGTCTTTATCTCGCCTGGTCGGTCTATGGTTTCCACGGCGGCTGGCTACATGCGAAGATCGGGTTGGTTGTCCTCCTGACAATCGTCCATGTCTTTTTCAGCAGAGCCGTGCGGGCGTTCGAACGGGATGAAAACCGTCGCTCGGCACGTTACTGGCGCTTCATGAACGAGGCGCCAACAGCACTGATGATCCTCATCGTCATCCTGGTGGTGGTGAAGCCTTTTTGAAGCCCAGGGGTTGCTGAGGTTAAATTTCAGTCATTTTAAGCAGCCCCCTTGCGGGTCGGGTTCCGACTCGCTATTTTCCGGCCATCTCATCTTCGTGGCATGTGTGTAGAGTTCAGTCGCCTGCGAGCCCCTTTCGCAGTACCGAATACGACCCAACATCGCCTTTCCCCTTATAAAATAACGAGTATTGGTCACTTCATGGCTGAAATGAAGCTTCAGGAACTTAAGAGTAAATCCCCGACGGATCTTCTGGCTTTTGCCGAATCGCTCGAGGTCGAAAATGCGAGCACGATGCGCAAGCAGGAGCTCATGTTTGCAATCCTCAAGGTTCTTGCCAGTCAGGATATCGAAATTATCGGCGAAGGCGTCGTTGAAGTCCTGCAGGATGGTTTCGGGTTTCTGCGCTCCGCAAATGCTAACTATCTGCCCGGTCCGGACGATATCTACATCTCTCCCTCCCAGATCCGCCGCTTCTCTCTGAAGACCGGCGATACGGTCGAGGGTCCCATCCGCGGTCCGAAGGAAGGCGAACGCTATTTCGCGCTTCTCAAGGTCAACACAATCAATTTCGATGATCCCGAAAAGATCCGTCATAAGGTTCACTTCGACAACCTGACGCCGCTCTATCCGAACGACCGTTTCAAGATGGAACTGGATGTTCCAACCTCCAAGGATCTTTCGCCCCGCGTGATCGATCTCGTGGCGCCTCTCGGCAAGGGACAGCGCGGCCTGATCGTTGCTCCGCCGCGTACGGGTAAGACGGTTCTCCTGCAGAACATCGCTCACTCAATCACCGCCAACCATCCGGAATGCTATCTGATCGTTCTGCTGATCGATGAACGTCCGGAAGAAGTCACGGATATGCAGCGTTCGGTCCGCGGCGAAGTTATTTCTTCTACATTTGACGAGCCGGCGGTTCGGCACGTCCAGGTCGCCGAAATGGTGATCGAAAAGGCCAAGCGACTCGTGGAGCACGGCCGCGACGTTGTCATCCTGCTCGATTCCATCACCCGCCTTGGCCGCGCCTACAATACCGTCGTTCCTTCGTCCGGTAAGGTTCTGACTGGTGGTGTCGACGCCAACGCGCTCCAGCGCCCGAAGCGCTTCTTCGGTGCAGCACGTAACATTGAAGAAGGTGGTTCGCTGACCATCATTGCAACGGCTCTCATCGACACCGGTAGCCGCATGGACGAAGTTATCTTCGAAGAGTTCAAGGGCACCGGTAACTCTGAAATCGTTCTCGACCGTAAGGTCGCTGACAAGCGTATCTTCCCGGCCATGGATATTCTCAAGTCGGGCACGCGCAAGGAGGACCTGCTCGTTCCGCGTCAGGATCTGCAGAAGATCTTCGTTCTGCGCCGTATCCTCGCTCCGATGGGAACGACCGATGCGATTGAATTCCTCATCGACAAGCTGAAACAGACGAAGAATAATGGTGACTTCTTCGACTCGATGAATACCTGATTATTAGCCGGATTCCTCAGACTGAGGCTGGTGAGTCGTTCACACGACTGCCGGCCTTTTCTGTTTCGAATTGATTCGGAAACGAACCGATAGGCTGAAGACCATATGGAAACGTGGAACGACACCATATTTGCTCTTTCGAGTGGCGCCCCGCCGTCAGGTGTGTCGGTTGTTCGTGTCAGTGGCCCCCAGACCTGTTCTATCCTCGAGGCACTGGTTGGTCGGATTCCATCACCGCGAACGGCCGCCTACAGAACGATTCGGACTCGGAACGGTTTTCCGATCGATGCCGGGCTGGTTCTTTTCTTTCCTGGTCCGGCTTCCTTTACCGGCGAGGACTCCGCCGAATTCCAAGTTCATGGTTCCAGAGCAGTTATAACGGCTCTCTCGAGAGAACTGGCAACATTCTCCGGAACCAGACTTGCAATGGAAGGCGAATTCAGCCGTCGCGCCTTTGAGAACGGCAAGCTTGACCTCGTTGAGGTCGAGGGGTTAGCGGACCTTATAGCGGCTGAGACGGAAATGCAGCGTCGCCTAGCGCTGGAGCAGAGCTCGGGCGGTCTGTCGCGCCTATACGATTCGTGGGCGGAACGAATTACGCGCTCCCGCGCTTTGATTGAAGCCGAACTGGACTTTCCGGATGAAGACGATGTTCCCGGCTCTGTAGCGGATCAGATCTGGGTGTCGCTGGCGGAGCTTCGGCGAGAGATGGAGGATCATCTTTCTCATGCCGAAATGGGAGAGATTGTCCGAGATGGTTTTAAAGTTGTTATTGCCGGGGCGCCCAATGCTGGAAAGTCCAGCCTGATGAACTGGTTTGCGCAAAGGGACGTGGCGATCGTTACCGACATAGCAGGCACGACGCGCGACGTGCTTCATGTCGATATCAATCTGAATGGCTATCTGGTCAAGCTTTATGACACAGCGGGTCTGAGAGACACCGGCGATATAGTGGAGCAGGAAGGTATCAAGAGAGCACAGCTGGCGTTGAACAATGCTGATCTCGTGCTCTTTCTGACTGACATGGGGTCGCCATCACCAATAGATCCTATCGACTTGGAACGCGCTTCATCGCATGTTATTGTCGGCACCAAGCGGGACCTATATCCTTCAACTGTTTCATACGACCTTCAGATTTCTACAATGACAGGTGAAGGCCTTCCGGAACTTCGGGACTTTGTTTCTTCCTTCATCGAACAGAAGTTTGAGGGATTGTCTCTATCCGTTCCGACACGGGAGCGGCATAAGGATTCGCTCTCGAAATGCCTGATTGCCCTATCGGCGGCAATCGATCAGGCAGAGCAAAGCCTGGAGATCAGGGCGGAATCTTTAAGGCTCGCCGGTGATCATCTGGGGCGCATCACCGGACGGGTCGACGTTGAAGATCTTCTTGGCGTCATCTTTTCGGAGTTTTGTATCGGAAAATGATTCACGTGGAACGCCGGTGGCAGCGGCGTGAGAAGTTTCACGTGAAACCTTTTGTGGAGTAGCGCATGAGCGCCAGTAGTTATGACGTTATCGTGATCGGAGGCGGTCATGCCGGATCGGAAGCAGCCGCGGCTGCCGCGAGGATGGGCGCAAAAACTGCCTTGATCACGCATCGGCGCGACACGATCGGCGTAATGTCCTGCAATCCGGCCATCGGCGGGCTTGGCAAGGGCCATCTTGTTCGCGAGATTGATGCGATGGATGGTCTTATGGGCCGTATTGCTGATGCAGCAGGTATCCAGTTTCGTATGTTGAATAAGAAGAAGGGTGCAGCGGTTCGTGGTCCGCGCACCCAAGCCGATCGTAGGCTCTATCGACTCGCCATGTTGACTGCCATCGAGGCAATTGAGAACCTTGATGTGATCGAAGGCGACGCATTTGATCTGGATATCAAAGGCAATCGAGTCGCTGGCGTAATAATGAAAGACGGAAGGCTCATCGTAGGCCCGTCGGTTGTTATTACGACAGGCACGTTCCTTCGGGGACTTATCCATATAGGAAATGAGAAGACACCTGCAGGCCGCACCGGGGAGCCACCTTCGATGGGGCTTTCAACGACGTTCCTGCAATTGGGTTTGAAGCTGGGCCGTCTTAAGACAGGGACACCGGCTCGCTTGAACGGGAAAACGATTGATTGGGAATCTGTCGGGCGTCAGACTGCCGATGACGAGCTGGTGCCGTTCTCCTTCATGACCGATCGGATCGTGAATCCACAGGTCGAATGCGGCGTAACGCGAACGACAGAGGCGACGCACCGTATCATCGTCTCTAACCTGCAAAAATCGGCGATGTATTCTGGACAGATCGAAGGTGTCGGTCCGCGATATTGCCCATCGATTGAAGACAAGCTCGTTAAATTTGGTGAGAGGGACGGACATCAGATTTTCTTGGAACCTGAAGGGCTTGACGACAATACCGTTTATCCAAACGGGATTTCAACGTCGCTGCCGGCCGACGTTCAAGCCGCGTTCATCAGGACGATTCCTGGTTTGGAGCGCGTAGAAATATTACATCCTGGCTACGCGATTGAATATGACCATGTCGATCCAAGAGAGTTGACAGCAACATTGGAAGTTAAAAAACTACCAGGGCTTTTCCTGGCTGGTCAGATTAACGGGACGACGGGTTATGAGGAAGCCGGCGCCCAAGGTCTTGCTGCAGGTCTCAACGCCGCATTGTCGAGTGGCAATTCCAAACCTTTTATATTCAGTCGTACAAACTCCTATATCGGCGTCATGATTGATGACCTGACGACGCGGGGTGTTACGGAGCCGTATCGAATGTTCACGTCTCGCGCGGAGTATCGATTGACACTCCGCGCCGATAATGCTGACGCGAGGCTTACGCCAGGCGCGATCGAACTTGGGTGTGTTTCCAGTGAACGCCAAGCTCGTTTTGCGGCATATCAAGACGAGTTGGAGAGCGGTCGAACGCTCCTTCAGTCTTTATCCGTTACGCCGAATGAAGCGCGTAAGGCAGGACTTAATCTGAATCTCGACGGCCAGCGCCGAACTGCCTATGAACTTCTGTCCTATCCCGAATATGCGTTTTCGCAGTTGGAGCAGGTGTGGGGAGATCTGAAGTCCTTCTCCAAGAAGGTTGTCGAGGCTCTGGAGATCGAGGCGATCTATTCGGTTTATATGGATCGTCAGACCGCGGCCATCGAGGCACAGCGGCGAGATGAGGCGCGCTTGATTCCTGAGAGCTTTGATTACAGCAGTCTATCGGGACTCTCGAATGAGCTGAAGAATAAGCTCAACACACAAAAGCCCGCCAACATCGCTCAGGCTCTGAAAGTGGACGGTATGACGCCAGCGGCGATTTCGCTCTTGCTCGTGCACTTGCGTCGCGGTGAAAGTGTTCGTGGGCAGGTCGCGTAGTCGCTGCAAGGTTTGAGAGTCTTCGGGAATGGAATTAAACGGATTGCGTGTTTCACGTGAAACACAAGAACGTCTGCAATATTTCGCAGAGCTTTTCACGAAATGGGCCAAGGCGATCAACCTCATCGCCCCTTCGACCATGAGTGATATGTGGAACCGGCATATCGCGGATAGTGCGCAGATATTTCAGATCTCCCCTCACCCGCAAACCTGGATCGATCTCGGAAGCGGCGGCGGTTTTCCGGGTGTGATCACCGCGATCTTCCTGGCCGAACAGCAACAAGGTTGGGTTCACCTGGTGGAGAGCAACAATAAGAAGGCGGCATTTCTGCGCACTGCTTTGCGAGAAACCGGCGCGCGAGGCGAGGTGCACGCTATCAGGATCGAAGATGCGCCGGTAGCAATAGCTGCTTGCGACGCTATTTCCGCCCGTGCGCTAGCCGATCTCGATAAGCTGATTGAATACGCGGCGCCCTGGATGGTTGGAAAGGAAAATAATCGCGCATATTTTCATAAAGGCCGGGATTACCAAAGAGAGATCCAGAAAGCACATGGCCGCTGGACTTTTGATCTGCTAGAACACAATAGCGCTGTTGAGCAAGATTCTGTAATTCTCGAAATATCAAGTCTCCAGCGCCTGGTTTAACGAAACGGATATTGCGGCAATGGCTGGCGAACGTAATCGGATTATCACCATCGCAAATCAAAAGGGTGGCGTTGGCAAGACGACCACCGCAATCAATTTGGCAACCGCTCTCGCCGCCATTGGCGAGCGGGTGCTGATTATCGATCTGGACCCACAGGGCAATGCAAGCACTGGTTTGGGTATTGATCGACGCAATCGTAAGCTTTCTTCTTACGATCTGATGGTCGGGCAAGCTGGTGTCGCCGAGACCGCGTTGGAAACGGCGGTTCCTAATCTCTTCATTGTTCCGTCGACGATGGATCTTCTCGGGGTCGAGATGGAAATCTCGCAGCAGAGCGATCGCGTCTTCAAGCTTAAAAAGGCATTGTTGTCCCCCGAAGCGGTGTCTTTTTCTTACATTCTTCTCGACTGCCCGCCTTCCTTCAACCTGCTGACAATGAATGCGATGGCGGCTGCCCATTCTGTGCTGGTGCCGCTGCAGTGCGAGTTCTTCGCGCTTGAAGGTCTGAGCCAGCTTCTGGAGACCGTCAACCAGGTCCGCCGAACGGTCAATCCGCAGCTCGATATTCAAGGCATTGTGCTGACGATGTTCGATGCTCGCAATAATCTTGCACAGCAAGTCGTCAACGACGTGCGGACTCATCTCGGTGAGAAGGTCTATCACACACTTATCCCGCGGAATGTCCGTGTTTCAGAGGCGCCCTCATACGGCAAGCCGGCTATTCTCTATGATCTCAAGTGCGCCGGCAGCCAGGCCTATCTGCAGCTCGCATCGGAAGTTATCCAGCGGGAGCGGCAGAGACTGGCAGCTTGAAAGAGTGCATGACAGAGTAAGCGAGTTTTAAACATGAATGACGATACATCGAAAAGACGGCTTGGCCGCGGCCTCGCAGCCCTTATAGGTGAAATGGATCAGCCTGTTCCGGCCGAGGCGGAGCGGCCTACGGTCAGCGCCGACCGGATGATCCCTATTGAGTTCGTCACTCGCAACCCTCGCAACCCTCGTCGTTTCTTTGATGACACCGAGCTTCACGACCTTGCGAGTTCGATCCGCCAGCATGGGATCGTGCAGCCAATCGTCGCCAGAACGCTCGCGCGGGACCGCTATGAAATCATAGCCGGCGAAAGACGTTGGCGGGCGGCCCAACTGGCGGGTTTGATTGAAATTCCTGTTATTATCAGAGATGTTGATGACAAGACGGCGCTGGAAATTGCGATCGTTGAGAACGTTCAACGCTCCGATCTCAACGCTCTCGAAGAAGCGCTTGGCTATGAGCAGCTCATCGCCGAATATGGATATACCCAAAATGATCTCGGTGAGATTATCGGCAAGAGCCGCAGCCATGTCGCCAATTCGTTGCGCCTGTTGAAGCTGCCCGAGCCCGTTCGGGACATGCTGGCTGCTGGGAGCCTTTCCGCGGGGCATGCGCGTGCGTTGGTTTCGACATCAGACCCCTCCGCACTCGCGCGTACAATTGTTTCCAAGGGCATGTCGGTGCGCGATGCGGAGAAGCTTGCGCAGAACGACATCAAGGCTCAGTCAGAGCCACACGCGCCTGTTCAAAGAAACCAGAAGGATTCCGATACGCTGGCTCTGGAGCGCACGCTATCGGATACGCTCGGGCTTGATGTATCCATCAATCACAAGGCCAGTGGCGGTCAGATCCGTATCTCCTACAAGTCCCTGGAGCAGCTCGAGGAAGTCTGCCGGCTTCTGGAACGCCGCTGATCAGGCTTGGGGGCGTCTTGCCGACTGCAGTGTCGTGGAGAGCAACGTCTGCATGGCGATGCTGTCTTCCAATATCTGACGCTGTCTCGTTTGCAGGACAGCTGCCTGCAGGCGCTTCGTTTCACGCGAGATGGCGTCTGCGCTCCAGCTTTTTAATGCCTGCTCTATAATCGGCTTGCGGCGGAAATGAAGATGTCTGCCCAACGTCTGCATGATCTGCGCGGGCGGCAGTCTCTTGTCATCCATCTCCGCGCGCATCGTATCGAGAAGCTGAAATTGTCGAAGGCAGGCTTGGAGAACCAGAAAAACCGAGGTTTTGGAACTGGTGATCTTCTGCATCGCATGTAGGAAACTGTTGCTGTTGCCGCTCAATATCGCATCCACAGCATCATCGACCGAAATTGCACTGGCGTCCCCGATTATTTCGGTAACGTGATGATCATCGATCGTTCCCGCGCCTCGGCAATAGAGCGCCAGTTTGCGAATTTCGTTTCTGGAAGCAATTCTGTCGCCCCCGATCAGCGCGACGAGAGCTTGCCTGGCAGCAGGCGTTATGCCCAACCCTTCGGCGGAAAGTTCGTTGTCGATCAGCGCGTTCAGCGCGCGGCCGTCGTCAGCATAGCAGGGGATGGCAACTGTTGCGCTACGAGCAGCCTCGACTGTCTTGCGTAAGGCAGATCCCTTTTTCAGATCACCTGCTTCGATGATGATGCTGACTGCTTCAAGGGAAGCGCCGGACAGAAACGCGACAGCATCGACGAGATATTTCTCGTTCGCGCCACCCCTTACCCATATCAGCTTTTCGCCGCCGAAAAGACCGATGGATTGGGCTTCATCAACCAACCGGCCAGGCTCTTTCTGTAGATCGCCGACATCAAGCTTGGTGACGGAGAACGGATCGTTCTGATCTATGCCCGTCTTTCCAGCGATCATACCGGCGCGCTCGGAAACGAGTCCACGGTCCGGACCATAGATCAGATAAATGCGGTACAGGCGTGCGGATTTCTGCAGAAACCCTTCGAACTCATGGGATTTGATTTCCGCCACGCCACCGCTCCCTTAGCGGCTGAGTGCGGCGGCGAGATCCGCTCCCACGAATTCGGCCGCCTGATTGGCGGCGCGATTTTCCGCATCGAGAATTGCTCGCTGCTTGGCAAATTCCTGGCTGGGGAAGTCAACCAGAGATGTTGCAGAGCGGCTACCGGCCTTGATGATCTGACTGTCCTTCGTCGTCCGCAACGTATAGCTGACCGTCACGGTCGCGCGCCCCGCGCGAGACGTATCCGAGGACTGAACAAGCAAAGTATCGGCAACGTATGACGAAACTTGCATATCAACCATGTAATTCGGCTTATCGACTTCTCCGGCACCGCGGGAAGCCAGGAAGATCAGACGATTGCGAACTACCTGTCCGACACGTGTACTTGCTTCGGAAAAGCCGACGGAGCCGAGCTTTTCGGTAACGCCGGTGCTTTCGGAATAGAGCGGCCGAACCTGGCAGGCGGAAAGAAACGCCGTGGACACAAGGATCGTGACGATGCCGGCGCGGCGCGCAAGCTTGCGGGCGAAATCAGACGACAATGTTTACAATCCTCTGTGGAACCACGATGATTTTCTTGGGTGCCTGGCCGTTCAAGGCGCTCTTCACCGCGTCCAATTCCAGCACGGCTTCGGTGACGGCATTCTGATCTGCGTCGCGCGAAATTGTCAATTCGGCGCGCTTCTTGCCGTTGATTTGTACGGGCAGGATCACGTCGTTCTCCACGACCAGCGATCGGTCATAGTCCGGCCAGGCCGTATGGGCGATCAGCTCCTTGTTGCCAAGGGTCATCCAGCATTCCTCAGCCAGATGCGGCGTCATGGGCGCAACGAGCTGGATGAGGATCTCGGCGGCATTTCGGATGGCAGCCCGATAGGCTGCATCGCCTTCACCGGCTGCGACCTTCGTCAGCGGGCCTGCCAGTGCGTTGACGAGTTCGTAGATGCGGGCGACTGCTTTGTTGAACCAAAGCCTGTCATAGTCGTTCTGGACCGCCTTCAGCGTCTTGTGGGCGAGCTGAGAGATTGCGAGGGCTTCGCCGTCTTTCGCGGTCTTCGGTTCTACAGTGGAGAGCACTTCAGCCGCTTCCGAAATCAGACGCCACAGCCGCTGTGTGAAGCGGTGAGCACCTTCAACGCCAGCTTCCGACCAGATCACGTCGCGCTCGGGCGGAGAGTCTGACAGAACGAAGAAGCGGGCAGTATCGGCGCCGTAGGAGGCAATGATATCGTCGGGGTCCACGACGTTCTTTTTCGACTTCGACATCTTTTCGATCGAGCCGATGGTGATTTCTTCGCCGCCTTCCAGCAGATAGGCGTTGCGCTTCCCGTCAATCTCCTCGATACGGATATCGGCGGGGGAAATCCATTCGCGATGCATGCCGGCGCCGCGGCTATAGGTTTCGTGGACCACCATCCCCTGGGTGAAGAGACCCTTGAAAGGCTCCTTGACGTCCACATGGCCTGTCTCGCGCATCGCGCGGGTGAAAAAACGCGAATAGAGCAGGTGCAGGATCGCGTGCTCGATACCGCCGATATACTGGTCCACCGGCAGCCAGCGATTGGCCGCAGCCGGGTCGGTCGGCTGCTTCTCCCAGGGTGCCGTGAAGCGGGTGAAGTACCAGCTGGAATCGACGAATGTGTCCATCGTGTCCGTCTCACGACGCGCATCCTTGCCGCATTGCGGGCAGGCGACGTGCCGCCAGGTCGGGTGACGATCCAGCGGATTACCGGGTTGATCGAAAGTCACATCCTGCGGCAGCTTTACCGGCAGGTCCTTTTTCGGAACCGGTATGACGCCGCAGTCATCGCAATGGATGACCGGAATGGGGCAGCCCCAGTAACGCTGGCGGGAGATACCCCAGTCGCGCAGGCGGAAATTGACCTTGCGTTCGCCCTGCGGCGCATTGCCGAGCAGAGTGGACGACAGCTTGTCGGCAACGATCTGGAAAGCTTCGTCTGCCGTCTTGCCATCAAGGAAGCGCGAGTTGATCATCACGCCCTCGCCGTCATAGGCGACATCGCCGATGGTGAAGCTTGCGGCATCGCCGTCCTCAGGCATGACGACCGGCACGACGGGCAGACCATATTTGCGGGCGAAATCCAGGTCTCGCTGGTCGCCGGAGGGGCAGCCGAAGATGGCGCCCGTGCCGTAGTCCAGCAAGACGAAATTGGCGACGTAGACCGGCAGCTCCCAGGAAGGATCGAGCGGGTGCTTCACACGGATCCCGGTATCCATGCCCTTTTTGTCAGCCGTCTCGAGTGCGGCAAGAGAGGTACCGGCACGGCGGCATTCCTCGCAGAAGGCCTCGATGTCAGCATTCCTTCCCGCGGCCTCCTTGGCGAGCGGATGATCAGCCGCGATCGCCAGGAAGGAGGCGCCGAACAGCGTATCCGGACGGGTCGTGTAGACCACCACTTCGGTTTCGCCGGCAGGTGCGGTTTCCGGGACAATCTCCCAGCGGATCGTGAGACCTTCAGAGCGGCCGATCCAGTTCTTCTGCATCAGCCGCACTTTTTCCGGCCACTGGTCGAGCGTATCGAGCGCGTCCAGCAGGTCCTGGCTGAAATCGGTGATCTTAAAGAACCACTGCGTCAGTTCGCGCTGTTCGACCAGCGCGCCGGACCGCCAGCCGCGGCCGTCGATGACCTGTTCGTTGGCGAGAACGGTGTTGTCGACAGGATCCCAGTTCACCTTGGACTGCTTGCGGTACACGAGGCCCTTTTCCAGGAAGTCCAGGAAGAGATGCTGCTGCTGCTGGTAATATTCGACATCGCAGGTCGCGAATTCGCGGGACCAGTCCAGCGACAGGCCCATCGCCTTCAGCTGTGCCTTCATCGAGCCGATGTTCTGATAAGTCCAGGATGCGGGGTGTACGCCGCGCTCCATCGCAGCATTTTCCGCTGGCATGCCAAAGGCGTCCCAACCCATTGGATGAAGGACGTTATAGCCGCGAGCACGCTTGTAGCGTGCCACGACATCGCCCATGGCGTAGTTGCGGACATGACCCATGTGGATACGGCCCGACGGATAGGGGAACATCTCTAGGACGTAATATTTCTCGCGCGGATCGGAGTTATCGGTCTCGAAGACCTTTTCCTCATTCCATTTCTGCTGCCAGCGGGGCTCGGCGTCGCGCGGATTGTAACGTTCGGTAGCCATGTATCAGAATTTCCGGAAAATCAGGGGAGGTTGGTCGAGACCTTCACCATGAAACCAACCAAGCGTCAAGTTTTGCGGGCGCTTCACGCGTTCGATCTTGGCTATGAGGCGATTTCACGGAGAGAAGCCTTGGCAAGCCCACGGCAGCCCAGTAGTGCATTGCCGATGAATTTATGCCTGTTATCGGGACGAAACGATGGAACTTCAAGAGCGGTTGAAAGATGTATGGTCCAGGATTGCTGCAGCGGGGCGGGATGCGGGTCGTCCGGAACGTTCCGTGCAGCTGGTGGCGGTCTCCAAGACCTTTGAGGCCGATACCATTCGCCTGGCGATCGAAGCCGGTCAGCGCGTCTTCGGTGAAAACCGCGTTCAGGAAAGCCAGGGAAAATGGCCGGAACTGAAGGCGGAAACGCTCGGCATCGAGCTGCACCTCATTGGTCCGCTGCAATCCAATAAGGCTGCCGAAGCGGTTGCGCTCTTCGACGTGATCGAGACCATTGATCGTGAGAAGATCGCGCGCGCCATTGCCGAGGAAATGAAGCGGCAGGGCAAGACGCTGCGTCTCTATGTGCAGGTCAATACCGGCCTGGAGACACAAAAGGCCGGCATTGCACCTGACGATACGGCAGCTTTCGTGAATTTCTGTCGCGATGAGCTCGGCCTTGCCATTGAAGGGTTGATGTGTATTCCGCCGGCGGATGAAAATCCCGGTCCGCATTTCGCCCTGCTCGCCAAGCTCGCAGAAAAGTGCGGCGTCAAAAAACTCTCCATGGGCATGTCCGGTGACTACGAGATTGCCATTGCGTTCGGCGCCACCAGCGTGCGCGTTGGCTCGGCGATTTTCGGCACGCGTTAACAAATGGCGGAAAACGACCTCTTCGAATCAGAGGATTGCTCATGATTCGAAGAGGTATCCGGTGGCCGTTGTTTGGAAAGCGATAATATTCATTAACACGAAAAAAAGTTTAAGACGGCGGTTTTTCCGGTTAATGCTCGGCCACACATCGTTCGCGGCATTCCCCTAAGATACTTAAATTATTGAATAATTTTTGCCGATTTCTCGCGTTTTTGCAAAGCCGGTTGACTGCCGCCGCAAGCCCTAACGAGAGCTTAAATTAAATTTTCAGCAAAGCTAATTGAGGAATTATTAACTATGTTGGGCGCAACCATTCGTTAACGGCAATGACCCAGTTCTCTTGGGTTTTGCATGAAGCGTCGCCGTTACCGGACTCGTCCGGATGACCCCTTTCACTTTGATTGCGGAAAACGGAACATGACAAGCATCCTCACCAACAACGCTGCTATGGCAGCGCTGCAGACCCTGCGCGGCGTAAATGACAGCCTCAAGGATACCCAGGGCCGCGTCTCCTCGGGCTATCGTATCGACAAAGCTGCCGACAACGCTGCTTATTGGTCGATCGCAACGACCATGCGTTCGGACAACAAGGCCCTCTCGGCTGTCTCCGACGCTCTCGGCCTCGGCGCTGCAAAGGTCGATACGGCCTACACTGCCATGGACAACGCCATCGACGTCGTCAGCGAAATCAAGTCCAAGATCGTCGCCGCAACTGAAAAGGGTGTCGACAAGACCAAGGTCCAGGAAGAAATCGACCAGCTGCAGGAACAGCTGGTAAGCATCGCTCAGTCGGCGTCCTTCTCCGGTGAAAACTGGGTTGCCGGCGCCTCGGGCACGAAGAGCGTCGTCTCCTCCTTCGTCCGTGACGGTTCCAATGCCGTTTCGGTCAAGATGACGGACTATGTTCTCAATGCCGGCACGCTCGGCAACGTGCTGTTCGGCATGAACAGCAACGGCACCATCCAGACGACGAGCGGCATCATCGGCACCGCATTCAACGGCACTTATGGCAACGTCACCATCGTCATGCCGTCGATCTATGCACTCGACATCACCACCTTCACTCAGGGCCAGCTCGATGGAGCGCTTTCCGGCGTCGAACTCGTGCTCCAGGCCATGACGAATGCAGGCTCGCAGCTCGGCTCGATTTCGACCAGAATTCAGTTGCAGGAAACCTTCGTCAGCGCTCTGGGTGACTCGATCGACTCCGGTGTCGGCCGCCTCGTCGACGCCGACATGGAAGAAGAGTCCTCCAAGCTCTCTGCCCTGCAGACGCAGCAGCAGCTCGCGATCCAGTCTCTCTCGATCGCCAATTCCTCGGCGCAGAACATTCTCTCGCTCTTCCGCAGCTAGTAGCGCGCAGGAGAACGGCAACAAAAAACCCCGCCATTGGCGGGGTTTATTCATTTCAGGATATGACGATCTCAGAAGTGATCGTCTTCATCCTCGTCCTTGGGGGTCGAGCGCAGCGAGCTCAGCTTGCGGAAGACGGCATCGGCGTCGATTTCCTTTTCTTCCTCACGCTCGTAGCTCGGCGTCAGACGCTCGGTCTCCTGAGCGGACTGCAGCGTTGCTCCGAGTTCGGCAGCGGTTGGCAGCGGACGACCCTTGGATGCCTTTTCCACTTCCATGTCGAGATCGATCTGGCTGCAAAGGCCGAGTGTGACGGGGTCCATCGGTGCCAGGTTTGCCGAATTCCAGTGGGTGCGCTCGCGGATCTGCTCGATCGTCGACTTGGTCGTGCCGACGAGACGCGAGATCTGGGCATCCTTCAGTTCCGGATGGTTACGAACCAGCCAGAGAATGGCGTTCGGGCGGTCCTGACGCTTGGAAACCGGCGTATAGCGCGGGCCACGGCGCTTGGATTCCGGCACGCGGACCTTCGGCTCGGAAAGCTTCAGCTTGTAGTTCGGGTTGCCCTCCGCGCGGGCGATTTCATCACGGGAAAGCTGGCCGGTGGCGATCGGGTCCAGGCCTTTGATGCCCTGCGCGGCTTCACCATCGGCAATCGCCTTGACTTCGAGCGGATGCAGTTTGCAAAACTGAGCGATCTGGTCGAAAGACAGGGCTGTATTGTCGACGAGCCAGATGGCAGTCGCCTTTGGCATGAGCAGCTGTTGAGCCATGGATATAGTCCTTCTATCGTCCGCGCCGGTCGCGGTCCGTGGATTGTCACCACAATGTCCGGGAAATATGGCGCTATATAACCGCACTGTCGCAGAATTGCAATTCTTCAGAAATGAAATGACCTTTGTCTAATTGCCGTCATCAGACTACCTGATATGAATTGCGCAATTCGAGTCCCGGTCGCTGCGTCGAAACCATCGGCCGTTGCATAGCCTTGTGAGGAGGAGTTCCCATGTCGGAGAAGATCTATCCGGTTTCCAAACCGGTGAAGACCCGCGCGCTGATCGATCAGGCCAAGTACGAGCAATGGTACGAGGAAAGCATTGAAAACCCCGACAAGTTCTGGGGTAAACACGGCAAGCGCATCGACTGGTTCAAGCCCTATACCAAGGTCAAGAACACGTCCTTTACCGGCAAGGTCTCGATCAAGTGGTTCGAGGATGGCCAGACCAATGTTTCCTATAATTGCATAGATCGTCACCTGAAGACGAACGGCAACCAGACCGCCATCATCTTCGAAGGCGACAACCCCTATATCGATAAAAAGATCACCTATAACGAGCTCTACGAGCATGTCTGCCGCATGGCGAACGTGCTGAAGAAGCATGGCGTCAAGAAGGGTGACCGCGTCACCATCTACATGCCGATGATCCCGGAAGCGGCCTATGCGATGCTCGCCTGCGCCCGCATCGGCGCGGTGCATTCCGTCGTCTTCGGTGGCTTCTCGCCGGAGGCGCTGGCCGGCCGTATCGTCGACTGCGAATCCACCTTCGTCATCACCTGCGACGAGGGTATCCGCGGCGGCAAGCCGGTTCCGCTAAAGGACAATACAGATACCGCCATCCATATCGCGGCTCGCCAGCATGTCACGGTCAACAAGGTGCTCGTCGTGCGCCGCACCGGCGGCAAGACCGGCTGGGCGCCGGGTCGCGACCTCTGGCACCATCAGGAAATCGCCACGGTGAAGCCGGAGTGCCCGCCAGTGAAGATGAGGGCGGAAGACCCGCTTTTCATCCTCTACACTTCGGGCTCTACAGGCAAACCGAAGGGCGTGCTGCATACGACGGGCGGTTATCTCGTCTATGCGGCGATGACACATGAATATGTCTTCGATTACCACCCCGGCGATATCTACTGGTGCACGGCCGATGTCGGCTGGGTTACCGGTCACTCCTATATCGTCTACGGGCCGCTCGCGAACTGTGCGACGACACTGATGTTCGAAGGCGTGCCGAATTTTCCGGACCAAGGCCGTTTCTGGGAAATCATCGACAAGCACAAGGTCAATATCTTCTACACGGCGCCAACGGCGATCCGCTCGCTCATGGGCGCTGGCGACCATTTCGTTACCCGCTCTTCCCGCGAGAGCCTGCGCCTGCTCGGCACGGTCGGCGAACCGATCAATCCGGAAGCCTGGGAATGGTATTACAATGTCGTCGGCGACAAGCGTTGCCCCGTGATCGATACCTGGTGGCAGACGGAAACTGGCGGCCATATGATTACGCCGCTGCCGGGCGCCACCGCCCTCAAGCCTGGTTCGGCCACCAAGCCCTTCTTCGGCGTCAAGCCGCAGCTCGTCGATAATGAAGGCAACGTGCTGGACGGTGCCGCCGACGGCAATCTCTGCATCACCGATAGCTGGCCGGGTCAGATGCGTACGGTCTATGGTGACCACGAGCGCTTCATCCAGACCTACTTCTCCACCTATAAGGGCAAGTATTTCACCGGTGACGGCTGCCGCCGCGACGAAGACGGTTATTACTGGATCACCGGCCGCGTCGATGATGTTCTGAACGTCTCCGGCCATCGTCTCGGTACGGCGGAAGTCGAATCCGCCCTCGTCTCGCACAATCTCGTCTCGGAAGCTGCTGTCGTTGGTTATCCGCACCCGATCAAAGGCCAGGGCATTTATTGCTACGTCACGCTGATGGCGGGCAATGAGGGCACAGACGAGTTGCGCCAGCAGCTTGTCAAACATGTGCGTGGGGAAATCGGCCCGATTGCAGCACCCGACAAAATCCAGTTCGCGCCCGGCCTGCCGAAGACCCGGTCCGGCAAGATCATGCGCCGCATCCTGCGCAAGATTGCCGAGGACGATTTCGGTTCGCTTGGCGATACCTCGACGCTGGCAGATCCGGCGGTTGTCGAAGATCTGATCGCTAACCGGCAGAACAAGGCTACGGCTTGAGTCAAAGGGCCGCTCCACCGTCAGGAGCGGCCCTATTCTTCCGCGCAGAAAACCTGTGGTTTGCGACCGCCATCATAGGCGCGGACCAGTCCTTCCGAAAGAAGATCCTGTGCGGGATTGCGCCCATCCGCGAAGGTGACATTGGCGAGAATTCGTCCGAAATATTTGTCGCCGGCGATCTCCCTCAGCTGGATAATGGAGACGCCTGATATCATTTGTTCAAGCGCATCTCGTGCCTCAAGACCAGCCTTCCGGATTTCAGCGCATTTCGAATGGATTTCGGGCGCATCTATGCCGCGAATGCGGACATAGACTTCCATGGTCTGCTGCGGCCAGGGTGTTGCGGCAACCAGCAGCGTATCGCCGTCAATGATCCGGATAATCTTCGCCGATACAGGACCTTCGATTTCGTCCCGTGCCGCAAGGGCTGGCACAGACGAAAGAGACAACAGAAGAATCAAAAGCGGCTTAAGCATAACAGGAATAAATTCCGATTATGTCCTGAAGTCAATGGGAATATTTACCTAGAAATCGATCGCACGGCCGTTGATTTCATAGTCGCCGAAGCGGGAGGGCTCAGCTCCGCCCCGTCCGCCGATCTCCGGTGGCAGATCGGCAAGCCTAGCGTTTTTGCGGCGCTCCTCGGCTTCGGCCAACGCACGCTTTGCGGCAGGGGAAAGCATCTTGCGCGGCGGCTCGGAGCCCTCTGGCACCGGGGTTTCCACATTATCGTTATCGGCCGTCTGCATGCTGACTCCCGCCTGAAAATATTGAAAATGGCTGGCGAATAACCAAATCATAGTGCGTTGGCGCCAGGATTTAAAGCATCGCGCTGCAATCAAGGAGATGGAGACCTCTGATGAACCTCGTGCGTACTGCCATGTTGCTTGCCTTCATGACGGCGCTTTTCATGTTTGTCGGCTTTTTGATCGGCGGCAGAGGCGGCATGATGATCGCCTTTCTCATCGCTGCCGGCATGAATTTCTTCTCCTACTGGAATGCCGACCGGATGGTATTATCGGCCTATCGGGCGCAGGAGGTCGATGAGCGCAACGCCCCGGAATTTTACCGTATCGTGCGCGATCTCGCCCATAATGCGGGCCTGCCGATGCCGAAGGTCTATCTCTACGACAGCCCTCAGCCGAATGCCTTTGCGACCGGGCGCAATCCGGAGAACGCTGCCGTCGCGGCCTCGACCGGCCTGCTTGCCGCCCTCTCGCCAGAAGAAGTTGCGGGCGTGATGGCGCATGAGCTTGCCCACGTCCAGAACCGCGATACGCTGACCATGACGATCACCGCCACGCTTGCCGGTGCGATCTCGATGCTCGGCAATTTCGCCTTCTTCTTTGGCGGCAACCGCGAGAACAACAACAATCCCCTGGGCTTCGTCGGCGTGCTCGTCGCGATGATCGTTGCACCGCTTGCCGCCATGCTGGTGCAAATGGCAATCAGCCGCACGCGCGAATATTCGGCCGACAGGCGGGGTGCTGAAATCTGCGGCAACCCGCTGTGGTTGGCCTCCGCGCTCGGCAAGATTGCCCGCGGTGCGGCGCAAGTGCCGAACTACGACGCTGAACGCAACCCGGCCACTGCGCATATGTTCATCATCAATCCGCTCTCCGGCGAGCGCATGGACAACCTGTTTTCGACCCATCCGAACACCGAAAATCGTATTGCGGCCCTACAGGAAATGGCACGGGGAGGTTTCGACGTCTCGACGCGGCCGGTTCGTGCTGCTAATCCGACACGCAAATCGCGCTCGGTTCCGAATACGGGTTCCGGCGGCGGTGGCTCGCAACCGCCAAAGGGTCCGTGGTCTTGAATTCAGACGGCAAGAAGAAGCCAGTTCACAAACATAAACCTTCCCCAGAACGCTCAGCGCAGGCGCCGATAAAACCCGGCCTGCCGGCGCGTGCTGCAGCCGCAAAAATCCTTGCCGCCGTCGTCGACAAAAAACTGCCGCTCGATGGCGCGCTGGATCACGAGCATGGAAATCCGGCCTACAAGGCGCTCGGGGAAAGCGATCGTGCTCTGGTGCGCGCCATCCTCAACACCACCCTTAGGCATCTGCCTCGCATCGATGCCGCCATTGCCTCGCTGCTCGAAACGCCGTTGCCGGAAGGTGCCCGAGCTTTGCATCATGTGCTTGCCGTTGGAGCTGCGCAGATTCTCTATCTCGACGTTCCCGATCACTCCGCCGTCGACCTTTCGGTCGAACAGGCCAATCAGGATCCTCGCAATCGGCGTTTCGCCAAGCTCGTCAATGCGATCCTGCGCCGTCTTAGCCGTGAGAAGGAGCATATCCTTGCCGAGATCGCTGACATTCCGCCAATGCCGGCGTGGTTCATCGCGCGGCTTGCGAAAGCCTACGGGAAAGAGCGGGCACTTGCCATTTCGGAATCCCAGCTTGAGCCGGCGGCGATCGATCTTACCGTTAAATCCGATGCCGCAGGCTGGGCGGAGCGCCTGAACGGCACGGTGCTACCCACTGGCGGCGTGCGACTTTCCGCTTTTGAAGGCGGTATTCCCTTGCTTGCCGGCTTTGACGAGGGTGAATGGTGGGTTCAGGATGCGGCTGCGAGCATTCCCGCGAAGCTCTTCGGTGATCTCACCGGCAAGCGTGTTGCCGATCTCTGCGCTGCGCCGGGCGGCAAGACCGCACAGCTCATCCTTGCCGGTGGCAAGGTGACGGCGATCGACCAGTCCGAAAATCGGCTGAAGCGCTTACGCTCCAATCTGGAGCGGCTGGGCCTCGAAGCCGATACGATCGCGGTGGATCTTACGAAATTCGAACCGTCGGAGCGTTTCGACGCGATTCTTCTCGACGCGCCCTGCTCTTCGACAGGTACGACGCGCCGGCATCCCGACGTGCTCTGGACGAAAGGCGCCGAGGATATCACCAAGCTCGCAGCACTGCAGGAGCGTCTTCTGCGCCATGCTATTACCCTGCTGAACCCTGGCGGCGTGCTCGTCTTTTCCAACTGCTCGCTCGATCCGCAGGAAGGCGAGGAGGTCGTGGCGCGCGTTCTCGAAGATGTGAAGGTCGTTGAACGGGTGCCGATCGACACCGAAAAATGGCCCGGTATGAGCCAGGCGATTACACCACTGGGCGAGTTCCGCACACTTCCTACAATGCTGGATATGCCTGATGGTTTTGCATCGGGCCTCGATGGCTTCTACGCTGCGGTGCTCAGACGCGTCTAAGTTCTATTATATTCCAACTTCATCACAAAATAATACATCGTGGCTAATGAAATCGGTTTTGATTCATCTATTCTTAACCACGAGGGGCAATAGACAATTGATATGCAGTCCGGTCGGCGTCTTGCGAGCATGTATGTTCGGGAAGCTTGGCGGCGCGGTACGCGCCGTGCCGCACTTCTGCGCTTGCGTTTCTTCCGCCATGCCATACCGGTGCCGGAACGCCTGATCGTCGCGCCGACGGATCTGAGAGGCGTCGATTCACACGTTGCCGAAGAAATCATGGACGGCCGGTTTCCGCTTGCCGGGCGTATGTTGGAAACCGGCGGCAAATCCCCCTTCACGTTGACGCTTCCGTCACGCGCTTTTGCGGTCAGGCTTCATAGCTTCGGCTGGCTGCGGCATATGCGGGCCAATAAGAGCGAGCGCGGTTCGGCCGTTGCCCGTGTGATCGTCGATAGTTGGCTCTCTATTCACGGGGGTCGTATTGAAGGGATCGCCTGGGAGACCGACGTCGTCTCGCAGCGTGTCATTGCCTGGCTGGCGCATTCTCCGGTCGTCCTGCAGAATGCCGATCGCGGTTTTTATCGCCGCTTCATGAAGTCGCTCGCCTTTCATATCGGTTATTTGCGCCGCATGGCGCCCTATTCGACTGGTGAAGTCCGCTTCCGCTTGCGCATCGCGCTCGCGACGGCCTCTGTCGCTATGCCAGTGCGTGCCTCGACAGTGCGGCGGGCGGCCCAGGCGCTCGACCGCGAATTCGACAGCCAGATTCTGCCTGACGGAGGCCATATCTCCCGCAATCCACGCGTCGGGCTTGAGCTGCTGCTCGATCTGCTGCCGCTGCGGCAGACCTATGTCAATCTCGGCCACGATCTGCCACAGAAGCTGATCTCCGGTATTGACCGCATGTACCCTGCCCTGCGCTTCTTCCGCCATCAGGATGGAGATCTGGCGCTCTTCAACGGTGCGACATCCACGCTGGCAGACGAGCTGATGTCCGTGCTGCGCTACGACGAGACTGCAGGCCAGCCGTTCAAAGCGCTACCGCATTCCCGCTATCAGCGACTTGCCGCCGGCAAGACGGTGATCATTGCCGATACCGGACCACCCTCGCCCGCCTGCTTCAGAACAGCCCATGCAGGCAGTCTCTCCTTCGAAATGTCCTCAGGCCGCTACCGCTTCATCGTCAACTCGGGATCGCCGAAATTCGCAGGCCAACGCTATGTCCAGATGGCCCGCACCACGGCTGCCCATTCCACCGTGGTCCTGAACGATACGTCCTCTAGTCGGTTCTCTCCCTCGGCTTTTCTGGCCCATATGATGACGGAGCCGGTAGAAACGGTTGCCGCCGAGCGCGTGGAGACCGAGGATGGCCGTGAAGGCATCAAGGCGAGGCATGACGGCTATCTCGATGCTTTTGGCGTCATCCATGAGCGGGAGCTGACGCTGAACGCCGCTGGCTCCATTGTGACCGGCATGGACCGTTTTGTGACGGACGACCGGTATCACAGTGAAGGTCCGCTGCGGGCGGTTGCCCGCTTCCACATCCATCCCGCCATCGTGCCTAGGCAGAACGATACGGAATCCGTGCTGCTGACGGCGCCGGATGGCGAAAGCTGGTTGTTTTCCTCTCCCGGCAATGAAGTGCTGATCTCGGAAGATATTTTCTTTGCTGACAGCGCCGGTATCAGCAGCTCGGACCAGATCGAGATCGATTTCGATTTGGCGGAGAAACCTGAAATTCGCTGGTTTTTATCGCGCAAGGGCTAGCAGCTGTTTGCGCCGGCTCCAAGCTGTGGTAACGCGGCCCCATCAAGCGTCCCTTGCCCGGATGTCTCCCGAAGCCCGAACGGAGAAGGTTCATGGCCGTCATTTCCAAGAAAATCCCCGCCCCCGACAAGGTCGAAGTCAAGACCGCGCTGCTCTCTGTCTTCGACAAGACCGGTATCATCGAACTTGCCCGTGCGCTTTCGGCGCGTGGCGTGCGCCTGCTGTCGACCGGCGGCACTTACAAGGCGATCGCGGCCGAAGGACTTGCGGTGACCGACGTTTCCGAAGTGACGCAGTTTCCGGAAATCATGGATGGCCGCGTGAAGACCCTGCATCCCAAGGTGCATGGCGGCCTGCTGGCGATCCGTGACGATGTCGAGCATCAGGAAGCCATGAAGGCCCATGGGATCGACGGCATCGACCTGCTGGTCGTCAATCTCTATCCCTTTGAGGATGTTCGTGCGGCCGGCGGTGACTATCCGACGACGGTCGAGAATATCGATATCGGTGGCCCGGCAATGATCCGTGCTTCCGCTAAGAACCATGCCTATGTCACCGTCATCACCGACCCGGCCGACTATGCCGAGCTGGCCGAGCAACTGTCGGCCGATGCCGGCAAGACAGCCTATGCCTTCCGCCAGCGCATGGCGGCCAAAGCCTATGCCCGTACTGCCGCCTATGACGCTGCCATCTCCAACTGGTTTGCTGAAGCGCTTTCGATCGATACGCCGCGTCATCGCACCATTGGCGGCGTGCTGAAGGAAGAGATGCGCTACGGTGAAAACCCGCACCAGAAGGCCGCCTTCTACGTGACGGGCGAAAAGCGCCCGGGCGTTTCGACAGCCGTCCTCCTGCAGGGTAAGCAACTTTCCTACAACAATATCAACGATACCGATGCAGCCTACGAACTCGTGGCCGAGTTCCTGCCGGAGAAGTCGCCGGCCTGCGCCATCATCAAGCACGCCAATCCCTGCGGTGTCGCAACCGGTTCAACACTTCTCGAGGCCTATAAGCGGGCGCTTGCCTGCGATTCCGTCTCGGCTTTCGGCGGTATCATCGCATTGAACCAGACGCTCGATGCGGCGACGGCCGAAGAAATCATCCAGCTCTTCACCGAGGTCATCATTGCGCCTGACGTCACCGAAGAAGCCAAGGCAATCGTGGCACGCAAGCCGAACCTGCGCCTGCTTTCAGCCGGCGGCCTGCCGGACGCGCGTGCGGCCGGCATCACTGCCAAGACCGTTTCCGGCGGCCTGCTCGTCCAGAGCCGCGACAACGGCATGGTCGAGGATCTGGAACTGAAGGTGGTCACTAAACGCGCGCCCACGGCTCAGGAACTCGAAGACATGAAGTTCGCCTTCAAGGTCGGCAAGCATGTGAAGTCGAATGCCGTGGTCTATGCCAAGGACGGCCAGACCGCAGGTATAGGCGCCGGCCAGATGAGCCGTGTCGATTCCGCCCGCATCGCTGCGCTCAAAGCTGAGGAAGCGGCCAAGGCGCTTGGTCTCGCCGTTCCGATGACACATGGTTCGGCAGTCGCCTCCGAGGCCTTCCTGCCCTTCGCCGATGGCTTACTGTCGATGATTGCTGCTGGCGCCACCGCCGTGATCCAGCCGGGCGGTTCTATGCGCGATCAGGAAGTCATCGATGCGGCAAACGAGCACAATGTCGCGATGGTCTTTACCGGCATGCGCCATTTCCGCCATTAAGCGGAGCAACGGATATGCCCCCGGCTTTGCGGCCGGGGGAATATGTCAGGCGCGATCCGCCGGATAGGGCGTGCGGATCAGCAGCACCAGGCCTCCGGCCAGGAACAGGATCAGCGTCGACATGCCGAGATGCGCCGATCCGGTCAAATAGGTCACAATCGAAAACAACAGCGTTGCCATGAAGCTCGTGGCGCGGCCGGACAGCGCATAGATGCCGAAATAACGGCCCGCTTCTTCGAGGCTGACGCTGCGCGCCAGATAGGAGCGCGATGAGGCCTGCACCGGGCCAAAGGCAAGACCGATCAACAGGCCATAGAGGATATAGGCTTTTTCTGCCATCGTGCCGAAAAGTCCACCGCCGTCGGCGGTCGAAAGCGGCATCAGTCCGAAGAAAGTGTAGCCGGGGCCGGTGGAAATAATGCCGATCGTGGCCAGCAACAGCATGGTGAGGCTGATGATAACAGTCACCTTCGAGCCGATCCCCCTGTCGACGCGTCCGGCAATCAGGCAGCCGAGGATTGCCACGACATTGAGAATGATCCCGTAGATGCCGATCTCGATCGTGGCCCAGCCGAACATGCCCGCCGCGAAGGCGCCGCCAAGGATCAGCAGGCCGTTGACGCCATCCTGATAGATCATGCGGGCGATAAGGAAGGTCAGGATATTGCGGCGCGTCTTCAGTTCGCCGAGCGTATTGCGCAATTCCCTGAGGCCGAAACGCACGGCAAAGCCGAAAGGCAGTCCCTTGCGGGCATCCGGTGTGAAGAAAAACATCGGCAGGATGAAGATCAGATACCAGACGGCCGAAATCGGACCGGTGACGCGCGCATCCTCGCCCGTATGAGGATCGAGACCGAAAAGCGGATCGAGGCCCAGAATGGTCTTGCCGCTTTCGGGGCTGCCGGCCAGCAGTGCCACGACGGCGATCAGCACGATCATACCGCCGAGATAACCAAGACCCCAGGCGGTGTTGGAAAGCCTGCCAACCTCATCCTTGCCGACAAGGCGCGGCATCATGGAATCGTTGAATACGATCGAAAACTCCGCCGAAATCGAGGCAAGGATCATGAAGATGACGGGATAGATAATTGGCGAGCCCGGGGCAGCAAACCAGAGGCAGCAGAGGCTGACGATCTTGATCACAGCGAAGAAGGCGATCCAGGGTTTGCGTGCGCCGGACTGGTCGGCAATGGAGCCTAGTATGGGAGACAGGATGGCGATGATGATCGAGGAGATCGTCGCCATATTGCTCCACATCGTCTGCGCGGAGACGGGATCGGCCGTCAGCCGCGAGACGAAGTAGGGGCCGAAAATGAAGGTGGTGACCACGGTGAAGAAAGGCTGGGCTGCCCAATCGAAGAGCATCCAGCCCCATATGCCCTTCTCCGTGGCTTTCGGCGGCTGCGTTCCTGTCCAGTCAATGCGATTCAAGCGTCCGCTCCTTTTTGGGGCGGACTGTCTCATCTCGCCCGGTCGCGCGCAAGGTCGGTCAGGATGCCTGCGGCAACAGTGATGCGGGCGAGGTTCGGATCGGCACCGTCGCTGAGGCTCGCAAGCTCCTCGACGATGCGGTTGATGCGGATCCTGTCCTGCGCATGCCAGGCCTGGACCGGCTGCTTTTCCTTGCCGTGATCTGAAAGTGCGGAGATCACGATATCGCGACGGGCGCTGGCGATCTGGTCGATGCTGCGGGCAAGCGCGAGGTTTTCATAGTGGTCCGACGTAATGATGCGGTTCCCCGCAGCAAGCAGCCGGCCGACACGGAAGGTCTGGGTGACGGCAAAATAGTTTTCGGCCGCACGCGGGAGCGCCTCGCCGGTCCGTTCGGCGATCTGCATGATTTCCGGCACGAGGGCGAGGGTCGGTAGAGCTGCAATTTCGGCGGCCAGTTTTTCCGGCAGGCCGGCCTGCTGGTACTCCTGCTGGCGCGCTGAGACTTCGGCTGCTGCCTGCTCGGCAAAGGCGGGTTTAAGTTTTTTCAGAGTAGCCTGCAGCCGGCTAATGATTTCCGCCATCCCGCCTCGGGTCATGCCGGTCTTCAGCAGCAGACGTGTCAGCACGGTGAAGTTATTGGTGATCTCCTCGTAAATCCGGTTCTGGACCTCGCCGGAAACCTTGTTGTCCAGGGCATCGGTTTCGGCCCATAGCCGGTTGAGATCAAAGCCGTCACGGGCGACGATCGCGGCGCGTACGACCTCAGAGGCAGAGGCCGCTGTGGCATCCATCATGCTCACCGTAAAGCCCGGCCCGCCGCGGTTGATCGCCTCATTTGCGAGGACGGTCGCGACGATTTCCCGCTTCAGCCGGTGGGTGTCGATGTCGGATGCGTTAGACTTCTGCATCTTGGCCGGGAAGTAGTTGAATAGCGTGCTGATGAAATAAGGGTCATCAGGTAACTCACTGGCGATCAGCGCGTCGAAGAGGACGATCTTGGCATAGGAGAGCAGCACGCCGATCTCGGGGCGCGTCAGTGGCCGTCCGGCCGTGTAACGTTCGGACAGCGAGGCGTCGTCGGGAAGCGTCTCGACCTTACGGTTCAGTTGGCCGGCTGCTTCCAGCACGCTCATGAAGCGGCCGAGTTCCAGGCCGTTTGCCGTTCCTTTGCGGGATGTCAGTGAGATCGCCAGGGACTGCAGGTAGTTGTTGCGCAGCACGAGGCCGGCCACTTCATCGGTCATGCTGCCGAGAAGCTGGTCGCGCTTTGCCCGGTTGAGGCGCTGTTCATGCATGGCGTTTGCCAGCGCGATCTTGATATTGACCTCGACGTCCGACGTGTTAACGCCGGCAGAGTTGTCGATAGCATCGGAATTGCTGCGTCCGCCCTTCAGGCCATAGGCAATGCGGCCCTTCTGCGTGACGCCGAGATTGGCGCCTTCGCCGATTACCTTGGCGCGCACTTCGTCGGCCGTGATGCGGATCGGATCGTTGGCGCGGTCGCCCACTTCCGCATCGGTTTCCGACGCGGCCTTCACGTAGGTGCCGATGCCGCCAAACCAGAGCAGGTCGACCGGGCTCTTCAGGATCGCCGTCATGATCTCGAAGGGCGTGGCGACCGCCTTGTCGATGCCGATTGCGGCTACGGCCTCCGGCGTCAGCGTAACCGACTTTGCCGAGCGCGAAATGATCATGGCGCCTTTCGAGAGCACGGACTTGTCGAAGTCCTGCCAGCTTGAGCGCGGTAGGTTGAACAAGCGCTGGCGCTCTGCGAGCGTCTTTTCCATATCAGGGTCGGGGTCGATGACGATGTCGCGATGATCGAAAGCGGCGACTAGCCGGATCTTCGGCGAGAGCAGCATGCCATTGCCGAAAACGTCACCGGACATGTCGCCGACGCCGGAAACTGTGAAAGGTGTCGTCTGGATACCGATGTCCATTTCGCGGAAATGACGCTTCACGGTTTCCCACGCGCCGCGTGCGGTGATGCCCATTTTCTTGTGATCGTAACCGGCCGAACCACCCGAAGCGAAGGCGTCGTCCAGCCAGAAGCCCGCTTCCTGAGCAAGGGCATTGGCGGTGTCGGAAAAGGTTGCCGTGCCCTTGTCGGCAGCGACGACGAAATAGGGGTCATCGCCATCGAGACGCACCGTGTTATCAGGCGGGACGATGTCGGCGCCGGAGATATTGTCAGTGATGGAAAGCAGCGTACGGATATAGGTTTTGTAGGCTTCCCTGCCTGCATTGAAGACCTCATCGCGGCTGCCGCCGATCGGCAGTTTCTTGGGATAGAAACCGCCCTTGGCACCGACAGGCACGATCACAGCATTCTTGACCTGCTGCGCCTTCACGAGGCCCAGAACTTCGGTACGATAGTCCTCGGCGCGGTCCGACCAGCGCAGGCCGCCACGGGCAACGCGGCCGAAGCGCAGATGCACGCCTTCCACTTCCACGCCATACACGAAGATTTCACGGAAAGGCTTCGGTTCCGGCAGGCCGTCGACCAGATGCGGGTCGAGCTTGAAGGCGAGCATCGCCTTCGGTGTCCCATCGGCATTGCGCTGGAAATAATTGGTGCGCAGCGTTGCATCGACGATATTGACATAGCGGCGCAGGATACGGTCGTCATCCAGGCTCGGCACGTCGGCAAGCTCGGCTTCGATTGCCTGATGCAGTTCGGCGAGCTTCTTGATACGCGCCTTTTCCGACAGCTTCGTATCGAGCGTGTCGTGGAACAGGCGGAAGATCGAAGCGGCGATAACAGGATATTTGTCGAGGGTGGTTGCGATATAATCCTGCGAATAGGCGATGCCGGCCTGGCGCAGATAGCGCGCATAGGCGCGCAGCACACTAACCTCGCGGGCCGAGAGACCGGCCGACAGGATCAGCCGGTTGAAGCTGTCATTGTCGATCGTGTCACTGAAGGCTGCGACGAAGGCTTCTTCGAGCGGTGCGCCAAAACGTGCGAGGTCAATGTCCGCACCGCTGCGAGCCTCGAGTTCCATGTCGTGCAGCACGACAATGTTGATGGCGCTGTCGGCGGCCGGAACTTCGATATCGAAGGTCCGTTCGCTCAGGACGTTGAAGCCGAGGTTTTCGAGTAGAGGCACGCGGCGCGACAGCGGCAGCTGTTCGCCGCTATGGAAGATCTTCAGCGACAGGATGCGGCCGCGTTCATCGTCCTGGCGATAGTAGAATTCGATGCGGATCGGCTCGCCGGCGGCGCATGCGGCGATGTCGGGCAGATCGCCGACCGCTTCATCCGGCGTGAAGGCTTCCTGGAAGGCGTTGCTGACGCCGAGCTTCGGCGCCTTGGGACCGGCGAGCATCTCGAAGCGGCTGTCCCAGCGCGCGGTGATCTGGCGGATCGTCTCCTCGAGCTTGGCCTGATGGATGCGTGGCGTCTTACCGCCCGAGCGGCCGATGATGAAGTGAACGCGAGCCACTCCACCTTCCGGGAAGGCCGGATAATAGGCGGAAACACGGCCGTCATAGACGGTTTTCAGATAGGCGCCGATGCGTTCGCGCACGATCGAGTCATATTCCTCGCGCGGCACGAAGATGATGACCGAGACGAAACGGTCGAAATGGTCGATGCGCGGCAGCACCCGCACGCGCGGGCGATCGGCGAGGTCATTGATCTGCTCTGCAAAGGTCGCGAGCAGCGGCGTATCGATCTGGAAGAGGTCGTCGCGCGGATAGGATTCCAGCGTATTGTCGAGCATACGGCCGGAGTGGCTCATCGGGTCGAAGCCGAAATGCTCCTTCACCTTCTCGATTTTGGACCGCAGTAGCGGGATTTCGGTGGCCGAGGACGTATAGGCTGTCGAGGTGAACAGGCCAACGATGCGGAGTTCCCCCGTTACGTTGCCCTGTGCGTCGAAGCGCTTGACGCCGACATAATCCATGTAGGCGCGGCGATGGACAATGGATTTCACGTTGGCTTTGGTGACGATCAGGAAATCGGGACCATCGAGGAAGGCGAGAATTTCCGGCGTCGTCGTCACGGCGTCCTTACCGGTGCGCAGAACAAGAACCTCGGGATTGGAGAGAATGCCGAGGCCTGTTCCCTTGTCGCGTTCGACCTTGGAATCGGGACCCTTGCCGGAATAGACGTAGTCGCGCATGCCGAGGAAGGTGAAGTTCTCGTCACGCAGCCAGGTCAGGAAGGCGATCGCCTCGTCACGGTCGGCTTTCTTGCGGCTGGCGTTGTAATTCGAAAGCTCTGAAATCACTTCATCGACGCGGGCAAGCATCGGCTTCCAGTCGGAAACGGCAAGCTCTACCTGCTCGAGTACTGCCTTGATCCGCTTGATCAGGTCGGCGGCCTGGGAGGGGCTCAGAGGCGAAATGTGAAGCTGGATGTGGCTCACCCGCTTTGCCGGGTCGCTCGGCACATCGGCGGAATAGAGTTCCGGAGCCTTGCCGTCTTCCAGGATCAGGATCGGATGAACTGCCATGTAGATGTCGCGGTAGGTGCTGGTCACCTCACCCATGACGGATTCGTAGAGGAAGGGCTTATTGTGATCCGTCACCGAAAGAATGGAGATTGCAACGCCATCGGGCGTGACATCGGCGACCGTGTCGATGCTGACGCGCGGCACCTTGCCGTTCCAGGCGCCGAGCTCGGCTGCCGAGTGTACGGAGGAAAGCGCAAGCATTTCCGGCGTGTAGAGTTCGAGGTCGTCGCCGCTGGCACGGCCGAAGAGAATTTCGGGATCGAGATGGGGTTCGCCGGTCGCGGCCGCGATTTTGCGCGCGCTCTCGATCTGCTTTTCCCGTTTTGGATTGTTTCTGGTGGCCATGGATCATCCCCCCGATTGTTTTGATGTGGGCAAGGTAGCAGAAGGTTCTTCGAAAGAATCCTTAAAAGAGCGCTTCGAAAAGTAGTTTTCGTGCTTTTTTGGCTATGCTGGCGAGAGATTTCGAAAGCTTTTAGGTCGTTTTATGCCTATCGACGGCGAAATGACTTTATCCGGCTTTTTCGTCCCGCCGCACATTTCCACGCTCCCGTGAAGAATGGTTGACAGCGCCTCGTCAAAAAGATCATCAACGGCGGTCGAAATTCGGATTCGGATGCCATGTCGGAAAACGCAGCGGGCGCAGTCATCGTCATCTCCAGCCATGTCGTGCGGGGGTCGGTTGGAAACCGTGCTGCGGTCTTTGCGCTGGAAACGCTCGGCCATCAGGTCTGGGCGCTGCCGACGATCGTGCTGCCCTGGCATCCCGGTCATGGCCGCTCGACACGGCTGACCTTCGCCGATGCCGATTTCGAGGCGGCGATTGACGATCTCATCCGCGCGCCATGGATCGGCGAGGTCAAGGCCGTCTTGTCGGGCTACTTCGGCAACGCCGCCCAGGCCCGCTCCGTCGCGAAACTCGTTGCATCCTTGCGCGAGAAGAATCCGGAGCTGCTCTATGTCTGCGATCCGGTCATGGGTGATCTCGGCGGCCTCTACGTCCCGGAAGCGACAGCCGAGGCGATCCGTGACCATCTGATACCGCTTGCCTCGCTCGCAACGCCGAACCGGTACGAACTTGCCTGGCTTTCAGGGGCGGCACTCGATGACAACAACGCGGTCATGGAGGCCGCTCTTTCGCTCGGCCCCTCACGCATGCTGGTCACATCGGCGGTGCCGATGATGGCGGGGGGCACCGGCAATCTCTATCTCTCCGGAAGGCATGCCCTGCTTGCCGAACACCGTGTCGTTGAAAACCCACCAAATGGGCTCGGCGACCTGCTTGCCGCCCTTTTTCTCTCTCGCCTGCTTTCGGGAATGGAGGATGAAAAGGCGCTGCAGCTGGCGACCGCCAGCGTGTTCGAAGTGTTGGCGCGCGCTGTCAAGCGCGGCAGCAACGAGCTGATGCTGGCAAGCGATGCCTCCAGTCTTTCGACGCCCATGGCAATGGTGCAGATGCGTCACCTGGTCCATCCTGCCCAGCGGCGGAAAAAATAGGTCTCAGGCTTTTGCAGCGCAGCAGTTGATCTTGGCTCACGCGCGCGCTAATCCAGAGACATGATGAGCTTCCCCAACTCCCTGCTGGACGGTTATCGCAACTTCATGAGCGGGCGATATGCCGATGCCCGCGACCGGTATCGGCAGCTTGCAGAAAACGGGCAGAACCCGACGACGCTCGTTATTGCCTGTTGCGACTCGCGCGCTGCTCCCGAGCTGATCTTCGACGCAGGGCCGGGCGAACTCTTCGTCATCCGCAACGTCGCCAACATGGTGCCGCCCTATGAACCGGATGGCCATTTCCATTCCACGTCGGCAGCGCTCGAATTCGCCGTGCAGGCGCTGAAGGTCAAGAATATCGTTGTCATGGGCCATGGCCGCTGCGGCGGTATCCGCGCAGCCCTCGATCCCGATGCCGAGCCTTTGTCATCCGGTGATTTCATCGGCCGCTGGATGTCGCTCGTTCGCCCTGCCGCCGAACAGATTGGCAGCAACAACGTCATGACGCCGGCCGAACGGCAGACTGCGCTGGAGCGGGTCTCCATCCGCAATTCGATCAACAATCTCAGATCTTTCCCTGATATCAAGGCGCTTGAAGAAGAGGGCAAGCTGGAGCTTCACGGCGCCTGGTTCGACATTTCGACCGGCGAGCTCTGGGTGATGGATTCTGAGACACTCGATTTTATCCGTCCCGAAATCTAGGGATAGACCGCTTTAGCAGTTTTTTAAGATATTCCACTAAGCTGCGCTTGCAGGCGGTATATGCGCGTGGATCAGTTATGAATTTCGAAGTGCTGAAATTCAAGAATATCAGAAGGGCAGTACTAGCCGCCATTCTGCTGCCCTTCGTCTTCATGATTGTCGAAGGAGTGGTGTTGATCCGCTCCTCGCTCATGCAGTACCGCGCGCTCGAAAATGACCATCTCTTTGCCGATGTTCTTGCTCGTGGAGGATCGATTGCTGCCAATGAGATCCTGGCGGAACTCGTCGCGACGCGAACCTACATCAACAATCCGGACGAGATAACCAGGGCGGCCATGATGGAAAGGCGGAGCGCGCTCGACAGCGAACGCGCGCGTTTCAACGCCAGTCTCCCGCCCGTTGAAACACTTGATCTCGGTCTGCAGTCACAGCTTTCCGATCTCCGCCTTGCTTACAGCCGTATCGTTGCGGCGCGTTCGGCGGTCGATCGAGGTTATTACGGCAAAGGCGGCAACCCCGTTCATATCTATGGTCAGGCCGGATTGAAGCAGCTTGGTCTCGTCTCGTCGCTTTCGTCGAGGATCCATGATCCCGTGTTGATGCGCAAATCCAGCGAGCTGATGAGTATCCTGCTGACCTACTACGGTGAGCGGCTGATCGGCAACCTTGGCCAGCGTTATTTCGACCAAACCGACTTTTCCGCCATGTCGCACGAGCAGCTCGTTCAAGGCGAAATGATGCTCGGTAACGGCATGGATCGCCTGCGTTTTCATTCTTCCTCGCCTGTCGTCCGGGAGATCCTTGCCTATAGGGCTCAGCCCGACGAGGTCTGGGCCGATACCTTCACAAAGGCCATGGTTTCCGGTGCGCTGCGGCCGGACAAGGCGATCCGAGACAAATGGATTGGTATCCAGAACGAGCGGCTGGATTTCCTGCGGCAGAAAATCGCCTCCGTAACCGATGATATTCATGTGACCGGACAGAAGCTATCGATGCGCTCGCACATTCACATGACGATCGTGCTTGCGTTGTCATCCGGACTGGTTCTGCTCGTTGCCCTTATTGCGGCGCTTGCGGTTCGGGGCATCCGCCTCGTCGCCCGTGTCACCGAAGAGCGTGAACTACTCATCAACGAGCTGCGCAATGCTGCCCAAACCGATCTTCTGACAGGCCTTTATAATCGCCGTGGCTTCGAGGCTGCCGCTTTAGCGCTTCTGATGCAGGCTGAATATGGATCACGTTGGATTTCGGTCGTGTTGTTCGATCTCGATCACTTCAAGAAAATCAACGACGTGTATGGTCATGATGCCGGCGATATCGTGCTGAAGCACGTAGCCGGCGTCGCGCGGGAAAGCTTCCGCTCCTTCGATCTGCTGGTGCGCCACGGTGGCGAGGAGTTCATGGCGTTGCTGCCGGATTCGACACCTGAGGATGCGGCGATCGTTGCGGAACGTGTCCGATTGGCCATCGAGGCTGCTGACATCGTGTTGCCGAGTGGCGAGCGTCTGCGGGTTACCGCAAGCTTCGGCTGTGCGGGGCGTGCAAATGCCGTGAGCAATCGCAATTTCGATGATCTGGTGAAGCGCGCCGATCTGGCGCTCTATGCCGCCAAGGCCTCGGGACGCAATTGTGTCGTTGCCGGGCCGATTGTTCCTTCGGCGGCACCGCAGGAAGAGCGGCGCAAGGCTGCCGGCGGAACCCACGATATCCGCAGTTGAAAAACGCCGCATTCGTATGCGGCGCTCGTATCATTTTCCTATTGAACGTCTCTTCAGTTGCCGTCGATCTGCTGACCGATATAGGCGATTGCCTGCTGATAGACCGTTGCGGCATTCCAGCCCTGGATGGCGACGAAGTTCGGCTCGCCCGGCTGGTAACCGGTGCCGGCACGCCAGCCGTGACCCTTAAGGAAATTGGCGGTAGAGGCCAGCGCATCAGCGCGGGAGCCAACCATATCGACGCGGCCGTCACCGTCACCGTCCGCGCCGTAGCTTACGACGTTGCGTGGCAGGAACTGCGTCTGGCCGATTTCGCCATGGGCAGCACCGCGGGCTTGCGGGCTGAGATAGCCTTCCGAAACGAGCTGCAAGGCTGCATAAAGCTGGTCGGTGAAATATTCCGAGCGACGGCAGTCATAGGCGAGGGTGGAGACTGCGGACATCGTATGCTGGTTGCCCATATAGCTGCCGAAGCCGGTTTCCATGCCCCAGATGGCGATCAGCGGACCGGCCGGAACGCCGAAGCGGCGCTCGATCGAAGCGAAGAGAGCCTGGTTGGCGGCTTTCATCGAACGGCCGCGAGAGATGACGGCCGCACCGCCGCGCTTCTTCATGAATGCGTCGAAGGACAGCTTGAAGCTCTTCTGGCCGCGGTCGGCGGCGATCGTCGGCTTGTTATAGCTGACATTGGCGAAGGCACGGCTCAGGACCGACTGGCTGACGCCATTGGCCGCTGCCGTCTGCTTGAAGTCGGCGACCCAGGCATCGAAACCGGCGCTGGTATTGCCGCATTGGGGACCCTGCGCGAACGCCGGTACCGTATGGAGGACGCCCATTGCCGCGGCGGCCGCCAAAATCAATTTTTTCATGCGCATTGAGAAACCCCGCTCTCGATCTGCATAGCTTTTAAGCCGGGCAAGAGAATGCCAGCCACCGGCGACTTTGTCACGATCACCTTTTAGCGAACGCTTATACGGCGGTATTTGCCCGAAAAAGCCCCGCTCGTCGAGCAGGGGCTTTAGCATATTATGGTTTACAAATGGTATCAGGCTGCCTGCTTGCGCGGCTTGACGAGGCCACGATTGATGAGCAGCTCGGCGATCTGGATGGCGTTGAGAGCCGCACCCTTGCGCAGGTTGTCGGAGACCACCCAGATGTTGAGGCCGTTTTCGACGGTCGCATCTTCGCGGATGCGCGAAATGAAAGTCGCATCCTCGCCGGCGGATTCGTATGGCGTGATGTAGCCGCCATCCTCGTGCTTGTCGATGACGAGGCAGCCCGGCGCATCGCGCAGGATATCGCGGGCCTGGTCAGCCGTAATCTCGTTTTCGAATTCGATGTTGACCGATTCAGAATGGCCGATGAAGACCGGAACGCGGACCGCGGTGCAGGTCACCTTGATCTTCGGATCCAGCATCTTCTTCGTTTCAGCCAGAACCTTCCACTCTTCCTTCGTGTAGCCGTCTTCCATGAAAGTGTCGATGTGCGGAATGACGTTGAAGGCGATACGCTTGGTGAATTTCTTGTTCTCGATCGGATCGGCAACGAAGACGGCGCGTGTCTGGTTGAAGAGCTCGTCCATGCCATCCTTGCCGGCGCCGGAAACCGACTGGTAAGTCGAGACGACGACACGCTTGATCTTGGCGAAGTCATGCAGCGGCTTCAGCGCAACGACGAGCTGGGCAGTCGAGCAGTTCGGGTTGGCAATGATGTTGCGCTTTGTGAAGAGCGAAATCGCATCCGGATTTACTTCCGGAACAATCAGCGGCACGTCGGCGTCGTAGCGCCAGGCCGAAGAATTATCGATGACGACGCAGCCCTGCTGGCCGATCTTCGGGGAGACGCGCTTGGAAACCTCGCCGCCGGCCGACATCAGGCAGATATCGGTGTCGGAGAAATCGTAATTCTCCAGATTGGAGACCTTCAGCGTCCGATCGCCGTAGGAAACCTCGAGGCCCTGGGAGCGGGAGGAGGCGAGTGCTACGACTTCATCGGCCGGGAAACCACGTTCGGAGAGAATGTTGAGCATTTCGCGCCCGACATTTCCGGTGGCTCCGGCAACTGCAACTTTGAAACCCATTTCTCAAGCTCTCTTTCTCTTCTCTCCTCTTGTCCGGTGAGGGGGGGGGAAGCGCGATATCATCGCGGCTTCCTGTCCCCAGCCGGGCCGGGGAGAGAGCGGCAGGCCAGAGACGTCAGACGGTTTTCGTCGTCGTTTTGGCCTTGGTTTTGGAAGAAACCGGAACGGCAAAATCCAACCGGGCATTTTCTGCCAGGTTATTGCGCTCAGCGATGGCGTGCTCGTGGCGAACCATGGATATTCCTTTTCCGTCGTTGCTCATAAAAGGTTTTCCACAGGAGTCAAGGTTTTTACGTGTGGGACGAGAGTAGGAGAAGGGTGCTGCAATGCTGCGGCGTTTTGTCATCCCTCTGTCATTGCCGGGGGGTATCCCCGACCCGTTGTAATAACTGCAACGAAAAACGGGGGTTTTTCCATGCGTATGCTTCTCGCCGCTTTCGCGGCCACCACGATTCTTGCCGGTGCCGCTCAGGCAGCTTCGATCTATCCGCTTGATCGCGCTACGATTCTGGCTGGTTCACCGTTCGACTTCAAGGTCGAGCTCAGCAAGCAGGTCAAGCCGGAAGACGTGAAGATCACGGTCAACGGCCAGGATTACAAAACTGTCCTCGGGGGCGAGGCACAGTTCGTCGAGCTGGAAAAGGGTAAGGAAGACAAGGCTCTCGGTTCCGCTCTCCTGCTGCGCGGCCTGAAGATTTCCGCTCCTGGCGCCTATAAGGTCGAGATCGCCGCCGGCGACGAGACGAAGTCCGTAACCTGGAACGTCTACGACACCGCGGCCCAGCCGAAGGCAAAGAACATCATCTTCCTGCTCGGCGACGGTCTTTCCGTCGCGCATCGCACGGCTGCCCGCATCATGTCCAAGGGCATGACGGAAGGTAAAGCGAATGGCCGCCTGAACATGGACGATCTCGAGCGCATGGCGTTCATCGGTACGTCGGCGACGAATGCCGTTGCCACGGACTCGGCCAACACAATGTCGGCTTACATGACGGGCCACAAGACGGCCGTCAACGCGATTGGCGTTTATGCAGACCGTACACCTGACTCGCTCGATGATCCGCGCGTTGAAACCTTCGCAGAGGCCGTTCGCCGCATGACGAAAAAGTCTGTCGGCATCGTTGCGACGGCCGAAGTCGAAGACGCCACGCCGGCTGCCGTCGTTTCCCATACCCGCAACCGCAGCGACAAGGCCGACATCGTCGGCATGTTGCTCGAAGTCAAGCCGGAAGTCCTCCTTGGCGGCGGCTCGGCCTATTTCCTCGGCAAAGAGGTCGCCGGTTCGAAGCGCAAGGACAATCAGGATTACATCAAGCTCTTCCAGGATGCCGGCTACAAGCTCGCGACCGACAAGAACGAGCTTGCGGCCAATGCATCGGCTAAAGGCAATCTTCTTGGTCTCTTCCATACCGGCAACATGGACGTCACGCTTGATCGTGAGTTCCTGAAGAAGGGCACCGTCGAAAAGTTCCCGAACCAGCCGGGTCTCGTCGACATGACCAAGGTCGCGCTCGACCGTCTGTCCAAGAATCCGGAAGGCTTCTTCCTCATGGTTGAAGGTTCCTCGATCGACAAGATGTCCCATCCGCTCGATTGGGATCGTGCCGTCGTCGATACCATCGAATTTGACAAGGCGGTCGGTGTAGCCCGCGAATTCCAGAAGGCTCATCCGGACACGTTGATCGTCGTCACCGGTGACCACACTCACGGCGTTTCCATCATCGGTACCGTCGATGATGAGAAGCCAGGCACGGAAATGCGCGAAAAGGTCGGGACCTATGCCGAAGCCGGCTTCCCTAACTACAAGGACGAGAATGGCGACGGTTATCCCGATAAGATCGACGTCAGCCGTCGCTTGTTCCTGAGCGCCAACAACGGCCCTGACCATTACGAGACCTTCCGTCCGAAGCTCGAAGGCCCGTTCGTTCCGGCTATCCAGAACGAAAAGAAGGAATATGTCGCCAACGAACAGTACAAGGATGTTCCTGGCGCTGTCTTTGTTCAGGGCAATATTCCGAAGAGCGGCGACAGCGGTGTTCACGCCGTTGACGACGTCGTTCTGCAGTCGGCCGGTCCGGGTGCTGAAGGCTTCCATGGCTACATGGAACAGAGCGATGTCTACCGCGTGCTGGCAGACACTTTCGCTCTCGGCGCCAAGCAGACGAACTGATCCAAGTCGATCCGGCAAGGCCACTTGCTGGCCTTGCCTCTTTCATCGATCATGATCCCGGCCGCTAAGCGGCCGGGAATTTGGTTCCTGGAGATCGCCATGGAAAAATTCTCTTCGCTGCAGCTCAGCAGACGCCAGCTGATCAGTGCTGCCGTCACGCTTCCCTTCGTCGGTTCCCTTGCTCGCGCTGCCGATTCTTCGCTCACTTTCGACGAGCTCTACGGCAAGTTCGGTGTGCTGGGGCTCGAATTCTCCGACAAGGTGAAAACGCTTGCCGGCAAGGACATCAGCATGAAGGGCTTCATGGCTCCGCCGCTCAAGGCAGAGGCACAATTCTTCGTGCTGACCGAAGTGCCGATGTCGCTCTGCCCGTTCTGTTCGTCGGATGCGGATTGGCCGGACAATATCGTCGTCGTTTATCTTGGCGAGAAGCAGACCTTCGTGCAGCCGAGCCAGACGATCGAGGTGCGTGGTATGCTGGAGTATGGATCCTGGCAGGATCCCGAGACTGGTTTCGTCAGCCTGCTGCGCATCCGCCAGGCCGAATATTTCACTGTCTGAGCGTCGATGCTGGCTCTCGATATTGAACATCTCGCCGTGACCTTTCCCGGCTTATCGGCGCCTGCGCTCGCGATCGATCATTTGTCGATTGCCGCCGGCAGCCGTATCGCAGTGACGGGCGGCTCGGGCTCCGGTAAAAGTACCTTCGTCAATGTCATCACCGGACTAGAGCGGGTTCGTGAAGGCCGCATCCGCTGGAAAGGCGAGGACATCGCCGCGCTCTCTGAAAGTCGCCGTGACCGCTTCCGGGCCGCCAATATCGGATTGATCATGCAGGAATTTCACCTTTTTCCCGGCCTGTCTGCTGTCGAAAACGTGTTATTGCCTGCGCGTCTTGCGCGTGCCGCTACGTCAGTAATAGTCGAGCGCGCCCACGATCTCCTTAACATCGTCGGCCTTGAACGCGCCGGGCAGAAGATTGAGACCATGTCGCGCGGCGAAATGCAGCGTGTGGCGATTGCCCGGGCGCTCCTGCGCAAGCCCGGCGTCATCGTCGCCGACGAGCCGACCGCCAGCCTCGATGCGGAAAGCGGCGATGCCGTCGGTGATCTGCTGCTCGATCTTGCCGTGGCCGAAGGCAGCACTCTGATCGTCGTGTCGCACGATTCCCGCCTTGCCAGCCGTCTCGATCGCCGCCTTACATTCCGCTCCGGCCGTATCATCGACGATTCCGACATTAAGGGAGCGGCCGCATGATCCGCTTCATCCTCGCCGATCTGCGCCGGTTGTGGGCTGGTTCCTTCGTTGTCGTGCTGCTGGTGGCGCTTGCAACGGCGCTCGGCGTTTCCGTCATCCTGCAGGAACGTGCCTTACGTCTTGGCAGCGCCCGTGCGGCCGACAAGTTCGATCTCGTCATCGGCGCGGGCGGCAGCGAAACCCAGCTCGTGCTATCGTCGATCTTCCTGCAGCCGTCTGCGCTGCCGCTGATGTCCGGCGACGTTCTGGCCAAGCTTGCCGCCGATCCGCGCGTTGAATGGGCTGCCCCCGTCGGCTTCGGCGATTCCTTCTCGGGCTATCCGATTGTCGGCACGACGAGGGCGTTGACGGAAACGATTTCCGGCGGCTTTTCCGAAGGCCAGGTTTTCGCCAGTGAGGGCGAGGCTGTCATCGGCTCGAGCGTCGACCTTGCCGTCGGCGGCGAGATCAAGCCGATGCACGGCACGATCGAAACCGGCGGCCACACCCATACGGAGCTCGCCTATCATGTGACGGGGCGCCTGCGGCCGACAGGCACAGCCTGGGACCGCGCTATCCTCGTTCCAATCCAGGCCGTCTGGCATATCCATGGACTGGAAGCGGGCGAAGAGCATGAGCATGACCACGCCGGGGAGGCGGATCCTCATGAAGAGGCCGTACACGCGGAAGGTGCCCATGAGGATGCCGACCATCATGCGGAGCCTGATCCCCATGCCGGCCTGAACGAGAGCTGGACCGCGGAAACGCCCGGTCTTCCGGCCATCCTCATCAAGCCAAAGACGATTGCCGATGCCTACAAGCTGCGGCAGGACTATCGCAACGGCACGACGATTGCCGTCTTTCCCGGCGAGGTGCTGACCAGCCTCTATGCGACGCTCGGTGATGCCAAGCAGATTCTCGTTGCTGTTGCCTCCGGCGCGCAGGGGCTCGTCGCCGCCTCGCTGATCCTCGTGACTGTCATCCATATCGGCCAGCGTCGGCGGCAGATTGGCGCGCTACGCGCCTTCGGTGCTCCCCGCGGCGCGATCTTCGGCATTGTCTGGCTGGAATTCTATGTCCTCGTCGCCGTTGGAGTCGGGCTTGGCTTTACACTCGGCTATGGCGCAGCACTCATTCTTTCCGGCTTGTTCTCGCAAAGCAGCGGCGTCAACCTGCCCGTCGGCTTTGCACGCGAAGACGGAACGCTTGCGGTGATCCTTCTCGCCTTCGCCGCTGTTCTCGCCGCCTTGCCGGCAGTGCTCGCCTACCGGCAGTCCCCGGCCCAGGCTTTGCGAGTGTGACGATTGCAGCGTGCCTGTTCCGCCACGACAAGAGCCATGCTAGAGCAATTCCATGCACAAAAATTAGACTAAAGTCATAATCCCAAAGCATCCCTCTTTCTGGCTCGTCTTTTCTGTCAAACTCTCGTCAGGCGTGTCGCGGCTAGGGGTATGCTTTGAGGAGAGTAGGCCGCGACCGTTGCTCATCACTCTGTGGAGGACAGACAATGGCAAATGTCGCAAGCGTCGACGGCGCGAAAGCCGGTCCGATGACGGGCGAGGAGAAGAAGGTCATCTTCGCCTCGTCGCTAGGCACGGTTTTCGAATGGTATGATTTCTATCTTTACGGTTCGCTCGCCACCTATATCGGCGCGACCTATTTCACCCAGTATCCGGAAGCGACACGTAACATCTTCACGCTGCTCGCCTTCGCTGCGGGTTTCCTGGTGCGTCCGTTCGGCGCATTGGTCTTCGGCCGCCTCGGCGATCTCGTCGGCCGCAAATACACCTTCCTGGTGACCATTCTCATCATGGGCTTCTCGACCTTCCTGGTCGGCATCCTGCCGGGTGCTGCCTCCATCGGTATTGCCGCTCCGATCATCCTGATCGGCCTGCGCCTGCTGCAGGGCCTGGCGCTGGGCGGCGAATATGGCGGTGCGGCCACTTACGTTGCCGAACATGCGCCGAACGGCCGCCGCGGCTATTTCACGTCCTGGATCCAGACGACGGCAACGCTCGGTCTCTTCCTGTCGCTGATCGTCATCGTCACGGTCCAGTCGATCATGGGCTCGACCGCCTTTGCCGCCTGGGGCTGGCGCATTCCGTTCCTCGTCTCGGTCGTCCTGCTCGGTATCTCCGTCTGGATCCGGTTGAAGATGAACGAGTCGCCCGCCTTCCAGCGCATGAAGGCGGAAGGCAAGGGATCGAAGGCACCGCTGACGGAAGCATTCGGCCAGTGGAAGAATGCCAAGATCGCGCTGATTGCGCTTTTCGGCGCTACCATGGGCCAGGCGGTCATCTGGTACGGCGGTCAATTCTACGCCCTGTTCTTCCTGCAGAACGTGCTGAAGGTCGATCTGCAGTCGGCCAACATCATGGTCGCGATTGCCCTCTTCCTCGCCACGCCATTCTTCGTCATCTTCGGCGGACTGTCGGACAGGATCGGCCGCAAGCCGATCATCATGGCGGGGCTGCTCATCGCAGCGGTCACCTATTTCCCGCTGTTCAAGGCGATGACTTATACGGCAAATCCAGCCCTCTATGAGGCGCAGGCGACGATCCGGGCAACGGTGACGGTGGATCCGGCGGATTGCAAATTCCAGTTCAATCCGACCGGTACCTCCAAGTTCACCAGTTCATGCGATATCGCAACGGCGTTCCTGACCAAGAACTCGGTGCCTTATGACGTGGTGCCGGGTCCGGCCGGCCAGCCGGCGACCGTGAAGGTCGGTGACGACACGATTACCGGTTACGACGCTGTCGCAGCCGGTGCCGATGCCGCCAAGACCAATGCTGCCTTCGAAAAGGGCGTCAATCTTGCCCTTCATGATGCCGGCTATCCGCTGAAGCGCGGTGTTGCCAAGGTTGCCGATGCCAAGCTCGATGCCTTCATCGCCGCCAATCCGGAACTCACCCTCAATGCCGATGCGATACGCGCGGGCCAGAAGGAAACGCTGCCGGCCGACAAACTCGTTGCCGGCAAGCTGCTGACGGCGGATGAAGCGAAAAGTGTCACCGACATGGCCGTCTACACGATCCCTGGCGGTGGTACGTTCGCGATGGTGGCTGATCCTGCTCGCGTCAACTGGATCGGCACGATCGCCGTCCTGTTCGTGCTCGTACTTTACGTGACGATGGTCTACGGCCCGATCGCGGCGCTGCTGGTCGAGCTCTTTCCGACCCGCATCCGCTATACCGGCATGTCGCTGCCCTATCATATCGGCAACGGCTGGTTCGGCGGTCTGCTGCCAGCTACGGCCTTTGCGATGAGTGCTGCCGCCGGCAACATCTATTACGGCCTCTGGTATCCGATCGTGTTCGCATCGATCACGCTGGTCATCGGCCTGCTGTTCCTGCCGGAAACCAAGAATCGGGATATTCACGCGCTGGATTAAGGCACGGCGGATATCTTGAGAACAAAGCCCGGCGCTCGAAAGGCGCCGGGTTTTTCATGCGTTATTTTTCTTACGCGTCATTTCTTATGCGTTTGGGAAGTATCGCTTGGACATCGGCCAGCCATCCGGCGCAAGTTTGAAAAGCAGGCCGTAGCGCGCACAGACGATTGCTGTCAGCAGCGAGAACCACGCGCCGAAGGCAAGGCCGGCAATGACATCACTTGGATAGTGCGCGCCGACCATGACACGCGTCATGCCGAGCCAGATGGCACCGGCGATGAAGGGCACCCGGTAACGCGGGAAGAGCAGGGCGAAGGCGGCAAAGAAGGCGCCCACCGTGGTTGAATGGCCTGACGGGAAACTTTCCAGCGCTGCATGGCCGGAGAAGGGTGTGAAGGAAAGCACCCCGAGGTCCTGGAAATGTTCGGGGCGCGCGCGGCCGATCGTGCGTTTCAGAAGGTTTGCGAGCAGGCCGGAAAAGACGACGGTCGTAAACAGGTAGGCGCCGATCCAGCTCACATAGAGTGCCTGGGCCCTTGCTTTTGCACTGTTCAAAAGCTTGTAGCCGGCTCTGCCGTGGAAAAAGAGCAGGACGCTGGTGAGGATTAGCCAGGCGGAATTGCCGAAATCGGTCAACATCTCGCCGAAGCGCTGAATGGACTCCGGCAGATGGCCGGCACCGATTGGCGCATCAAGGATCAGCATGGAAAGGATGACGGCGTTCAGCGTAATGAAAAGGCATGCGCGCCACCGCAATGGTGGCATGACGCATCTATTTCTGCGCCAGCGCCTGTCCAAGGAGACTAGAAGTTCCCGCATTCCGACTATCCGTATAACCCTTGGGTATGAGATAGGCGGTAAAAATGCACAGGATTACGACAGAGGGCGGGACTCCCGAGATAATTCTAATCAATTTTGGTAATGGTCCAATTCGTGCCCTGAAGGAGAGGATCAGGCAGAGGCGAGTGAGCGTGATAGCGATGGCAAATGCGACCCGTGCGCTGAATGCCAGACCCTACCGTGACATCATTCATAGGAGCGGGGACGCTGGCTTCAACAAAAAAGCCCTCCGCATGAGGTGCGAAGGGCCGAAAAGCGTTTCACGTGAAATATCAGGCAGAAAGGGCCTTGAACTCGTCGAGGATCGCGTCGCCCATCTCGACGGTGCCGACCTGGCGGCTGCCTGGTGCCATGATGTCGCCAGTGCGGATGCCCTTGTCGAGCACGTTGGCGATCGCCTTTTCGAGGTTGTCTGCTTCCTTGACCAGATTGAAGGAGTAGCGAAGGCACATGGCGAAGGAGGCAATCATGGCGATCGGATTGGCGATGCCCTTGCCTGCGATATCGGGTGCTGAGCCGTGAACCGGCTCATAGAGCGCCTTGCGCTTGCCGGTCTTTCCGTCAGGTGCTCCGAGCGAGGCCGACGGCAGCATGCCGAGAGAGCCGGTCAGCATGGCGGCAACGTCCGAGAGCATGTCGCCGAAGAGGTTGTCGGTGACGATGACGTCGAACTGTTTCGGCTGGCGCACGAGCTGCATGCCACCGGCATCGGCCAGCATATGCTCGAGCTGTACGTCTGAATATTTCGCCTTGTGCGTCTCGGTCACGACCTGGTTCCAGAGCACGCCAGATTTCATGACGTTGCGCTTTTCCATGGAGCAGACGCGGTTGTTGCGGGTGCGGGCCATTTCAAAGGCGACACCGGCAATGCGCTCGATCTCGTAGGTGTCGTAAACCTGCGTATCGATGCCGCGCTTCTGGCCATTGCCGAGATCGATGATTTCTTTCGGCTCGCCGAAATAAACACCGCCCGTCAGTTCGCGAATGATGAGGATGTCGAGACCCTCGACCAGTTCCGGCTTCAGCGAGGAAGCGGAGGCGAGTGCGGGATAGCAGATCGCCGGACGCAGATTGGCGAAAAGTTCCAGATCCTTGCGCAGGCGCAGTAGGCCGGCTTCCGGGCGTACTTCATAGGGAACGCTATCCCACTTCGGGCCGCCGACGGCGCCGAAGAGCACAGCGTCGGCTGCTAGCGCCTTCTTCATGTCGTCTTCGGAGATCGCTGCGCCATGCGCATCATAGGCGCAGCCGCCAACGAGGCCCTCGTCGGTGACAAAACCGGCATTCATCGCCTCATTCATGTAAGCGATGATCTTGCGGACTTCACCCATGGCTTCGGGGCCGATACCGTCACCCGGCAGCAGGAAAAGATTGCGCACTGTCATGAAACCCTCCGCGGAAAAACAAGCTGCGGCTTCTTAGACCCCGGAAATGGGCATTTCAAGCGAGAGAAGGGGTGAATCGGTACGCTTGCCTCCGCGTCATGTGATGTCTGACAAGGTTGCTCCCGTGCCTGCAAACGAGCTAGAACGACAGGCCTGCCTTTCTTTCCCTGGATATTCTCCCATGTCTTTTGCGCCCCTTCATCTCGACACTCCTCTGATCCAGACAGCACCCGATTTCAGCGCCAGCGGCAAGCCGCTTTGGTTAAAGCTCGATGCGCTACAGCCTTCAGGCAGCTTCAAGCTGCGTGGTGTCGGCCGCCTTTGCCAGCATGAGGTTCAAAACGGTGCGCGCGAGATCTTCTGCGCCTCCGGCGGCAATGCCGGCATTGCCGCAGCCTATGCCGGGCGGGCACTTGGCGTGCCTGTTACGATCGTCGTGCCTGAGACGACGGCACCTGACGTGCGTCGAACGATTGCCGCAACGGGCGCCAATGTGCTGGTTCATGGTTCTGTCTTCGATGAGGCCAATGCGCATGCGATCGAACTCGCCGAAAGCCGCAAGGCGACCTATGTGCATCCTTTCGACCATCCGCTCCTGTGGGATGGCCATGCGACGCTGATCGATGAGGTGGTGGCAAAGGGTGCCAAATTCGATTGTGTCGTTACCAGCGTCGGCGGTGGCGGTCTGCTTGCCGGCATCGTCGAGGGGCTGAAGCGGAACGGGCTTTCGGACGTGCCTGTCATTGCCGTCGAGACGGAAGGAGCTGCATCATTTCATGCAAGCCTCAAGGCCAATGAGCGTATTTCGCTGCCGGCCATTACATCGATTGCCACCTCGCTCGGCGCGCGGCAGGTGGCGCAGCATGTCTTCGATCTGCCGAAGCATCACCCGATCGAAAGTGTTCTCGTCAGCGATGCCGATGCCGTGGCCGCCTGCCTGAAATTTGCCGATGCGCAGCGCATCCTGGTCGAACCGGCCTGTGGTGCCGCACTTGCCGTTGCCGATGTGCATGCCGGTCTGCTGTCGCGCTTCGACAATCCGCTGATCGAAGTTTGCGGCGGTATCGGCGTGTCGCTTGAAAAGCTCAGCGTCTGGAGAGAAAAGTTTCTCTGAGATCCGGACAAAGAAAAAGCCGGGCGAAAGCCCGGCTCGATCTCAAAGCAATTTGGTGAGGCTCAGGCGGCCCAGGGGTGCGAAGCGGCGTTCTTCTTTTCGAACTCGTCGATCGCCTTGCCCTTTTCCATGGTCAGGCCGATATCATCGAGGCCGTTCAGCAGGCAGTGGCGCTTGAACTCGTCGAGATCGAACTTGATCGAGCCGCCGTCCGGACCGGTGATTTCGAGGTTTTCAAGGTCGACCGTCAGAATGGCGTTGGAGCCGCGCTCGGCGTCGTCCATCAGCTTGTCGAGGTCTTCGTGGCTGACCTGGATCGGCAGGATGCCGTTCTTGAAGCAGTTGTTATAGAAGATGTCGGCGAAGCTGGTGGAGATCACGCAGCGGATGCCGAAATCGAGCAGCGCCCATGGAGCGTGTTCGCGCGAGGAGCCGCAGCCGAAATTGTCACCGGCAACCAGGATCTTTGCCTCGCGGTAAGCCGGCTTGTTCAGCACGAAATCAGGGTTTTCGGAGCCGTCTTCGTTGTAGCGGGCTTCGGCGAAAAGGCCCTTGCCAAGGCCGGTGCGCTTGATGGTCTTCAGATAGTCCTTCGGAATGATCATGTCGGTGTCGATGTTGACGACCGGCAGAGGGGCTGCAACGCCCGTGAGCTTCACGAATTTATCCATGACCTATGCTCCATTTCAGCAAAACGTACTTTCTGACTTTGCATCTATTCCAGTTTCCCGCCGAAATGAAGAAGAATCTTTCGTTGATGGTGGCCACGCGGTGTTTCGCGCGGCCTGCCGATTGCGCGTGTCCCTTTACTTGGACGGTGCGTTCAGGCCCCAGAGCACGCCGAACGGATCACGAAGCTGGCCGTAACGGTCACCCCAGAACATCAGTTCGACCGGCATGACGACTTCGGCGCCGGCGGCCACTGCGCGGTTCCACCAGAAATCGATATCGTCGATCACCAGCTGGATGGCAAAACCTTCATGGCCTTTGAAGGGATGGCCGTATTCCGGATAGGCATCCGACAGCATGAGCGAGCTGCCATTAATATAGAGATGCACATGCATCGTGCGGCTGCTCTCGTCGACCGGCACGAGATAGGCTTCTTCAGCGCCGAAAGCTTTCTTGTAAAATTCCGCAGCCTTTACCGCGCCGTCGACCGTCAGATAGGGAAGCAGGCCGTTCTTGACCGGCGGCATCTTGGTCTGGTTGTTCTCCGTTGCATCCATGCTCGTCCTCCATTCGTTTTTAAAGTGCCGGCTGAATGCCTGGCTGCTTCAAGGACGTAGCATGGGAACGTGAGCCGACAATGTCGGTCAGAATTTTCAGAGAAAATGATCAGAGATCGATGATCGTGCCGCGGCCGTCGTTCCAGATGCGCATCTCGCGCTTACCATCGGCGCGGGCGCGGACGGGAGCGGGCTTCATCTTCATCGAAAGGGCGCGGCCGACCATGAGCACGGTCAGGATGCCGCCAACGGCGAGCGTGACCGAGAAGGTGAGAAGCAGCATGGCCACGAAAACGGTGGCGCCGGCAAGCATGAAGAAGATGGAGCGAATGTTCTGCATTGGTTTGAAACCTTTCTACGGAAAGGAATGTGGTCCTTCTTTTTCCTCTCTGCAAGCCAAGCGTGGCTTTTTGTTGTCTTGCCGGGCTTTGCGAAGCTTGGCACTAATGGTCCATGAGCCGAACACCACCTCTTCGTTCCCTGCGTCTGCGCCGCTCGGTGCTGAGCGTACCCGCCATCAATGCGCGTGCGCTTGAAAAGACCCATTCCCTTGATTGCGATGCGGTTATTCTCGATCTGGAGGATTCCGTCGCGCCCGAGAGGAAGGCGGAAGCGCGCGACAATCTGAAGGCCTTTTTTGCCGGGTCGCCGCTTGAGGGCAAGGAAAGGATCATCCGTATCAATTCTTTGTCATCCGGATTCGGACTGGCGGATCTGGAACTGGTCAAGGCGCTTTCGCCCGATGCCGTTCTGCTTCCAAAGGTGGATGAGCCACAGGATGTAATGGCTGTCAGCGATCTGCTTGCCGAGGCCTATGCGCCGGAGGAGTTGCGCATCTGGGCGATGATCGAGACGCCGCGTGGCGTGCTGAATGCTGCAGCGATCGCCGAATCCGGCCGCACGCCGGGCTCGCGGCTCGATTGCCTCGTGGTCGGCCTCAACGACCTGCGCAAGGAAACGGGCGTCTTGCCGCAGTCGGGGCGGACCTATCTCGTGCCCTGGCTGATGCAGGTCGTTCTGGCGGTCAAGGCCTATGGGCTCGATGCGCTTGACAGCGTCTTCAACGATTTCCGGGATGACGAAGGTTTCGATGCCGAGTGCGGGCAGGGCCGCGCCATGGGTTTTGCAGGGAAGATGCTGATCCATCCGGCGCAGATTGCAGCCGCCAACGCGCATTTCGGGCCTGACGCGGAGGAGATTGCGGAGGCGGAAGCCATCATTGCCGCTTTCGCTGATCCGGCGACCGAGGGGCTCAACGTGATCAATGCGAACGGGCGGATGATCGAGCGGCTGCATCTTGTCCAGGCCGAAGCTCTGGTCCATAAAGCGCACCTGATTTCTGCAAGAAAGCCCGCCTGATGAAACTCTACCGCTTCCTGACTGGTCCCGACGACGCTTCCTTCTGCCACAAGGTCACGACGGCACTGAACAAGGGCTGGTCTCTGTCCGGCTCGCCCAGCTATGGCTTCAATGCTGCGACCGGCCAGATGCAGTGCGGCCAGGCCGTCGTCAAGGATGTCGAGGGCAAGGATTATCACCCGGACATGAAACTGTCTGAGCAGTAAGCTTAACGTTCGGCCGCCTCTTCGGCGCTCGCCTCGATGCGCTCCATGTCATCGTCGCTGAGGCCGAAGTGGTGGCCGATCTCATGGATCAGCACATGGGTGATGATGTCACCCAGCGTTTCGTCGTTTTCGGCCCAGTAATCGAGGATCGGACGGCGATAGAGGCGGATGCGGTTCGGCATCTCGCCGGTTTCCACGGTAAAGCGCTCCGAAATGCCGCGGCCCTCGAAAAGGCCGAGCAGGTCAAAGGGCGTTTCCAGCGCCATATCTTCAAAAACTTCGTCGTCGGGGAAGTCTTCGATTTCGATGGTCAGATTGGTCGTCAGCTTGCGAAATTCGTCCGGCAGATGACTGTAGGCCTCCATTGCCAGCGACTCGAAGGTGCTGATCGCCGGCGCATGGCGGTCCCGCCAATCATCGCTCTGGTCTATGCGGGCCATAAGTATTCCTTCCTTTGCCGGCCCATATAGAACCTTTATCGCCGATTTTCGAGTGCGGAATCAAAGGCAGGAATAAATTCTTATGAAATGATTGTTGACTCTTCATTAGAGCTCTGGAATCTATAAGAACATAACAGGAACAAGACGAATGGAGAGAACGCCATGGCGCAGACCGCCCTGGCGCGCGAGCGGCTTTTTGCGCTCCGCGAAACCATTGCCCGACTGGAGGGAAAACCCGCGCCGGCGCTTGCCGCGGCGGAACGGGAAGCCCTGGCGGAAGGACGCAAGCGGCGGCAGGAGTGTATGCTGCCACACCTCCCCTTCGGGGTGGAAGCACTCGATGAAGCGCTGGAAGGCGGCCTTCAGCTCGATGCGATTACCGAATTCCGCGCGGCGAGTTCCGGTGATGCAGGGACGGCGAGTGGACTGGCGATGGCTATTGCAGCGCGACTGCAGAAGCACGAGGAGGATACCGGCAGGTTGCTGCCGCTGCTCTGGATCGGTGATGCCGTCGGCACACTGGAGGCGGGTCGTCCCTATGCTCCGGGGCTGAAGGATTTCGGGCTGAAGCCGGAAAGGTTTTTCCATGCCGCGCCGCGCAAGCTGGAGGATGCGCTCTGGCTGGCGGAAGCGGCCATCGAAAGTGCTGCCTTCTCGGTTGTCGTCTTCGAAGTGCGCGGCAATCCCCTGCATTTCGGCCTGACCGAAAGCCGCCGGCTCAGTCTCAGGGCACGCGCCGTCCGCCGTCCGCTCTTTCTCGTCCGCCAGGCCGGGGAGGAGGAGGCGAGCAGCGCTGTCTTCCGTCTGCATGTCGAGCCGGCGCCGTCTGATCTGCGGTCGTTGCCGGATGGATCAAAATTTTCCGGCAGCATCGGCAATCCGATTTTCCGTCTCACGCTGGAGAAGAGCCGCAATCCGGCCCCGCTCTCCTTTCTTCTGGAGTGGAACCCCCATGAACGCGAATTTTTCCCCGTCGACGAGCCAAGCTTCGCTCGGCCTCCAAGCGAACAGTCAGCGCATTCTGGCGCTCAGCTTTCCGCATCTGCCAACGGACCGTATCGCCCGCAGGCGATGGGGCCTGTCCTGGCGTTCGAAAGGGCGTCCTGAAGCGGCACCCCTCGTCTGTTCCGGCAAGCTCAATAATGCCATGCGGCTGACAGCGCTGGATGAATTCGCCGAGAAGCTGGGGCTGAAGAAGGAACAGGGCGTTGCCGAAGCGCGCGCCATGTTTCCGGCGCTTGATGTCCTGGAGGAGGATCCAGCAGCCGATCGACGGTTACTGGAAGGGATCGCCGACTGGTGCGACCGCTATACGCCGATGGTGGCGCTCGACGGCAAGGACGGGCTGTTTCTCGATATTACCGGCTGCGCCCATCTCTTCGGCGGTGAGGAGGCGCTTCTCAAGGATATTCTGTCCCGGCTCTTCCATATGGGGCTCGATGTGCGGGGTGCGATCTCCTCATCGCCGGGCCTTTCCTCAGCCGTCTCCCGTTTCGGGCAGGGCGGCGTCGTGGAGGATGAAGAGATGGAGCGCATGCTGATGCCGCTGCCTGTCGCGGCCTTGCGGCTGGAGGGCCAGACCGTTGATGCCCTGAGGAAACTCGGCCTCAAATATGTCGGCGACGTCATTCATGCGCCGCGGTCGCCGCTGACCCGCCGCTTCGGGCCAACGCTGCTTCTGCGCCTTGATCAGGCGCTCGGCCGTGAGGAAGAACCGATCTCGCCCCGGCTTCCTGTCGCTAGCCTCTCATCCGAACGCCGTCTGGTCGAGCCGATCGGCACGGAAGAGCAGATCCTCGCGGTTACCGGACAGGTCGCCGTGTCGCTAAAACCGTCCCTGGAAGCGCGCGGTGCCGGCGGCCGGGTGTTCGAACTGGTGCTGTTTCGTGTCGACGGCAGGGTTTTCCGCATTTCCGTCGGTGCCTCCCGGCCGCTTCGTGAACCGAAGCTCATTGCCGGGCTGTTTTCCGAGCGGTTGCAGGTGATCTATGACGATATCGATGCCGGCTATGGTTTCGAGATCTTGCGCCTGAACGTGCTGCGGCATGACCCGTTCAACGAGGCGCAGGGCGATTTCGAGGGCGACCGGCAGGGGGAGATCTCGCTTTCGAGTTTTGTCGACCGTGTCGCGGCCCGGCTTGGTTCGGACTGCCTGCAAAGCTTCCAGCTTCGCGAGAGCCATGTGCCGGAGCGCGCCGTGATCACGGTGCCGGCAATGGAGAGCCTTCCGGCCCGGCGGAAAGCGGAACAGGGCAATGCGCTGCCTTTTCGTGAGGAGCGTCCGCTGCGGCTTTTTGCAACGCCGGAGCCAGTCGAGGTCGCATTTGCCGAAGTGCCTGATGGTGCGCCGCAGACTTTCCGTTGGCGTCGCCTGCAGCATCAGGTGGCGAGGAGCGAAGGCCCTGAACGGATTGCCATGGAATGGTGGATCGATGGCGATGATGCCGAAGCGCGAGACTATTTCCGGATCGAGGATGAGGCCGGACATCGCTTCTGGATCTATCGCCGGGGTCTCTACGGTGAGAACCCCGATCCTCGCTGGTTCATGCAGGGGGTCTTTGCATGAGGCCCGAACCCGCATTTTTCGAGATCGGTGCGAAGACGAATTTCTCGTTCCTGGAAGGTGCTTCGAAGCCTGAAGAGATGGTCGTGCAGGCCGCTTGGCTGAAGCTCGGCGGTCTCGGCATTGCGGACCGGAATTCGGTTGCCGGTGTAGTGCGGGCTCATGCGCAGGCAGAACAGCTCAGAGAGAGATACAGGAACAGGGATGCGATTTTAGCCGAGGCGAAGAAGAAGGGAAAAACGGAGATCATTCTCGACCCTGTCTGGGTTCAGCCGGGCGCCCGTCTCGTTTTTTCGGATGGAACGCCTGATATCCTTGCCTATCCGCAAAACCGGCGGGGCTGGGCAAATCTCTGCCGCCTTCTCAGCGCCGGCAATCTGAAGGACGAAGCTGTAAAGGGAACCTGCATCCTGACGGAAGCGGAGCTTATGGAATGGGGTGACGAGATGATGCTCGCCCTTATCCCCGATCGGGCCGCCGTGAATGATCCTGCCCGCCAGTCGGCACTTGAAGAGTATCTGGAACGGTTTCGCAAACGCTTCCGCAAGGCATTTTTTCTGGCGCTGTCGCCGACCTATGACGGCCGCGACCGGCAGGCTTTTGCAGCGCTTGCCATGCTTGCCGTCCGCAACCGGGTGCCGCTGATTGCGACCAATCAGCCACTCTATCATGACCCCGGGCGCCGGCCGCTTTCGGATATCGTGATCGCCATACGGGAGCATGTGGAGATATCGAAAGCCGGATTCCTTCTGGCGCCGAATGGAGAGCGGTATCTCAAGGATTCACGTGAAATATCCAGGGTCTTCCGAGATTACAGAGATGCGGTCGAGAATACGCAGCTGTTTTTCGGCAAGCTGACCTTTTCGTTGAACGAGCTGAAACACAATTATCCCCCTGAAAACGAGCCAGGTGAAACGCCGCAGGAAACTCTCGAAAGGCTGACCAGAGCGGGTGCGCTAGTACGTTATCCTGGTGGCGTTCCCGAGAAAGTGGCCAAGCAGATCGATTATGAGCTGAAGCTCATCGGCGACAAGAATTACGCTTCCTATTTCTTGACGGTTCACAAGATCATTCATCACGCCCGCTATGTGCTCGAAGTTCTCTGTCAGGGGCGAGGGTCGGCGGCCAATTCAGTCATCTGCTATTGCCTGGAGATCACGGAAGTCGATCCCACAAAGACCACGCTTCTCTTCGACCGGTTCATTTCGATGGATCGGGACGAACCGCCGGATATTGACGTCGATTTCGAGCATGATCGACGGGAAGAGGTCATCCAGTCCATTTATAAAAGATATGGCCGTGAGCATGCCGGTCTGACGGCGGCTGTCACCAGCTATCGCACCCGTTCGGCCGGCCGTGAGGTCGCCAAGGCCTTCGGTCTGTCGGAGGATGTTCAATCTGCGATCAGCAGTCTCGTCTGGGGTTGGTCGGAGGATAATCTCTCCGAACGGGACGCGAAGGCGGCCGGCCTCGATATCAAAGACCCGGTGACACAGAACGTGCTCAAATATGCCTCCGAGCTTCTTGGCTTTCCCCGTCACCTTACCCAGCATGTCGGTGGTTTTGTCATTACCCGGGATCGGCTTGATGAAGTGGTGCCGATTATGAAGACGGCGATGCCGGATCGTTACATGATCGAGTGGGACAAGGATGATCTCGACAATGTCCAAATCCTCAAGGTGGATGTGCTGGCGCTCGGCATGCTGACTTGCTTACGCAGGGCCTTCACGCTGCTTGAGCTACACTACGATGTGAAAAAGACACTCGCCGACCTCGGCAATAAGGAGCACGGAGAGGAAGGCGAGCCAGTTTATAAGATGATGTGGCGTGCGGATACGCTTGGCGTTTTCCAGATCGAAAGTCGGGCACAGATGAGTATGTTGCCGCGTCTCCGCCCAAAAGAATTCTATGATCTCGTCATTGAAGTAGCGATTGTTCGTCCGGGGCCGATCCAAGGTGACATGGTTCATCCCTATCTGAAACGTCGGGAGGCAAGGGATAAGAATATCCCGATTGAATATCCGAGTCCGCAGCTAAAGGATGTTCTCAAAAGAACTCTTGGGGTTCCCTTGTTTCAAGAGCAAGCGATGCAGATCGCCATCACTGCTGCCGGATTCAAGCCAGCGGAAGCCGACCGCCTCCGACGGTCAATGGCGACCTTCAAAAGAACAGGCACAATCGATAATTTTGAAGAGCGATTTGTCGAGGGCATGGTTGAGAATGACTATCCTCGCGAATTCGCGGAGCAATGTTTCAAGCAGATCAAAGGTTTCGGCGAATACGGTTTCCCAGAAAGCCATGCAGCTTCTTTTGCACTGCTCGTCTACGCCTCTTCGTGGTTGAAGGCCTATTATCCCGACGCCTTCTGCGCTGCGATGCTGAACTCACAGCCAATGGGATTCTATGCGCCGGCGCAGCTGGTGCGGGATGCGCGCGAGCACGGGGTGGAAATCTTGTCGGCCGATATCAATCGCTCGGATTGGGAATGCACCCTTGAGGAAGCGGTTTTTGACCGAGCAAGTGTCGATTTTCGCCACGGTGAGATGCGAAATATCATTAAGACTCGCCACGCTGTGCGACTTGGCCTTCTGCAGATCAAGGGTGTTTCCATTAAAGATATGGAGCAGCTCGTCGAGAATCGTGGCGAGGGTTACCATTCTGTGCGTGATCTCTGGCTGCGCTCCGGTTTGCAGAAATCCGTTATCGAACGGCTGGCGGATGCGGATGCTTTCCAATCTCTTCAGTTATCACGACGTCAGGCGCTCTGGGCGGTGCGGGCGCTGGATGTGAAAAGCGCAACCGAGGAGCTGCCGCTCTTCGAGAAGGTCCGCCATATCGATCTTCAGCCTGAGCCGGCTGCGAAGCTGCCGGATATGCTGCCGGGAGAACAGGTCATCGAGGATTACCGTTACCTGTCGCTATCCTTGAAAGGGCACCCCGTTTCCTTCCTGCGCGAGGAGTTAGGCAAGGCAGGTGTGACGCGCAATGTCGATCTGCTTCGTGTCGCGAATGGGAGACGAGTGACGATCGCGGGGCTGGTGCTGGTGCGCCAGCAGCCGGGTTCGGCGAAAGGTGTGATCTTCATGACGTTGGAGGATGAGACCGGTGTTGCCAATGCCATCGTCTGGAAGAAGGTCTTCGAAAAATACCGCGCAGTGGTCATGGGCGCCCGGCTTGTGAAGATCTACGGCAAATTACAAAGCCAGAGCGGTGTCATCCATACCGTCGTCGAACATATCGAGGATATGACGCCGCTACTCGGTATCCTTCAGCGAGAGATAAAACGCTTTGGCGTCAGCGAGCGCTCGGACGAGGTGCTGCGCCCGACACAGGATCATCGACAGCGGAAGGCGGCGGATATTCTGGCGCGGGACAACCTGCTCAGAAAGATCGGCGAGCGAAGCCCATCAGAACAAGCGAAAGATGGTGATATCGCAGAGACTGCGAGCGTGATGCCGCGCGGGCGTAATTTTCACTGATGGGCCTTTGCAGCCAGGAAATTGATGCTTCTTAAGGACTTAAGGATGCGCTCGCTGGCGTGTGATATCCTGTCGCTGAATCGTGATCGGATGAGGGTCGCGAATTTTCTTGACAGTTCCCATCTTCTTTTGCAGAAAACACGATAGTAAGTGTCATGTTTGGAATGAAGACGTGCTCGTCTGCAGTTGCAATTACATAACCGACAAGGAAATCCGGGACGTCATCAACAATCTTCTCGATGAAGATTGTTGGCAGCTTATCGTGCCGGCGAAGGTCTATCACGCCATGGCCAAACGCGGCCGTTGCTGCGGCTGTTTCCCGAACGTTGTCGATATCATCATCCAGACAACCGAAGATTATCATGCCCGTCGCCACTCGACGGAAACGGAAATATTTGATTTCATGTCCCGCTTGAAACAATTCCACGAGGAAAACAGGAGAGCGGACATTGAAAGGCGACAAAAAAGTCATCGAGCGGCTTAACGAGGCCCTCTTTTTAGAGCTCGGTGCAGTCAACCAGTATTGGGTCCACTATCGCCTTCTTGAGGACTGGGGTTACACCAAGCTCGCCAAGAAGGAACGTGCCGAATCGATCGAGGAAATGCACCATGCCGACCGTCTGGTCGCGCGCATCATCTTCCTCGAAGGCCATCCCAATCTACAGACGCTTGCGCCGCTGCGCATCGGTCAGAACGTCAAGGAAGTTCTGGAGGCCGATCTTGCCGGCGAATATGACGCCCGCACTGCCTACAAGAAATCGCGCGATATCTGTCATGACGCCGGCGACTATGTTTCCATGAAGCTTTTCGAAGAGCTGTTGGCAGACGAGGAAGGCCATATCGACTTCCTCGAAACGCAGCTCGAACTGCTCGAGAAGATCGGCGAAGCCAAATATGGTCAGCTCAACGCAGATTCGGCCAACGAAGCCGAATAATTCGCAATCGGCAATCTTATCTCAGCCGGCCGCCTGAAAGGCGGCCGGTTTCCTTTTGGAACGCATTGCTGAGCTTCGTTCGATGCTCAATCTTCCGGGATCAAGCCGGAAAGGTGGCTGAATTCCGCCACGACCCGTTCATAGACGGCGCGCTTGAAGGGAACGATCAGGCCGGGCAGGTCTTCCATCGGCTTCCATTCCCAAGCGTCGAATTCCGGCTCATGGCCGCCGGGCGGCGGGTTGATGGCGATCTCACTTTCGTCGCCCTCGAAGCGGAAGGCGAACCAGCGCTGCGTCTGGCCGCGGTACTTGCCCCTCAGCCCGATGCCGATCAGCTGTGGCGGCAGGTCGTAATTGATCCAGTCCTTGGCCTCGGCAAGCAGGGTCACGGTCCGGATGCCGGTTTCTTCGTAAAGTTCGCGATAGGCCGCCTCCAGCGGGTCTTCGCCCTTGTCGATGCCGCCCTGCGGCATCTGCCAGAGCTGGGGTGAACCGTCATACTCCGAATTACCATCAGGAATGCGCCGCCCGGCCCAGACGAGGCCCTCGCGGTTGAGGATCATCACACCGACGCAGGGGCGATAGGGCAGGTCCTCAGCTTTTACGGTCGCTTGGCTCATGGTTTTCTCCGGTCAGGGATTCTTGGGGTCGTTGACGAGTGCAGCAACGCCGACAATCTCGATGCCGCGCATGGTCGCTTCCTCGCTCCATTTGGAGATCGCGTCAATGCTCTCGTCGAAGGCCGAGGCAACACCGATTGCCTGGCCGTTGCGGCGGGCGATGCGCTCCAGTTCGTCGAGTTTCTGCAGGATGGTGTTCACATCGACCTGGCTGTCCAGTTGCAAGTCGGCGAAAGCGTAAGGAAGCTCCGTGCCTTTGGCGACCACGGCGGTCTTGGATTGCGCTGAAGTGCCATCGTCGAGAAACAGCAGCCCGCGCTTGCCGATATCCCGCATGACCGGCTCCATGGCCTTGGGATCGGAGAGGAAACGTCCGCCCAGATAGTTCATGATGCCCGTATAGTTGGTGATCTCGCCCATCGCCCGGTGCAGGCTTTCGAGGTTGTGCGCCACAGGCTTCGACGTCAGCAGCGTATCCGGTCCTGGATCATTAGCTGGGTAATCGAACGGCTCCAGCGGCACCTGCAGCAATATTTCATGGCCGCCGCGCCGCGCATCTTGCATCCAGCGCTGCAGGCTGTTGCCACTGGCGGCGAAGGCAAAGGTGATTTCCTCCGGCAATTGCTTGATGGCGCGCTGCGTGCCGGTCTGGCTGAGACCGAGGCCGCTGAGGACGATCGCGATTCGGGTGCCGCGCGTGCCGGACCACGGCCGCGCATATTGATCCATCGGACGCCGGCCATCGGGACCCGTGATGGGCAGCCGGCCGAAGGGTGTCTCTTCGAGCAGATTGTCGTTGGGGATGGCCGTCATGCGGGGATCCTGGCCCATCTGCATGGAATCGACCAGAACCGGGCCGCTGCCATCGCGCTGGCGAGGGCTGTATTTAGTGACGACAGAACCGTCGCCTGTCACCATCCGTTCTACATTGGCGCCGGATTGTGGCTCGGAGCGCGGCATGCCGTTTGCTGCCTGATTGCCAGATGCCTGCGGCTCCTGGATCGCATCGGTCGGCGGCGCGGCCGCTGTGTCCAGCGATGCCGGAGGCTTCGACTGCTCGAGGCCATCATTGCGAAATGCCGTGTAAAGGGAAAAGCCGCCAATCGCGACAAGACAGACGCTCGCGGCAATCTGTCCGATCCGCAATATGCCGGGGCGCTTTCGCGCGGCCTTGCGGTTGCGGCCTAGAGGTGCATGCAGGTCCGTTCCCAATTCGTTGCCACTCCAAAACCGGGAAACAGCAGAAAGTCTCAAGGCCGGGCGGGCTGCCCGGCCTTGAGATCGATGGATTACTTGGCGACGACGGCCTTTTCAGGGTCCGGCGGGAAGGACGGGTCAGTCTTCTTGCCGCGCAGCAGATCGAGCGCGTAGTTGAGCTGGACGTCATCCTTCGGATCCGGCGGGACGTAGGCAACCGAGCCCGAACCTTCGTCGGTCTCGCTCTGGCCCTTGATGTGGCCGCGCAGGGCAGATTCGCCCTCGGTCACCATCTTGCCTTGCAGATCGGCCGGAAGGGGCTCTTCCACCTTGATGTCAGGCGTAATGCCGGTGCCCTGGATCGAGCGGCCCGACGGTGTGTAGTAGAGCGCCGTCGTCAGGCGCAGCGCACCGTTTTCGCCAAGCGGAATGATGGTCTGGACCGAACCCTTGCCGAAGGAACGCGTGCCGAGAACCGTGGCACGGCGCAGATCCTGCAGGGCGCCGGCAACGATTTCCGACGCGGAAGCCGAGCCGCCGTTGATGAGGACGATCAGCGGCTTGCCATCCGTCAGATCGCCCGGGCCAGCATTGAAGCGGCGGGTTTCATCCGGATTGCGGCCACGGGTCGAAACCACTTCGCCGCGCTGCAGGAAGGCGTCGGAAACATTGATCGCCTGATCGAGCAGACCGCCGGGGTTGAGACGCAGGTCAAGGACGAAGCCCTTGAGCTTGTCGGCCGGAATGGTCGCCTTGATCTTCTGGATCGCCTTTTCGAGGTCCGGATAGGTCTTCTCGGTGAAGGAGATGACGCGCAGATAGCCGACATCGTCCTCGACGCGCGACTTGACCGCCTGAACGGCAACGACGTCACGTACGATCGTAAGTTCGATCGGCTTGTCGGCGCCCTTGCGGATGAGCGTCAGCTTGATCGGCGTGTTGACGGCGCCGCGCATCTTTTCGACGGCGTCTTCGAGCTTCAGGCCGCGAACAGACTGGCCATCGATTTCCGAAATATAGTCGCCGGCCAGAACGCCAGCCTTGGCAGCCGGAGTATCGTCGATCGGGGTGATGACCTTGACGAGTTCGTCTTCCATGGTGACTTCGATACCGAGGCCGCCGAACTCACCCTTGGTCTGGGTGCGCATGTCTTCGGCGTCCTTCGCATTCATGTAGCTGGAATGCGGGTCGAGCGATGAAAGCATGCCATTGATGGCGCTTTCGATCAGCTTGTCCTCGGCCGGCGGCGTTACGTATTGTGCACGCACGCGTTCGAAGACGTCACCGAATACCGAAAGCTCCTTATAGGTCGATGCTCCCGCCGCCTCTGCAGGCACGCCTGCGGAGTAAATGACGCTCATCGCGGTCGCGCCCATCAGTGCGCCGACCAGAACAAGAGAAGCCCTACGAATCATTGCGTGCCTTTCCAGTGTCTTTGGCGGTCCACCACGGTCGGGAATCGACCGGTTTACCGTCCTTTCGAAACTCAATGTAAAGCGTTGGCCGATCTGTTTCCAGCGCCAATGCGGTTGCGCTTGCCACTCTTTTCGCACCCATCACGGCCAGGGGCTCGCCGGAGAAAACGAATTTTCCCTGACGGGTGTTGATCGTATCCATGCCTGAGAGAACCAGGTGATATCCGCCGCCAGCGTCGAGGATAATCATCTGGCCATAGCTGCGGAAGGCGCCGGCGAAAACCACCAGCCCGTCAGCAGGTGCGGTCACCACCGTTTCCGCATTGGTCGCGACCGTCATTCCCATGGCCTCGTGTCCGGTGCCGTCGGCATCGCCGAACTGGCGCAGAATATCGCCTGCCACAGGCAGCTCCAGTTTCGCCTTCAATTCTCCGAAGGGATATGCGGGCGCAATGCGGTTTTTATCGGGCACTCCGCTGTCGGCCAGGGCCTTCGCCTGGGCGCGCTGCTCGTCCGTGAGGAGCTTGCGGTTCTCCTCTGCCTGCCTGGCGGCGGCGGCGGCATCGCGCACGGAGGCGATTTCCGTTTCCATCGAAGCGACGAGGCTTTCGAGCGTCGTTGCCTTGCTTGCCAGCTCCTGAGACCGCTGCTTTTCGGCTTCCAGTTCGGCGGCATTGGAGCGGCTCAGCTTGTCGTTTTCGGCAAGCAGCAGATCCATGCGCCGCTCCTCCTCCAGGCTGTTTGCCATAGTGGTGGTCAGGCCTTCCTTCTCCTTGGCGCTTGCCGTCTGCAAAGCCGCGAGATCGGCGAGATCGGCTGCCAGCTTTTCAGTCTCCTTGCGGATACCGGGAACCACGGCGCCGAGCAGAATGGCGCTGCGGACCGAGGCAAGCGCATCATCGGGTGTGACGAGAAGGGCGGGCGGCGGGTTGCGGCCCATGCGCTGTAAGGCGGCGAGAACCTCGGCCAGGAGGCCGCGGCGCTCATGCAGCGAACGGCGGATGCCATCTTCCTTGACGCCGAGCTCGGCGAGTTTCTTCTCGCTGTCGAGAATTTTGCCTTCCAGGGATTTCCGGCGGGCGGCGGAATCGATCAGTGCCTGTCGAATACTTGCCGTACTCTTTTCCAGATTGTCGATGCTGCTCTGAAGCTCGCTCGCCTTGTCCGAGGAGAGGCTGATCGTCTTCGACAGCTTGTCGAGCTCGGCCCTCGTTTCGTCGCGCTTCTTCGCAAGTTCGGCGGCAGGATCAGGCGGCGGCTGTTTGGCTGATGTGATTGGGGCGGCCGGTTCGGCTGCTGCGGGCGGTGGCGGCGCATCCTGCGCCTGCACGGAAAAGGGGTTTCCCGAAATAACAATGGCGGCCGCACCGAGCCCTGCGGCAACGGCCGGCAGAAACAGGCGGGATCGCTTGGGGGCAGCTCTCGTCATGCGTGTCGGGGTTTACTCGTTCAAATCGCCCGGAACCTAAGCTGATTTGGGGCTGTTGGCCAGAAAGTTTGAATGAGAAGAGGCCCTGAGGCAAAACACGGCTGCGTGAGTGTTTTGGTCTGCATCAGACGCGATGATAAGGGTGGCCGGACAGGATGGTCACGGCCCGATAAAGCTGTTCGGCAATGAGCGTGCGGACAATCTGATGAGGCCAGGTCATCTTGCCAAGGCAAAGGATCATGTTGGCGCGGTCGTAGAGGGAAGGGTCGAGGCCATCGGCACCGCCGATTGCGATCATCAGGTCGCGTTTGCCTTGATCGCGGTAGCCGCCGAGAAGATTGGCGAAAGCTTCGCTGTCCAACGCCTTGCCGCGTTCGTCGAGGAGAACGAGGACACTGCCTTCGGGGAGCGATTTCAGCAGCATGGCCGCTTCCTCGCGCTTGCGGGTGTCCGCATTGGAGGCGCGGCTTTCGGCTACTTCGGCGATACGAGAAAATTCCAGGCCGATCGCAGGACCGGCCTTTGCAAAACGGTCGAAATAACGGGCCGCAAGATCCTTTTCGGGGCCGGGCTTCAGCCGTCCCACCGCAAAAAGACCAATCCGCATTCATCCGCTCCTGCTATGCCGCGCTTCCGAAGCGCAATGTGGACTTACCGGCCAGCTATCGAAAGCCGGCCCGGTCAGCTACCACGTCTCAGGCGCCGGGCGAATGCCAGGCTGCCTGTCAGTGCCGCGTTTCCTCGTCCATATCCGGAGCCGCCCACATCTTTTCGATGTTGTAGAACTCACGAATTTCGGGACGGAACACATGCACAATGATGTCACCGGTATCGATCAGGATCCAGTCACCGCCTTCCTGACCTTCGACGCGGGCAGTACCGAAGCCCTCGTCCTTGAGATCAGTCAGAAGATGATCGGCGATCGCCATGACATGCCTGTTCGAACGGCCGGAGACGACAACCATGTAGTCTCCCAGCGCCGATTTTCCGGCAATGTTGATGGTGACGATATCTTCAGCTTTGGAGTCCTCGAGGCTGACGAGGACGGCTTCCAGAGCACGGGCGGCGGCATCGGCGCCACGTTCCGCACCCTTCGGGATAACGGCAAGCGTTTTTCCCTTGGCGTGTACTGTTGTCAGTGCTTTCCCTTTCCTGGAATGACAAACCATGCACAACACGGATCCAGCACAACCGGATCATGGTTAAGATAGGCATCAAACCATTAATGTTTCAAGACGCGGCGCAGCGCGCGAACGGCCGAAAGCCGCATTTGGCGTCACGAAATCGAGATTTCGACCCTCGGTCGAGATGGAGGTGCGGTGTACAGCGTCTGCGGTCGGGCGTAAAGTGCCGGTGATTTCCGCAAATACCGACCGACATGACCGAAACCGCCAAAAATCCGCTCGCACCTGTCCTGCGAATCACCTTTCCCGATGACGATCGCCTCGGCCACGGCAAGATGGAGCTGCTCGAGCATATCCGCGAGACAGGTTCGATCTCGGCCGCCGGCCGCGCCATGGACATGTCCTATCGCCGTGCCTGGATGCTGGTCGCCGAGATGAACCGCATGTTCAAGGCGCAGGTGGTGGAATCGCAGCGCGGCGGCCAGAAGGGCGGCGGCGCGGCACTGACGCCATTCGGGGAGCAATTGCTGGCGCGCTTTCGCGACATGGAAAAGACGGTGCGCACCAGCCTTGCCGATGATCTCGCCTGGCTGGAAAACAACCGTAATCTGCAGCCGGACGATCGGCGCTGATCAGGCTTCCAGCGCCACGGTCTTGATAACGGCGAAAGCCGGCATGCCCGGGCGTAATCCCAGACGCTCGCAGGACAGCGCGGTGATGCGCGAGAGCACGGCGTTGCCGGTGCAATCGAGGCGGATCTCGACGGTTCCATCCTCCGTCGGCGAAATCTGCGTGACGGTTCCTTCCAGAATGTTGAGGGCGCTCAACCCTTCCGGCTTCCGTGTTGCCAGCATCACGTCTCGGGCGGGGATGTGGATGCGCACAGGCTTGCCTATGGCGGGCGCAGCACCCGGAACATAGAGCCTGCCCGCCTTCAGCAGCACTGTCGAAATCCGATGGGCCAAATCGATACTTTCGACTGTGCCCTCCAGCACTGCACCGGCTTCCTTTCGGTCTTCCGGGAGCAGCGACGAACGGCTGAGGATTTCTGCTGCGGGGCCTGCGGCTTCCACTTTGCCGTCGCGCATGACCACGACCTGATTTGCCAGGCGCGCGACTTCGGAGATCGAATGGCTGACGTAGACGATCGGAATATCCATCTCGTCACGCAGACGCTCGAGATAGGGCAGAATCTCGGCCTTGCGGGCTTCGTCCAATGCGGCCAATGGCTCGTCCATCAGGAGCAGGCGCGGCGAAGAAAGCAGTGCGCGACCGATCGCGACACGCTGCTTTTCGCCCCCCGACAGCTTTGAAGGGCTGCGGGCGAGCAACTGGCCGATGCCGAGCAGGTCGACGACACGATCGAAATTTTCAATGCGTGCGGATCTCGGCGTGAACCAGCGGCCGTAGGCGAGATTTGTCCGGACGCTCAAATGCGGAAAAAGCCGGGCTTCCTGGAAGACGTAGCCGAAGCGGCGGCGGTGCCGGGGAATGAAGATGCCCTTTGCCGTATCCGTCAGCGCCTCGCCGTCGAGCAGGATCCGGCCTTCGGTCGGTCGGGTAAGGCCAGCAATGATGCGGATCACGGAGGTCTTGCCAGAGCCGGAACGGCCGAAGAGCGCCGTCACGCCGCGTTCGGAGGTGAAGGCGGCATCGAGCCCGAAGGCGCCGAGGCGATGTCTTGCTTCGACGATGAGTGTCATTCCGGATCGATCCTCCTGCCGGCGAGATAGGCGAGGAATTCCGAAGCGAGCAGGGCCAGCATGGAAATGGCGATGGAAATGAGGGTGAGCCGCATCGCGACGGCGTCACCACCGGGCACCTGGGTAAAGGTATAGATGGCAGTCGACAGGGTCTGCGTTTCGCCCGGGATATTGGAGACGAAGGTGATGGTGGCGCCGAACTCGCCCATCGCCTTGGCAAAGCAGAGGATCATGCCGGTAATGACGCCGGGAATGATCAGCGGCAGCGTGACGGTCAGGAAGACCAATGCCGGGCTCGCGCCGAGCGTTCCGGCCGCTTCCTCGAGCTTGCGGTCGACGGCCTCGATGGAGAGACGGATGCTGCGCACCATCAGTGGAAAGCCCATGACGCCGCAGGCGAGTGCTGCACCCGTCCAGCGGAAGGAAAGCACGATACCCAGATATTGATCCAGCAGGCTGCCGATCGGGCCGCGGCGGCCGAAAAGGATGAGGAGAATGAAGCCGGTAACAACAGGTGGCAGGATCAGCGGCAGATGGACGATGCCATTTAGGATGGACTTGCCCCAGAAGCGGCCGCGGGCAAGCAGCAGGGCGACGAGGATGCCGAGCGGCAGGCTTGCCACCATGGCGACGAAGGAAATGCGCAGGCTCAGCAGGATCGCCGTCCATTCCTCATCGCTCAAGCCGAACATATCCAAGCGTCATCTTCTCCGAAACAGTGAAGGCCCGCCGAAGCGAGCCTTCACGCTAAGCTTTGGCCCCCAATTACGCAATTATTTCAGGATGGTGAAACCCTGCGCAGTGAAGAAAGGGGCAGCCTTGTCCGACTTCAGGAAGTCGAGATAGGCAGCGGCATCCGGGTTCTTGCTCTCGGCAAGCAGGGCGATCGGATAGATGATCGGCGGGTGGGAATCGGCCGGGAAGGTGCCGACGATCGCAACGCCCTTATCGGCGGCCGCATCGGTCTGATAGACGATGCCGTATGGCGCTTCGCCGCGGGAAACGAGGGCGAGGGCGGCACGCACGCTTTCTGAATAGGCGACCTTGGTTTCCACGGACTTCCAGACGCCGAGTTTGTCGAGTGCTGTCTGGCCGTACTTGCCGGCCGGAACCGATTTTGGCTCACCCATGGTGAGCTTGCCGTCGCCGATGAGGCTTGCGAGATCGAAGCCCGCCTTGATTTCAACTGGCTTCTGCTTGCCGTTTTCAGCGACCAGAACAAGGCGGTTGCCGAGCAGGTTGGAGCGTGTGTCCACCTTGATCAGCTTTTTATCGGCGACGTAATCCATCCAGTTCAGGTCGGCAGAAATGAAGACGTCAGCCGGGGCTGCATTTTCGATCTGCTTTGCCAGCGCGCCGCTTGCCGCGTAAGAAGCAACAGCTTCCTTGCCGCTTTCCATGGCCCAGGCGGCGTTGGCCGCATCAAGCGCATCCTTAAGGCTTGCGGCGGCGAAGACGGTTACCTTTTCGGCGGCTGCGACAGGCGTCGAAAGCGCTGCTGCGCCAAACCAGATCGCCGAGATCACGGCGGTTGCCAGTTTCATCCAGTGGCGGCGGCTCTGCATAATTTATTCTCCCCAGGCTCGAAATATTTAGACGAATATAACGGCGTGTGAACTTTGGCTAGTTGTATTTCATAAAACATAACGACGGCGGAGACGTGATTTGCCCGCGCCGTCTCTTCACGCATTCGTGAGGCGCATGGCTCCCGTCAAGCCGAGAGTTCGTGAGGCAAAAATGTGGCGCTTCTGCTTGGTAAATGGCAAGGGATCTGGCGAGCCAGTTTGGATCAACCTGTTTTTGCTGATAAAACTGGCAGGGAATTCAATTCAGTTCCACGGAGGTTTGCATTTCGTGCATTGCTGCAATGCACTAGCCTATATTCACCTTCTGAACAAATGTGCTAAAACACAATCATCCGACGGCTTCTCCTCCTCCCATAGCCGTCCGATAGGATCGACAACACTCCTCCTCCCAGTTGTCGGTCAAGTTTTAAGCCCGACGCACCTCCTCCCGCGTCGGGCTTTTCATTTCTGGGAACTTTCAAACAATCCGATTTATTCCGCGGCCTTGTGCTGATCGCCGTTGCGGATGGCTGTCGAGCTCAAAGTCGAGCGTGGACCGTGAATGAAGGTCCAGGCGGGCGCCGGCTTCTTCCAGAGAACACGGGCATCATCTTCGTCGATGCGGGCAAAGGCAAAGGTCTTGGCCATTTTCGAGGAAAGGTAAGAGAGCGTCGAGCCCGGTCGGTCGATGACAGCGATCGGAAAGGTTCGCGCGATATTCTGCCATTTCTGCCAGCGATGGAAATTTTCCAGGCTGTCGGCGCCCATGATCCAGATGAAATGCACATGCGGATTGCGCGCCTTCACGCGGGCAAGCGTATTGGCCGTGTAGCTCACGCCAGATGCCTGTTCGAAGGCTGTGACCTTGATATGCGGGTCGGTGGCAATGCTTTCGCTGCGCGCTATACGCTCCGAAAGTGGTGCCAGATAATTGCGGCTTTTCAACGGATTGCCCGGTGTCACCATCCACCAGAGCTGATCCAGACCCAGGCGGCGGATGGCGATTTCGGCAACCAGGGCATGGCCCTCATGCGGCGGATTGAATGAGCCGCCGAACAGACCGACGATCATGCCGCGTTCGCTATGCGGCATGCGGAGATAGCGCCGGTCTATATGCTCTGTGGTCACGTCAGGGCCGCGTCTGTCCATGACCGCGAACGCGGTATTTGAAGGAGGTGAGCTGCTCGACGCCAACAGGGCCGCGAGCATGCATCTTGCCGGTGGCGATGCCGATCTCCGCACCCATGCCGAATTCGCCGCCATCGGCAAACTGGGTGGAGGCGTTATGCAGCAGGATGGCCGAGTCGATCTCCGTAAAGAAGCGTTCGACGACTTCGGGGTCTTCGGCAAGCACGGCTTCGGTATGGTTCGACGAATATTTCTGGATATGGTCGATCGCGCAGGAAATGCCGTCAACGACTGCAACGGAAATGACGGCATCCAGATATTCGGTCGACCAGTCTTCTTCGGTGGCAGGCTTCAGGCCCGGCACGACCTTGAGAACCGTGGCCGAACCGCGAACCTCGCAGCCGGCTTCAACTAGGACCTCGATCAGCGGCGTCAGATGCGTGCCGATGGCGGCGCCGTCGACCAGCAGGGTCTCGGCTGCGCCGCAGACGCCGGTGCGGCGCATCTTGGCGTTGACGATGATGTTCTTGGCCATTTCGAGATCGGCGGAGGCGTCGACATAGATATGGCAGAGGCCTTCGAGATGGGCGAAAACCGGTACGCGTGCCTCGCTCTGAACGCGAGCAACGAGGCTCTTGCCGCCGCGGGGCACGATAACGTCGATTGCACCATCAAGCCCGCGCAGCATGGCGCCAACAGCGGCGCGATCGGTCACGGGCACAAGCTGGATCGCATGCTCCGGCAAGCCGGCTGCCTTCAGGCCCTCGACCATGCAGGCATGGATCGCAGCCGAGGAACGGCGCGAATCCGAACCGCAGCGCAGGATCACCGCATTGCCGGCCTTCAGGCAGAGCGCACCGGCATCGGCCGTGACGTTCGGCCGGCTTTCGAAAATGACACCGATGACGCCGAGTGGCGTACGGACACGTTCGATCTTCAGGCCATTCGGGCGATCCCAGGCGGCGATGACTTCGCCGACGGGGTCGGGAAGAGCCGCAATCGCGCGAATACCCTCGGCCATTTCCGTGACGCGCTTATCGTTCAGCGTCAGGCGGTCGACGAAGGAGGCGAGCATGTCCGTGCCCTCCACATCCTTCAAATCCTTGGCATTTTCCGACAGGATCTGAGCCTTGTTCGCCATGATAGCATCGGCCATGGCGTTCAGTGCCTTGTTCTTCGCATCGGTGGAGGCAAAGCCCAATGGTCGCGCGGCGGCCTTGGCCTTGCGGCCGATGTCGTTCATCAGCACGTCAATGTCAGGGCTCTGCGCAACTGTATCAAGCATAGCTTGCGTCCTTCTTCTGCCTTTCCGATTTCGAACCGATCTGTGCCGTCATGACCATATCGTCGCGATGGACCATGGCGGCGCGGCCGGGATAACCGAGGATCGCCTCGATGTCAGCCGATTTGCGGCCGGCGATCTGGCGGGCCTCCTCCGCATCGTAGCTGACCAGCCCACGGGCGATCTCGCGACCGGAGGGGGCGATGATCGCAACCGTATCGCCGCGGGCGAAATTGCCGGAGATGCTGCGCACGCCAGCGGGCAGCAGGCTCTTGCCAGCGCCGAGCGCCGTGACTGCGCCTTCATCGAGATGCAGCATGCCGGCCGGCTGAAGCTGTCCGGCGATCCAGGTTTTCCGGGCAGTGACGGGCGTGCCCGAAGGCGCAAACCAGGAGGAGCGCGCACCGTTTTCGATTGCCGAAAGCGGGCTTTCCGTCTTGCCCGACGCGATGATCATGGCGCAGCCCGAAGTCGTCGCAATCTTGCCGGCATCGATCTTGGTGCGCATGCCGCCGCGTGAGAGTTCGGAGGCCGCACCACCGGCCATGGCTTCGATCTCGGGGGTGATTTCCGCAATGGTTTCCAGGAATTGCGCATCCGGATCGAGATGCGGCGGGGCGGTGTAGAGACCGTCTATATCGGAGAGAAGGATCAGGAGGTCGGCGCCGGTCATGGTGGCGACGCGGGCAGCGAGGCGATCATTGTCGCCATAACGGATTTCGCTGGTCGCGACCGTGTCGTTCTCGTTGATGATGGGCACGGCGCCGATCTTCAGAAGCTGGTTGATGGTGGCGCGGGCGTTGAGGTAACGGCGCCGCTCTTCGGTATCGCCCAAGGTCAGCAGGATCTGGCCGGCGACGATCTCATCATGTGAGAGGCTTTCGGACCAAGCCCGGGCCAACGCGATCTGGCCGACGGCCGCTGCCGCCTGACTTTCCTCCAGCTTCAGGGCGCCGGAGGGAAGATCGAGCACCGAACGGCCAAGAGCGATGGCGCCGGAGGAGACCACGAGCACATCGACGCCTTTGGATTTCAGCGCAGCGATATCGGCGCACATGGCATCGAGCCATGATTTCTTCAGGCCGGTCTTGCGATCGACCAAGAGCGCCGAGCCGATCTTGATGACGACGCGGCGATAGCGATCCAGCGGCTTTCGGCTACTCATCGCTCTCGTCCTCGTCGGTGAGGATCATGTCGCGATGGCGCAGTTTTGGCGTCTTGGCCGGCTTCTCTACGGTATTGGCTTCGACGATGATGTCGCGCAGCGCGCGCAGCACTTCCGTCATTCCCTTGCCGGTGACGGCGGAAATCAGGAAGGGTGTTTTGCCGCAGGCCTTGGCGAGTTCCTTGGCCTTCTTCTTCAGGGTCGCATCGTCGAGTACGTCGATCTGCGAGAGTGCAACGATTTCCGGCTTGTCGACCAGGTCGTTGCCATAGGCTTCGAGCTCGTGCTTCACCGTCTTATAGGCTTTGCCGACCTTTTCCTCCTGGGCAGAGACGAGATGCAGCAGCACGCGCGTGCGCTCGACATGGCCGAGGAAGCGGTCGCCGATGCCCACGCCCTCATGCGCGCCTTCGATAAGACCGGGAATATCGGCAAGGATGAATTCCCGCTCGTCGATGGTGGCAACACCGAGGTTAGGGTGCAGCGTCGTGAAGGGGTAATTGGCGATCTTCGGCCGGGCGCGTGTCACGGAAGCGAGGAAGGTGGACTTGCCGGCATTCGGCAGGCCGACGAGGCCGGCATCGGCAATCAGCTTCAGATGCAGCCAGATGGTCTTTTCTTCGCCCTCCAGGCCGGGATTGGCCCAGTCCGGCGCCTGATTGACCGAAGACTTGAAGTGGGCGTTGCCGAAGCCGCCATTGCCACCTTTTGCGAGGCAGAAGCGCTGGCCTTCCTCGGTCAGGTCGCAGATGAGGCTTTCCTGATCCTCTTCGAATATCTGTGTGCCGACGGGAACCTTGAGCGTCACGTCGTCGCCATTGGCGCCGGTGCGATTCTTGCCCATGCCGTGCATGCCGACCTTGGCCTTGAAGTGCTGCTGGTAGCGAAAATCGATCAGTGTGTTGAGGCCATTGACGGCCTCTACCCAGACGTCGCCGCCGCGCCCGCCGTCGCCGCCATCCGGCCCGCCGAACTCGATGAACTTCTCACGACGGAAGGAAACGCTGCCTGCGCCGCCATCACCCGACCGGATATAGACCTTTGCTTCATCGAGAAATTTCATTTTACTTCCAGTACTCGGTGCGTTTGGGCGACCCCTCTTGGCCCATTCGATATAGGCGGTTCAGGCGGAGGTCAAAGAATATCGTGATTTTTGCGAGCTATAACATACAGTACGGCTTCGGTCTCGATGGCAGATACGATCTGGAACGCATCGCCAAAAGTCTCGAAGGCGCTGATGTCATCGCCCTGCAGGAGGTGACGAGAGGTTTCGTTCGGAACGATTATGCCGACATGCCCGCCATCATTGCGGCCTTGTTTCCCGACCATTTCTGGGTCTATGGACCGGCCTGCGACATACATGTCGAGGCGCCGGAAGGCCAGGTTTCCCCGCCGCGCGGCACCCGTTTCCAGTTCGGCAATATGGTTCTGTCGCGCTGGCCCATCCTGTCGACGCGAACGCTGCTTCTGCCGCGCAGCCGCACGGTCGACAAGATCAATTTGCAGCGCGGCGCGACGGAAGCCGTTATTGCCATCCCTGATGGTGCTGTCCGCGTCTATTCCGTCCATCTCGACCACGTTTCCATCGACGAGCGCATTGCGCAGCTCCACCATCTCGGCGACCGCATCAATGCGTTCACTCAGGAGGGTGCGTCGCTGACCGGAGCCTGCGAATTCGGGCTTCCCGAGCCGCCGCTCCCGGAGGATTACGTGATCATGGGCGATTTCAATATGGAGCCGGAATCGCCGGAATACTGCACCTTCGCCGGCGCTTTTGACGGGTTTTATGGTCGCACGGCGCGGATCGGCACGCCGATCGATGCCTTTGCGGCGCTTGGCGCCTATGGGCCCGGCAGCTACAGCTGGATGGATCCGGAAGATCACGGCAAGCGCATGCATATCGATTACTGTTTCGTCAGTTGCGGCCTCAAGGACCGGTTGAAATCCGCTGTCATTGATACGAATTCCCTGGGTTCCGATCATTTTCCCCTGAGGGTCGAGATCGGCGATTGAAAGGACGCCGCCCTTAAAGCGTGCCGCGATCTTCAGATCGCTCACCTCGCTTTAAGGTCTTTGTTTCGTGCATGTCGTTATCGCAAAACCGCTGCACACTTTTGCGCGACATGCATCAGAGCGGCGTCCTTCCGATGTCAGGCGACCTTTTTCTGCTGCAGAGCACCTGGCTGCAGCACGGTTTCGATATGGGCGACCATGGTGTTGCGGGCGAAAGAGTAGATTTCGCTGCAGCCGGTCATCCGGAAACCGAGCTTCTCCTGCAGCCGGAGCGATGCAGGATTGTCGGCAAAGACGCCCGAATGAACCGGAACGTCAGGCATGCGCCGCGAGAAACGCTCCAGCACGGCTTCCGCCGCCTCGCTCATATAGCCGCGCTGCCAGTAGTAGCGGTTCAGCCAGTAACCGAGGTGCCAGCGGCCGTGACGAAGTTCTATCGACACATTGCCGATGTGGACGTCGTCATTGCCTGTTATTGCCAGCGCCCAATCCGGCATGACGCCCGATATGACCGGAATCAGCCAGTCCAGCGCATCCTGCCGGTCGTAAGGGGCGGGAACGCGGGCCAGCATGCGGGTGACTGCGAAATCGGAAAGTGATTCCGCAATCGCCGAAGCGTCACTCAGCCTATGGGGACGAAGCGTCAGCCTCGCCGTTGATATGAGCGGCGCGGGGCCGGGCATCATGGGCTTGGTCCCGGGTCTTTGTAGGGGTGCGGCGTTCATGAGATTGCACCCCAGCTTCTGAGCGACATCCAGGTCTTGCGGTCGAGCCGGTACCATTCGACCGGCACGTTGCTGCCGAGTGCCAGCGATGCGGCAAGGCCGGATCCCTGGAACTGGAAGCCGCACTTCTGGATGACGCGGCGCGAAGCGACGTTCATGACCCGGCAGCGGGCATCGATCTGCTCGACCTGCTGCCGCGTCCTGAACACCATGTCGACGAGGGCATGGCAGGCCTCGGTCATATAACCCTGGTTCCAATAGGGTTCGCCCAGCCAGTAGCCGATCTCGACGGTCTTCTCGTCGGTATGCGGCTCTATTCCGCAGCAACCCATGAAGGCGCCATTCTCGGCCTTGGTGATGGCATAGACGCACTTGCCAATCTCGCCATTTCGCGTACGCCAAACAAAGTCGGCGGCATCATTGGCGGTATAGGGGTGCGGCATACGCGATACCATGGTGGCGACTTTGGCGTTGTTGGCGAGATGGGCAAGGGCGTCAATGTCTTCTTCGTGGGGCGCGCGCATGACGAGCCTTTCCGATAACAAGACAGGGCAATCGGTCCTTAGCCGCTCCGGCCTCAGCCGTTCCGTGGAAGACCGCTGGTCTTCCCGGGTTGACCGTGATTGGTCGACCCTTATCAATTCGCCTTGCATGTTCAGTCCTCCTGTTTGGACAAAGAAAAAGGGGAGATGGCGCCCCATCTCCCCTGTTTTCTGGACTGAACCTGGTACGGTCAGCCGGGTCGATGAGACGCCGGCTGTTTTTGAGCGCTACCGGCTTATTCCGCTGCTTCCGCTTTCGGCATTACAGACACGTACACGCGACCATTGGCCTTCGTTCGGTAGTCCACATTGCCAGCCGTAAGCGCAAAAATGGTATGATCCTTGCCGAGGCCGACATTGGCGCCCGGATGCCACTGCGTACCGCGCTGGCGAACGATGATGTTGCCGGCTACGACGTTCTCGCCGCCGAACTTCTTCACGCCGAGGCGCTTGGAATCGGAATCGCGACCGTTACGCGAGGAACCGCCAGCTTTTTTATGTGCCATTGGAGTTCTCCTTTAAACCTGAAACCCGTTGATCTTACTTGGCAGCCACGATGTCCGTGATACGGACAACCGTGTGATGCTGGCGATGGCCGCGCGAACGCTTCGAATTTTGACGACGGCGCTTCTTGAAGGCGATAACCTTCTTGCCGCGGGTCTGGTCGACGACTTCCGCCTTGACGGAGGCGCCGGCTACGAAGGGCGCACCGATCGCTGCGTCGGCGCCTTCGCCGATCACGAGGACTTCGGTGAATTCAATGGAGTCGCCAGCGGTGGCTTCAAGCTTCTCGATGGTCAGCACGTCGTTGGCTGCCACACGGTACTGCTTACCGCCGGTCTTGATGACTGCGAACATTATTTTATCCTTTCATGTTCGATCCAGCTCTCCCCGCAATACGCAGGTGGCTGTCTTCTTATCAGTCGAAGTTAAGCAGGGATTTCAGGGACTAGCCCGGAACTCTGGTCTGCCGGTGAAACCCCGCGCGAGCGCGAGGCGGGCAAGGGGCGGATTACTCCACTCCTATTGCGAAAGCGGGATACGCGAGTGACAAAAAGGTGTCAAGGCAAAAGGATGGAAAAGCTTGAGATTTCGGCTTGCCAGTCTGTCATTTGCTCGTTATGAGAACGCCCGCGCCGAACAAGCGCCGACCAAATATGCGGAGAGGTGGCAGAGTGGTCGAATGCACCGCACTCGAAATGCGGCATACCTGCAAGGGTATCGTGGGTTCAAATCCCACCCTCTCCGCCACGTCCTTTTCATAACCCTTATGAAAAGTGCTTTTTCAGCGCGGATGGCGTGATACCTGTTGTTTACCCTGATCTCAATTCTGCCAATAAGGTCGATTTCAGTTCGCAGAACGTGATCGGCTAGTGGGATATGCTTACGAGTCAGTGCTTTAACCGGCAGTGATGTGGCGCCACTATGTCGCTGATAACTAAAGGCTTTTCATAATGCTTGTTTCAGCCTGAGGTCGGCCGCGTCGAAACAGCATGCGAAACCTGCCGATGTCACAGATCAAACCTCCAGCGCTCACAATATCCGTTCTACTCAGCGATCATTTATTCTTCAGGAGCCACATTTTGCCTGCCATGGTAATGCCCTGCGCGGAGGTTTCCGGGGTCGCATCTGCGTCCAGGCTCTGCAGAAAGCCGTAATCTCGCAATTCGTTCAACGTGGCCGTTGTCAGGAATTTCACCTTGATTGGCCGCTCCTTGAAACGGTCGGTCCTGGCATAGGTGACGGTGGCGTTCAGATGGGTCCATTTATTGCCGTCCTGGGCAAACAGGTCACCGTCCTTGGCGAGCTTTAAACCCCTGATCTGGGTCGGCGTCAGCGAGACCAGTGGCGCCGGCGCGGTGTCTTTGGTGCTTTTTTCGGTTGTAGTCAAAGTTAGGTCCTTGAATGGTGTAATCGTTTTGAAATGCGGGTCTGTGACATTCTCTGCAGTCGCCTTTTATCGCCGCGCGCAGCACGGACATGGCAGGCTTGGCAGCGGGTTTGCGACCGGCATCTGCGATTTCGACCCGATACGGTTGAAAGCCGGCGGTAGCAGCTCTTCGGCATGGGCAGATTGCGGATCGGTGGCAGTTCAATACCAACGAAAAAGGCCAGACATCCGCCTGGCCTTCTATGCCTTCATCACCATGCCAGTACATCCGTGGTCATGGGGAGTTAAGCCTTAAGCGGCCTGAAGCTGGCCTGCGGACATTTTGCCGGACCTTTGGTCCTGCTCAAGTTGATAGCCAAGCTTCTGACCTTCAACGATCGAGCCCATGCCGGCGCGCTCGACTGCGGAGATGTGAACGAAGACGTCCGCACTGCCGTCGTCAGGCTGAATGAAGCCGAAGCCCTTGGTGGCGTTGAACCATTTAACTGTGCCGGTGGTCATAACAAACCCTTTCATAGCAACGATTAATCTGCCGCCGGGCGACGCACGGCGGTTGTTTCGACTTTTGAGAGGGAAAGTTGATCAAGAAGCGCGAAGCGCAGCAAAAACAAATAACGGCAAACAAAGTATCGATGGCGCTCTATATCCATTACTGGTTATCGCGTCAACCTTTGTTCCTCAAAGTTTTGAATTCGCTACCAGAGGATGTATTTCTGACTCGTTGATCTGGATCTCACTCTAATCGGCTTCGGAGATCGATATTGCGTTCGCGGGTTGGGTTGCGTGTGCGACCGACAAGACCAGCTTTCTCTTCGAGGCGGCAAGCGTCTTGACCGTTCATCCGGGTGCCCGCAACGGATTTACCCCTCAATTTCTCTCGCGAAACTATGCAATCATCTGTGGTGGTGCAACTTTTCAGGGCTTCAAGGGCTGTGATCGCCGCTCTTCCTCCGTGTAAATCTCACAACGATTTGAAAAGAGCTTTTCGCTGAGAAAATCGACGAGAACGCGGACCTTGGGTGAAAGATGCCGGTTGGATGGCCAGAGCAGGTGGAACTGGGCAGGGGCGTCTATATGGGCGTCCAGCACGGTGCGCAGCCTGCCGTCGGCCAGTGGGTCGCGCGCGAGAAAATCCGGCATGCAGCCGATGCCCATTCCGCTGATGGTGGCGCCGCGCAGCGCCTCCATATTGTTGCACGTCAGTACCGTTCGCGTTCTGATTTCCGGATGGTCAGGGGAGAGGCTGAGCGGCCAAGGCTGCAGCTTTCCGGAATTGGGAAATCGGAACCGGACGCTCCGATGGCCTTCGAGATCACGGAGGCAATCGGGGGTGCCGTGTTTCTCCAGATAGGCAGGCGCGGCGCATAGCAAGAGTTGAAACGGGCGCAGCGCACGCGACATCAGTCTCGAATCCGGTAAGGTTCCACTGCGGATTGCAACATCGACGCCTTCTTCGATCAGGTCGACAATCCGGTCGTTGAAGTCGAGATCCAGTTCGACCTCCGGGTAGAGTTTCACAAATTCCGGCAGGATCGGCAGGATCAGATGGTAGCTGACAAGCGGCACGCTGACGCGCAGCCGTCCCCGAGGGGTCGCGACAGCCTGTGCCAGTGAGGCCTGGGCGTCTTCCAGGTCATCAAGGATACGCCGGCAACGCTCGTGGAACAGGCGGCCTTCTTCCGTCAGCCGCAAGCTTCGTGTCGAGCGCTGGAACAGGCGGACGCCCAGCTGTTGTTCAAGCGCGGTCACAGCCTTGCCGACAGCGGAGGCGGAAAGGCCGAGAGCACGCCCGGCGGCGACGAAACTTCCGAGATCCGCCGTTCTGACAAATGCCGTGAGGCCACCCAGCGGCTGGTCCATATGCAGGTCCATTCGAGCGGTTTCTTCCTTTATACGCGGAACAAACCATAGGTTATCGAAGAATTATCCTCAATTTATGCTGCTTTCCGCAATCGAAGTCCAGGCGTTTCAGCGCCCCGCGCCCCTCCCAAGCGCGTCCCACCCTCGAACCAGCGGATATCAGATGACCGTTCCCCACAAGTCCAAACCTACAAGTATCGCGGAGAAAATCTTCGTCTTGATCGCCGTCTGCTCTGCGGCCGCGGCTATGCCGCTCACATTCACTGGTCCCGCGGTGGCCCTGCCGGCGATCAGTGCCGAACTTGGCGGCAGCCCTATTGCCCATAATTGGGTCACCAATGCCTTCATGCTGACATTCGGCAGCACATTGATGGCGGCCGGCGCGCTGGCAGACAGCTATGGCCGCAAACGCATCTTCCTGTGTGGCCTTGCCGCCTTCATCCTGTTTGCCGGCGGGCTTGCTTTTTCGCCTGACATTATCTGGTTCGACAGCCTTCGCGCGCTTCAGGGTTTCGGCTCGGCCGCGGCCTTTTCCGGCGGAATGGCATCGCTGGCACAGGAGTTTGACGGAAAGGAACGCATGCGCGCCTTCAGTCTCGTCGGTGCAAGTTTCGGTATTGGCCTGGCGTTCGGACCGATGGCGTCGGGCATGATGATCGAGGCCTTCGGGTGGCGAGCGATTTTCGCACTCGTGGTTGGCCTCGCAATCATCGCTTTCGTTTTCGGGGCGGTATTCCTGACGGAAACCCGCGACCCCGAGGCAAGGGGGCTCGATTGGCCGGGCGCTATCAGCTTCACGCTCGCCCTATCGCTCTTTACTTATGGCGTGCTGCGGGTGCCGGAAAGCGGCTGGGGCGATGCTCTCACGCTTGGGCTCATTCTTGGCTCGGCGCTGCTGATAGCCCTCTTCTGCTTCATCGAGCATCTCGTAAAGCGGCCGATGCTTGATCTGACGCTTTTCCGCTACCCTCGCTTTGTCGGTGTGCAGCTTCTGGCGGCGGCTCCCGCTTATGCTTTCGTCGTCCTGCTGATCCTGCTGCCGGTGCGCTTCGTCGGTGTCGAGCGTTTGAGTGCGGTTGCCGCCGGACAGATGATGATCGCGCTTTCCGGTCCGCTTCTCATCCTGCCGATCGCGGCCGGGCTGCTGACCCGGTGGTTGCCGGCAGCAACGATCTGCAGCGTCGGTCTCGTCATTTCGGCTGCCGGTCTCTTCTGGCTCGCGCACATTCCCGTCGGTTCGGACCATGTGGCGCTTATCGCACCGCTGCTGACGATCGGTATCGGCATCAGCCTGCCCTGGGGTCTCATGGACGGACTTGCCGTCAGTGTCGTGCCGAAGGAGCGTGCCGGCATGGCAACCGGGATCTTCAGTACGACCCGCGTTGCCGGCGAAGGGGTGGCGCTCGCTATCGTGAGTGCGGTCCTCTCCGCACTGACGCAGTCCTATCTTGGAACAAGCCATGAAGCGACAGTGGCGGCACAGCGACTGGTGACGGGGGATCTCAACGGTGCGGGCCAGGCTCTTTCCGGCATGGGAGAACTGGAACTCATCCGTGCCTATAATAGTGCCTTCGGCCTGCTTCTGTGGTTTCTAACCGGCATTACCATTCTGACGGCAATCGTCATTTTCACCTTCATGGGACGAGGTACCGGTGAAGCCGAGGAAGCGGTTGAAGAGTCTATCGCTGTTTGAACATATCAGGGCGGACGAACGTTTCCGCCCTTTTAACTATAGCCAACGAAAAACTACTCTTTTCTAAGCAATTTATCCTGCAAAATTACATCCCGCAGTAACGACTCCTAAAGTCCAGGCTGGCACCTTTATTCTCATTGGTATTGCGTGTGCGTATTTATTGGCTGGGGTTTTTGCAATGAGTCGTAATCGGGATGATTGGGTCAGCCAGCGGGCATATGCCATCTGGGAAGAGGAAGGCCGGCCGCATGGTCGGGGCGAAAGCCACTGGGCGCAGGCGCACAGAGAATTCGAACAGCTTGAAGCCACCAAGGCCTCTGCCGATGGGAGCGATCTCATCGAAAAGCTGAAGGCAGCCGGGCGCCTGATGCGCGCTTATGACGAGGCTGAGGCGCAGGATAGTGATAGCAGCCGGCGCAAGGCGGCTGGCCGCTAGGCTCGGCTGAGGCCGGCGTCGCAGAGGCGCTTTTATATACTGAATGCTAAAGGCTGCTGGCCGTCGCGCCGGCGGCTTTTTCATTGTCAGGCGGGCTTGTTCGCAATCATGGCCTGAACGGTCCTCGGTTCTGTATGTTCATCGAAGCCCCCAACCGAGCATCGCAGCTCCTTCCGATCCTGCCCCGATTACTGGCGAGCGGCCCAACTGAGACCGCGCCGGAGAATGAGGGGCATGTAGGGGTGGCTGAATTCAGCGGCGACATGGCCAAGTGCGGAATAGAAGATGCGGCCCTCGCCGAAATGTCGCTTGAAGACGACGGGCATCGCGACATTGCGCGCGGCAGGATCGTACTGGCCGGTGAAGGTCGTGGTAGCGAGGATTTCGACCGAGGGATCATAGTGCAGATAATACTGCTCCGAGCGGTAGTCGAAGTCTGGAATGCCCTCCATTAACGGATCGTCCTGCCGCGTTACGGCAACCCGGAAGTCAATGACATTGCCGGGATGGGCAACCCAGGTGACGCCGGAGACGTAGCGGAAGGGGGCACTTTCCTTGAAGGAGGTGGCAAGGCAGCCGTGATGGCCGCCGAGGCCGAGGCCACCGCGAACAGCTTCGACCAGGGCATCCGCATGCGGCTTTTCCAGCTTCTCGCCGGTAATGATCGGCACCAGCAGATCGGCGCTGGCGAGGAGCGGCGACCCGAATATGCCTAGATCATTGGTGATTTCGACTGCAAAGCCATCCTCGCGCAGCAATTCGCCAACGATATTGGCGGAGGGCTCCGGCTCGTGGCCCAGCCAGCCGCCCCAGACGATGATCGCCTTTTTCATATTTCCTCCTCTAGGCCTGAATAAGCAGGCTTTCGACGGTAACATTATAGCGCAACGGTTCGTCGGCCAGATGTCGCCTGATCTCTGCGACAACTAAACGGCTGAGACGGCCGCGTTCATTGCCGACGTCGCTAGCGATATAACGAATGTCTCTGATGCGAAAGCCGTTGCCGGCACACTCGAGACGTGTCCGGTTTTTTATGTGGCCGGCAAGTCAATCGCCCTGCCGAAAGGCGTATTCCGTATGCAAGCCGTCTCTAATCTTCTTATTTTTGCAGATATGTAACCGAGATAACTTTTTACTGACGTGTAACTTGGCTAAGGTCTGCGCATCTGTGGCTTGCAAAAGGTGAGATGTATGGCAGGTGAAACGGTACTCGTCGTTGGCGGCGCTGGGTATATTGGCTCGCATACGTGTCTCGATCTGGCGAACAAGGGTTACAAGCCCGTCGTCTTCGATAATTTTTCCAACGGCCATCGCGAATTCGTCAAATGGGGACCGGCGGAAGAGGGTGATATTCGCGATCGCGCCCGGCTCCATGAGGTGCTGGCAAAGCACAAGCCGTCGGCGATCCTGCATTTCGCGGCGCTGATCGAAGTCGGCGAATCGGTCAAGGATCCGGTCTCCTTCTATGAGAACAACGTCATCGGCACGCTGACGCTGCTGTCGGCAGCGCAGGCCGCCGGCATCAATGCTTTCGTCTTCTCCTCCACCTGCGCGACCTATGGTCTGCCGCAGAGCGTGCCGCTCGATGAGACGCACCGTCAGGTGCCGATCAATCCCTATGGCCGTACCAAATATATCGTCGAGCAAGCGCTTGCCGATTACGACCAGTACAAGAGCCTTCGCTCCGTCGTGCTGCGCTACTTCAATGCTGCCGGTGCCGATTTCGAAGGCCGGGTCGGCGAATGGCACCAGCCGGAAACGCATGCGATCCCGCTGGCGATCGATGCGGCGCTGGGCCGTCGCCAGGGCTTCAAGGTTTTCGGCAGCGATTACGAGACGCGCGACGGCACCTGCGTGCGCGACTATATCCATGTTCTCGATCTTGCCGACGCGCATGTGCGCGCCGTCCAATATCTGCTGGATGGCGGCGAATCCGTCGCGCTCAATCTCGGCACGGGCACCGGTACCACTGTGAAGGAATTGCTCGGCGCCATCGAGGACGTCTCCAACAAGCCCTTCCCGGTCGAGTATATCGGTCGTCGCGAAGGCGATTCGCACACGCTGGTCGCCAATAACGACAAGGCGCGGGACGTGCTGGGCTGGGTGCCACAGTATGATCTCTCGCAGATCATTCAGTCGGCCTGGAACTGGCATGCGAGATCAAATCATCACTGAACGCGGGTCACGGCGCAACGTTCTCGTCATCACTGCGGATCAATGGCGCGGCGATTGCCTCTCGGCTGTGGGGCACGCCTGCGTCCGGACACCGAATGTCGATGCCCTGGCGAAGGAGGGAACGCTTTTCCGTCGCCATTATGCCGGTGCGGCTCCCTGCTCGCCAGCGCGCGCCACACTTTATACCGGCCTCTACCAGATGAACCACCGGGTCTGCCGGAACGGCTCGCCGCTCGACCGGCGGTTCGACAATCTGGCGCTGGCGGCAAGACGGGCGGGTTACGATCCGACGCTGTTCGGCTATACGGACACGGCGCCCGATCCGCGCGATATGGATGTCAATGATCCGCATCTGACGACCTATGAAGGTGTGCTGCCGGGTTTCACTGTTCGCCAGCTTCTGCCGGAGCATGAGAGGCAATGGCTTTCCTGGCTGCGTTCGCGCGGCCGCGCTGATGCCGTCAGCCGTGATATCCATATTCCGGTCGGCACTGCAGCAGGGGAAATCTCGAATGCGGCGCCAGCCTATTCGCGCGAAGAGACGCAGACCGCTTTCCTGGCCGGGGAATTCACCCGCTGGATGGGCGAGCAGGATGCGCCGTGGTTCGCGCATATTTCCTTCCTGCGGCCGCATCCGCCCTTCTCTGTGCCGGAGCCATACAACCGCATGTTCAAGCCGGACGAAGGCCCGGCATTTGCACGTGCGATAGGCCGCGAAATGGAACAGCAAGGCCATCCCTATCTCGCCTATGCCATGCCGCGTGCCGACAAGGGCAGTTTCATCCATGGGGCGGAAGGGCCGCTCAGCGATTTGAGCGCTGCCGACTTCGACGCCATCAGGTCGATCTACTACGGCATGATTGCCGAGGTAGACGACCAGCTCGGGCGTATCTGGCAAGCGCTGAAGGATGCCGGCGAGTGGGACAACACGATCGTCGTCTTCACGTCCGATCATGCCGAGATGGCGGGTGATCACTGGACCCTCGGCAAAGGCGGCTATTTCGATGGCAGCTATCATATTCCGCTCGTCATCCGCGATCCTGGCGCGGCTTCCGCCGGCGGTATCGTCGAGAAATTCACCAGTGCCGCCGATGTGTTCCCTACGCTCTGCGATCGGCTCGGTATGAGGCCTGCCAATGGCATCGATGGGCGCTCGCTTGCGCCTTTCCTCGATGGCGGCGCAGCGCAGGGCTGGCGGGATGCGGCTTTCTGGGAATTCGATTTCCGGGATATCGTTCATGGCGAGGCGGAGCGGTATTTCGGCCTTCGGTCGAACGAGTTGAATCTTGCCGTCATCCGCGACGAGCAATTCAAATACGTGCATTTCACCGCATTGCCGGCGCTGCTTTTCGATCTCGTCAACGATCCGATGGAGCTGCGCAATCTTGCCGATCATCCGGCCTATGCCTCGGTGCGGCTCAACTATGCTGAACGGCTGCTGTCGCTCAGGGCGCGGCATCTGGATCAGACGCTTGCCTATACCGAACTGACGGAAAGAGGGCCGGTAATGTACCGGCCCTGATTAAACATCAGAAGTTTCCGAGGAAATCCCGCTTGCCGACCGGCGCACCCTGGTTGCGCAGGATGGCATGTGCCGTCGTCACGTGAAAATAGAAGTTCGGCAGCGCGAAGAGGGCGACATATTCGATGCCTGGAACGACGGAGCCATTGCGGCCCGGCACGGTGATCTCTCTCACATCGCTACCATCAAGAGCTCCGGCGGTGAAGCTCGCAAGGAAAGCTTCGGTCTTTGCCATACGTTCGCGCAGGTCGGCGATCGTCGCTTCATTGTCCTCGAATTTAGGCGCGTCAGTCGCCGTCAGACGGGCGAGCGCGAACTTGGCGCTATCGCTGGCACGCTGGTACTGGCCGGAAAGCGGCAGCATATCCGGGGCGAGGCGAGCGTTTACGAGGATGGTCGGGTCGATCTTCTTTTCCTCGGCATAGGCTTCCGCCTTGTCGAGATAGGTCTTCAGGCTGGCAATGCCGCGCTGGAACATAGGCACGGTCAGGCGATACATCGAAATGGACATTGTCCTGTCTCCAAAATCTTTAAAAAACAGCCGGTGTGCGCAGGCTGTTCGGGGCTCCGACTAGATGGGGATCTCTACGGCTTTCGCAATAAGCGCCTGTGACGGTTCACCGCCCATGATGGCCGGATTGCAACAGGCTGATCATGCAGAATTCACCACAGCAGGCGTCGGCTATTCGGCAACGACAGCCGAAATCAGCAAAGAGGCTTGACGCCGTTTCGATAAAATGGAATGAATATTCCGCGAAACAAATTTTACGGTTTGTTTGTTCCGTTTTGACGGGGCCGCCACGGGAGAGGCGGCGTGGGATTGAGGTCTGCAGACGGATGTCTGGGGCCCCGGCGTGAGGAGGGTGCAGCCGGGCACCGCTTTGTGGAGGAAATGCAATGAAAAAATTCATTCTGGGAACTGCGATGGCGCTCGTCCTGTCGACGGCCGCACACGCAGAAACCGTCGGCGTTTCGATGGCCAAATTCGACGACAACTTCCTGACCGTTCTGCGCAACGGCATGACCGATTATGCAAAGACGCTTAGTGGGGTCACACTGCAGGTTGAAGACGCGCAGAACGACGTCTCCAAGCAGCAGAGCCAGATCCAGAATTTCATCGCCTCCAAGGTCGATGCGATCATCGTCAACCCTGTCGATACCGATGCGACGACGGCGATGTCGAAGCTTGCGGCTGATGCAGGCATTCCGCTGGTTTACGTCAACCGCCAGCCGGTCAACGTCGACACGCTGCCGGACAAGCAGGCTTTCGTGGCTTCCAACGAGCAGGAATCCGGCACGCTGGAAACCAAGGAAATCTGCCGTATTCTCGGCGGCAAGGGCAAGGCCGTCGTCATCATGGGCGAACTCTCCAACCAGGCTGCGCGCATGCGGACCCAGGACGTTCATGACGTCATCAAGACGGACGAATGCAAGGGACTGGAGATCGTGGAAGAGCAGACGGCCAACTGGGATCGTACCCAGGGCGCCGACCTGATGACCAACTGGCTCTCCAGCGGCATAGAGTTCGACGCCGTGATCTCCAACAACGATGAAATGGCGATCGGCGCCATCCAGGCGCTGAAGGCAGCCGGCAAGGATATGAGCAAGGTCGTCGTCGGCGGCGTTGACGCCACGCAGGACGCGCTTGCTGCAATGCAGGCGGGTGACCTCGACGTCACCGTGTTCCAGGATGCCGCCGGCCAGGGCAAGGGCGCGCTCGATACGGCACTCAAGATTGCCAAGGGCGAAAAGGCCGACAAGAAGGTCTACATCCCCTTCCAGCTCGTCACGCCTGCCAACGTCAAGGACTTCGTCACCAAGAACTGAGGCAAACGCCAAGCAGGATGCGGGCTCTGCCCGCATCCTTTCAGCCTGTCCGTATCCGGAGGAGATGATATGGCCGTCAGCCCGTCAACCATGGCCGCCGTGCGCGCGAGCGGCGCAGTTCCGAATGCGGAATATCTCTTGAGCGCAGAGGGTGTTCGCAAGGAATTTCCAGGCGTCGTCGCGCTCGACGACGTGCAGTTCCGGCTGAAGCGTGCCTCCGTGCATGCGCTGATGGGGGAAAACGGCGCCGGCAAGTCGACGCTGATGAAGATCCTCGCCGGCATCTACACGCCCGACAAAGGCGATATCCGCCTGAAAGGGGTCGAAATCCGGTTGAAATCTCCGCTCGATGCGCTGGAAAACGGCATCGCCATGATCCATCAGGAACTGAACCTGATGCCGTTCATGACGGTTGCGGAAAATATCTGGATTCGCCGCGAGCCCAAGAACCGCTTCGGTTTCGTCGATCATGGCGCGATGCATCGCATGACCGAGGAGCTGTTTGCCCGGCTCAATATCGCGATCGATCCTGATATCGAAGTCCGCTATCTCTCGGTCGCAAACCGGCAGATGGTCGAGATCGCCAAGGCGGTTTCCTACAATTCCGACGTCCTCATCATGGACGAGCCGACTTCGGCGTTGACGGAGCGCGAGGTTGAGCATCTTTTCCGCATTATCCGCGATCTCAGGGCCCAAGGCATCGGCATCGTCTACATCACCCACAAGATGAACGAGCTTTTCGAGATCGCCGACGAATTCTCTGTCTTCCGCGACGGCCGTTATATCGGCACGCATGCCTCGACCGAGGTCACCCGCGACGACATCATCCGCATGATGGTCGGGCGCGAGATCACCCAGATGTTCCCCAAGGAAGAGGTGCCGATTGGCGAGGTCGTGCTCTCGGTCAAGGATCTCTGTCTCAACAGGGTCTTCCGCGACGTCTCCTTCGAAGTGAGAGCCGGCGAGATTCTCGGTGTGGCCGGCCTCGTCGGCTCCGGGCGCTCAAACGTCGCCGAAACGCTTTTCGGGGTAACGCCGGCGAGTTCCGGTTCGGTCGAACTCTTCGGCAAGCCGGTGACCATATCCTCGCCGACCGAGGCCATCCGTCACCAGATGGCGTTTCTGACCGAGGATCGGAAAGACACCGGTTGCCTGCTGATCCTCGATGTTCTGGAGAACATGCAGATTGCCGTCCTGCAGGACAGATATGTCAAGGGCGGCTTCGTGCAGCAGGGTGCGATCGAGGCGACCTGCGAAGACATGGCAAAAAGGCTACGCGTGAAAACGCCCAGTCTTTACGAGCGGGTCGAGAATCTTTCGGGCGGCAATCAACAGAAAGTGCTGATCGGGCGCTGGTTGCTCACCCATCCGAAGATCCTGATCCTCGACGAGCCGACACGCGGCATCGATGTCGGCGCCAAGGCGGAAATTCATCGGCTGGTCACCGAAATGGCGCGAAACGGCGTGGCGATCATCATGATCTCGTCCGAGATGCCCGAAGTGCTCGGCATGAGCGACCGCATCATGGTCATGCATGAAGGACGCGTGACCGGTTTCCTCAATCGCGATGAAGCAACGCAGATCAAGGTGATGGAACTGGCTGCGCAGTGATGCGCTGTCCGCGATCGCCAAAGGGAGGTTTGACATGACTACCAAGGCAGCAGAGGGTACGGCTCCGCTCGCAACCCGGCCGAGAAGGCGGCGTGTGCCGCCGGAACTCAGCATCTTCCTCGTGTTGGTTGGTATTGCGCTCATCTACGAAATCCTTGGCTGGATCTTCATCGGCCAGAGCTTCCTTCTGAACTCGCAGCGCCTGACGATCATGATCCTGCAGGTTTCCGTCATCGGCATTATCGCCGTCGGCGTCACCCAGGTCATCATCACCGGCGGCATCGATCTTTCGTCGGGCTCGGTCGTCGGCATGACAGCGATGATCGCAACGAGCTTCGCCCAGTCCTCTACCTGGGGACGAGCCGTCTTCCCGTCGCTGACCGACCTGCCGGCTCTCGTGCCGATCATGATCGGCCTGCTGATCGGGGCGGCGGCCGGTCTCATAAACGGCGCGCTCATCGCCTACACGAAGATACCGCCGTTTATCGCGACGCTCGGCATGTTCGTTTCGGCCAGAGGTGTGGCGAAGTGGTATACGAAGGGACAGCCGGTTTCCGGCATTACCGAGCAGTTTCATTTCATTGGAACCAAGGCGTGGCCGGTTGTCGTTTTCCTCGTCGTCGCGCTGATCTTTCATATTGCGCTGCGCTACACGCGCTATGGCAAGTTCACCTATGCCATCGGCGCGAACCCGCAGGCTGCGCGCGTATCTGGCATCAATATCGAGGCGCACCTCGTCAAGGTCTATGTGATCGCGGGACTGCTTGCCGGTCTTGCCGGTATCGTCACGGCAGCGCGCGCTGAAACCGCGCAAGCGAGCATGGGGGTCGGGTATGAACTCGACGCGATTGCCGCGACCGTCATCGGCGGCACCTCGCTTACCGGCGGCGTCGGGCGCATCACCGGCACCGTCATCGGCACCATCATCCTCGGCGTCATGACGTCAGGCTTCACTTTCCTCAGGATCGATGCCTATTACCAGGAAATCGTCAAGGGCGTCATCATCATCGCGGCCGTCGTCATTGACGTCTACAGGCAGAAGAAACGAACCAAGCACTGAACCGAAAAAAGGGGGCTTCGGCCCCCTTCATTGTTTCATGGAGAATGACTGCGATCACAACGAAGAATCCAGGGCTCCCGATATCTTCACATGTTGCATGAGTTTCTGGCGATCACCCAAAATCATCTCGGAAGGAATATCGGCCGGGTAGAAGAGAGCGATTTCCAGTCCCTCCGCGATAGCGTCATCCATTGGTCCCGGCAGCTCTTCCTCACGCATCCGTGCCTCGAAGACGGTGAGCAGAAAATCGAAGGTTTCGCCTTGTGGTGAAATAAACTTTTTTCGTTCGACTTCGATCAGATCTACCAGGTCCAAAGACACGCCGATCTCTTCAGATATCTCCCGGCGAAATGCGGCGGAGAAATCCTCGCCTTCTTCGACCGTTCCGCCCGGCAGAGACCAGCCTGCATGCATACCGCTTCTCTTCGCCAAGACGATTTGGCCTCTGGCATTATGGACGATGCCGATCGCTCCGCCCAACGCCCGGCGGGAAAAGTGCTTGTGTTTCTGTGTCTCAAAATCGGTTTCCTGCAAGGGCTGATCGGCTGTCGTCAGCCTGGCATCCGGGTATTGTCGAATAAGCGCCTGGAAAATTTCCTCACTTATGGGGTTCTCTCAGATCATTGGCAGAAAAAGACGTTCCGCGGCGGTTGAGCCTGCGGACTGCGGCATCCAAGGTATTTGCGACGTTACCTTTTTACATCGCAAAATTGCACGGTTTCTCCATTGCGCATTTGTAAAAAAATAGGTGGCGCTTTCTGCCAGCTTTTCTATTCTTGCCGCTTCGATCCGCCCGTTCGGGCAGTGCAGGAAAGCAGATGCAACTCGTATTCGACGGTCATAACGACGTTCTCCTTCGACTCTGGTCCCATGCGAAAGACGGAAGTGATCCGGTTGCGGAATTTGCGAACGGCACGACCGCAGGCCATATAGATGCCCCGCGGTCAAAGGCCGGCGGTCTGGCGGGTGGCCTTTGTGCTATCTACATTCCCTCGGGCGATCTGGTTTTTGCCGATCCGGATGGGAACGGCCACTACGCAACGCCGCTTGCTGCCCCCCTTGATCCACTGCCGTCGCTCACAATTGCTACGGAAATGGCGGCGATTGCGCTCCGGCTCGACCGTGCCGGCGCCTGGCGGCTCTGCCGCACGGTGAAAGATATCCGTAAGGCGATGGCATCAGGCATTTTCGCTGCTGTCATGCATATCGAAGGCTGTGAGGCGATCAGCGCCGATCTTGCTGCGCTTGATGTCTTTTATGCCGCCGGGCTGCGCTCGCTCGGCCCGGTGTGGAGCCGGCACAATATCTTCGGTCATGGCGTGCCCTTTGCCTTCCCGAGCTCGCCGGATACGGCGCCGGGTCTGACGGAAGCCGGCTTCGCGCTGGTGAGCGAGTGCAATCGTCTCGGCATCATGGTCGACCTTGCCCATATCACCGAGAAGGGCTTCTGGGATGTGGCGAAGACGAGCGATCAGCCGCTTGTAGCCAGCCATTCCAACGTCCATGCGCTGACGCCGGTCGCGCGCAACCTCACCGACAGGCAGCTTGATGCGATCCGTGAGCGTCGCGGGCTCGTTGGCGTGAACTACGCCACCGCCATGCTTCGTCCAGACGGCCGCTCCGATGTAGACACGCCGCTTTCCGACATGATCCGCCATATCGACTATCTCGTGAACCGCGTCGGGATCGACTGCGTGGCGCTCGGCTCGGACTTTGACGGTGCTACCATTCCGGAAGAAATCGGTGATGCCTCGGGCAACCAGAGGCTGATTGCCGCTCTCCGGCAAGCTGGCTATGGTGAGGAGGACTTGACCAAAATGGCCAGCGAAAACTGGCTTCGCATTCTGGCTTCGGCGTGGAGGGAAGAGGACGCCTGAAACCAAATAATACTTAGTAATCAATCAAAACAGGGGAACAAACCATGATGATTACCAAACTCAACCGCAGCTTTCGTCTTCTTTCCGCAGGGGCTGCGCTTTCGCTCCTGATGGTAGCAGCGCCTGCGGTCTTTGCAGAGACGCCGAAGGACACGCTCGTCGAAGGTTTTGCCATCGACGACATCATCACGATGGATCCGGGCGAAGCTTTCGAGCTTTCGACTGCGGAAGTCACAAGCAACACCTACAGCCTGCTCGTTCGTCTCGACATGAACGACACGTCAAAGATCAAGGGCGATCTCGCCGACAGCTGGACCGTTTCCGATGACGGCCTGACCTATACGTTCAAGCTGAAGCCGGATCTGAAGTTTGCTTCCGGCAATCCGATCACCGCCGAAGACGTTGCCTGGTCCTTCGAGCGTGCCGTGAAGCTCGACAAGAGCCCGGCCTTCATTCTCACCCAGTTCGGCTTGACTGGCGATAACGTCACCGAAAAGGCAAAGGCCGTCGATCCGACCACCTTCACCTTCACTGTCGACAAGGCCTATGCGCCGAGCTTCGTGCTGAACTGCCTGACGGCAACGGTGGCTTCTGTCGTCGACAAGAAGCTGGTTCTCGATCATGTGAAACCGGTCACTGTCGATGCCGACCACAAATACGACAACGACTTCGGCAACGAGTGGCTGAAGACGAATTATGCCGGCTCCGGCGCTTACAAGCTGCGTGAGTGGCGCGCCAACGAAGTCGTCGTCATGGAGCGTAACGACAATTATTACGGCGAGAAGGCAAAGCTTAATCGCGTCATTTACCGCTACATGAAGGAAAGCTCCGCTCAGCGCCTGGCGCTTGAGGCCGGTGATATCGATATCGCCCGCAACCTGGAGCCCGGTGACCTCGACGCCGTGACCAAGAATGCGGATCTGGCGACGACCAATGCGCCGAAGAGCACGGTCTATTATGTCAGCCTTAACGGCAAGAACGAGAATCTGAAGAAGCCTGAGGTCCAGGAAGCCTTCAAATATCTCGTCGACTACGATGCAATCGGCGCGACCCTCATCAAGGGCATCGGCGAGATCCACCAGACTTTCCTGCCGACCGGCCAGCTCGGTGCGCTGAATGAGAACCCCTACAAGCTCGACGTTGCAAAGGCGAAGGAACTGCTCGCCAAGGCCGGCCTGCCGGATGGTTTCTCGGTCACCATGGATGTGCGCAACACGCAGCCGGTCACCGGCATTGCCGAATCCATGCAGCAGACACTCGCCCAGGCCGGCGTGAAGATGGAAATCATCCCCGGTGACGGCAAGCAGACGCTGACCAAGTACCGCGCTCGCACGCACGACATATATATCGGCCAGTGGGGCTCGGACTATTTCGACCCGAACTCCAACGCCGACACGTTCACATCCAACCCGGACAATTCCGACGCCGGTACGGTGAAGACGCTCGCATGGCGCAATACCTGGGAAGCGCCCGAACTCGACAAGGAAACGAAGGCCGCCCTTCTTGAACGTGACGCCGCTAAGCGTGCGGCCATGTATGAGGATGTCCAGAAAAAGTTCCTGGCCAACAGCCCCTTCGTCGTCATCTTCCAGCAGATCGAAGTGGCCGGCTATCGCAAGAGCCTCAAGGACTTCAAGCTGGGTCCCAGCTTCGACACGAACTATGTAGGCCCGATCTCGAAGTGATGAGCCGGCTAGGCTGATCCAGTGAGCATCGTCGAAACAAGACAGGAGGCGCGGCCCCGCAAGGGCCGTGCACTCTCCTTTGCGAAGGCGCTGGGGCGTTTCCTCTTCGCCGCCGCCACCACCTATCTCGGCCTTCTGGCCGTCACCTTCTTCATCGGCCGCGTTGTGCCGATCGATCCCGTGCTCGCCATACTCGGCGACCGCGCGCCGACCCATGTCGTCGAGCGAGTCCGCCGCGAGATGGGCTTTGACCTGCCGCTCTACGAGCAGTTCTATATCTATCTAAAAGGCATCCTTTCCGGTGATTTCGGCAATTCCGTCCTGACCACCAATCCGGTCATGGTCGATATTCGCCGCGTCTTCCCGGCGACGCTGGAACTTGCGACCGTCGGCACGATCATCGGCTCTGTTGTCGGTGTGCCGCTTGGCGTTCTCGCTGCCGTGCGCCGCGGCAGCATTGCCGACCAGGTCGTGCGCGTCATCGGCCTCGTCGGCTATTCGGTGCCGATCTTCTGGCTGGCGCTGATCTCGCTCGTCATCTTCTATGCGCGGCTGCGCTGGGTGGCTTTCCCTGGCCGTATCGACATCGTCTATGAGTACAGTTTTACGCCGGTCACCGGCTTCTATCTCCTCGATAGTGCCTGGCAGGGGCAGTGGGATGTTTTCTACGACGTCTTCCGCCACATCATCCTGCCGGCCTCGCTGCTGGGCTATTTCTCGCTCGCCTATATCAGCCGTATGACCCGCAGCTTCATGCTGAATGAGCTGTCGCAGGAATATGTGGTGGCAGCCCGCGCCAAGGGCCTATCGGAAACGCGGGTGATCTGGGGTCATGCGCTGAGAAATGCGGCGGTGCCGCTCGTCACCGTCATAGCGCTTTCCTATGCGGGCCTGCTTGAAGGCTCGGTGCTGACGGAGACGGTCTTCTCCTGGCCGGGCATCGGCCTCTACATCACCAACTCGCTGCAAAACGCCGACATGAACGCCGTACTTGGCGGCACGATCATCATCGGCACGGTCTTTGTCGGCATCAACCTTATTTCCGATCTTCTCTATCGGATACTCGACCCGAGGACGCGCAACCGATGACGGTTCCGACCACGCCTTCCACGCCCTTGAGCCGCCGTGACTGGTTGCTGTCCGACCGGCCGCAGTCACGCATGCAGGCCCGGCTCGGCCGCGCCTACGTTACCTGGCGGCAGTTTACGGCAAACCGGCTTGCCGTCGTGGGCCTGCTGATCATCGTGGCGCTGCTACTGATTGCTGCGTTTGCCAATCTGATCGCCACCCACAATCCCGTTGTCGGCGATCTCATGAATGCCCGCCTGCTGCCGCCCGGCAGCGCCGGCTATCTGCTCGGCACCGACGATCAGGGCCGCGATATCTTCTCACGTCTCGTTTACGGCTCGCGGCTGACATTGCTCGTGGTCGTGCTGGTCGCCATCATCTCCGCGCCTGTTGGACTCATCGTCGGCACTGTGTCGGGCTATGCCGGAGGATGGGTGGATGCGACGCTGATGCGTATCACCGATATCTTCCTTGCCTTCCCGAAGCTCGTCCTCGCGCTCGCCTTCGTCGCAGCCCTCGGGCCCGGCATCCAGAACGCCATCATCGCCATCGCCATCACCTCCTGGCCGCCTTATGCGCGCATCGCCCGCGCCGAGACACTGACGGTCCGGCGGTCCGACTATATCTCGGCGGTCAAGCTGATGGGCGCCTCGCCGCTGCGCATCATTATCAGGCACGTCATGCCGCTCTGCATCTCCTCGTTGATCGTGCGCGTGACGCTCGACATGGCGGGTATCATCCTGACGGCCGCCGGCCTCGGCTTCCTCGGCCTCGGCGCACAGCCGCCACTGCCGGAATGGGGCGCATTGATCGCCTCCGGGCGCCGCTTCATCCTCGACCAGTGGTGGGTCGCGGCCATGCCCGGCATTGCCATCCTCGTCGTCAGCCTCGGCTTCAACCTGTTGGGTGACGGCCTGCGCGATGCGCTCGATCCGAAGGAGGCCGGCCAATGAGCTCGCTTCTGACCGTCGAAAACCTGCGTGTCAGCTATCCGACCCGCACTGGTGTTATCGAGGCCGTGCGCAGCGTGTCGTTCACGCTCGGCAAGGAGCGTCTCGGTATCGTCGGCGAATCCGGCTCCGGCAAGTCGCAGACCGGCCGCGCCATCATGGGGCTGACACCGACGCATGGTGTCGTCACCGCCGACGCGCTGGATTTCAGCGGCCTCGATCTCCTCAAGGCTTCGGCTGCCGAACGGCGCAAGCTGCGCGGCAAACGTATCGCCATGATCCTCCAGGATCCGAAATATTCGCTCGATCCGGTCATGACCATCGGCAAGCAGATCTGTGAAACATTGCGCACCCATGAGAAGGTCGGCAAAGGCGAGGCGCGAGACCGTGCGCTCGACATGCTGGAAGCGGTACAGATCCGCGATCCCAACCGTGTCTTCGGTCTCTATCCTCACGAGGTTTCGGGTGGCATGGGCCAGCGCGCGATGATCGCCATGATGCTGATCGCCGGGCCGGAACTGCTGATCGCCGACGAGCCCACTTCGGCCCTCGACGTAACAGTCCAGCTCGATGTCTTGAGGATCATGGACCGGCTGGTGTCCGACCGTGGTATGGGGCTGATCTTCGTCTCCCACGATCTGAGACTCGTCTCCTCTTTCTGCGACCGTGTCATCGTCATGTATGCCGGTCGTATCGTCGAAGAGATCGCCGCATCCGAGCTTCGCAACGCGAAGCATCCCTATACGCAAGGCCTGCTGAACTGCATGCCGCAGATCGGTGAAGACAGGCATCCGCTGCCGGTTCTCGACCGCAAGCCGGAGTGGGCTCTATGAGTACGGCGCTGTCTGCAGACCACCTTGGTGTCGTCTACGACCATTTCCATGCGCTGAAGGATGTGAGCGTTTCCATCGAAAGCGGCGAATCCTTCGGCCTCGTCGGTGAGTCCGGCTCGGGCAAATCGACGCTGCTGCGCGCGGTCGCCGGGCTTGCGCCTGTCAGCGAGGGAACGATCCGCATTCACGGCGAGCCGCTTAAAGGTTCGAAGCGCAGCAAAGGCTTCTATCGAAGCGTCCAGATGGTCTTCCAGGATCCCTACGGGTCGCTGCATCCGCGCCAGACCGTCGACCGGCTGCTTCTGGAACCGCTCGCCATCCACGGTATCAGCGACAGCGAGAAGCGCATCGCACGGGCGCTTGACGAAGTCGGGCTCGGCAATGGTTTCCGCTTCCGCTACCCGCATCAGCTTTCCGGAGGCCAGCGGCAGCGTGTGGCGATCGCCCGCGCATTGATTGTCGAGCCATCCATCCTGCTGCTCGATGAGCCGACATCGGCGCTCGACGCCTCCGTACAGGCGGAGGTTCTCAATCTGCTGGAGCAGATCCGGCGGGACCGGAAACTGACATTCGTCATGGTCAGCCACGATCTTGGGGTCATCACCCATATGTGCAAGAGGCTTGCCGTGATGCGCGGCGGCGCTGTTGTTGAACGGCTGACATCGGCCGAACTTGCCGCCGGGAGCGTTCACGAGGAGTACACGCGAAATTTGATGATCGCGAGCAAGGGTTTCGTGAAGGCTTGAAAGCCAATGTTTTCAAGCCCTTGAAAAATATCGCATGCCGTCGGCGTTAAGGATAATGTTTCCCTAAAACACGACCATTCGACTAGACTATTGACAGCTGCCTTAGTTCTGTCATGATCCCGTTAACGACCGTTAGCTTTCGTGATCGATGGAGGTTGAGGCATGTTCTTTCTCGGTGGGATGACCATGGGTTACCTCGATCCTCCTGTTAAGGTCGAGCGGAGGGAAACCGCCTCCGTGACTATCCCGGCAGAAAAGGATCGCCGGTTGATCGAGACATCCCCCAATGCACCCCAGAGCGACAGCGCCGTCGAGCGTTCCTGGATCTGGGCATGGCGCACGCTCTGCTGAGTTGGCGCCTGGGTGGATTTTCTCTTCCGTCTGCTCTGGACGGAATTTTATCTCTATCTACCTTATAGAGAATGTAAGAATATAAATGCGAGCTGGCAATTCGGCCGCAAAACAAACAGGCGGAGGCGACACATGGCAAATCTGGGTATTTCGCATACTCACGTGAACCAGTACGGATCCGTACCGGCAAAGAAGCCGGTCACTACGCGGCACAGAATCCAGACCGCGATCCATGCAACATTTTTCACGGCGGCTTTCCTTTTCGTCGTCGCTATGGTTTGCGGCGTCGTCGGCTGACACCGGCGCGTTCGAGGCGCTGACTGATGGCGTCTATTTGATTGAATATTCTCCTATCCGGAACAATTGGGATGCGTTGGCATTCTCCTGACACTTCGGTGTTGTTTAGGGAGAGTGGTCGTGAAAGGCATCCTGCTATGGCAGATCGGTATCCCGATCCCGTCATCATCCTTCTTTACCTGTTCCACGCAATCTAGCCCATTCCGGAAAGTAGACGTGAGGCGCTGATAGTGCCGTGAACGCCGTGCAGGCGCATGGATATCGTCCATGCGCCTTTTTCACGCCGGCGGAAGGGCAGCGGAGAAACAGGGTCCTTTGACTTGAATTATCGCAAGAATGTCCAACTTTCCCGGGTGGCTTCGCAGGGAGGGCATAAGTCGGCCATGACCGTCGCAAAGTTACGTCCGAAGCCGGTCGGTTCGTTACTCCAAAGCGCTCCGACCGTCCGTTTATCTTGCTTTCCCGACTTCGAAGATGACCGGCGCGTTCATGCAAGAGTCATCGTAAGCAATGCAGAACCTAGCCGAAATCATAACGTCGTTTGGATCCAGAACCGAACCCATGGCCATTTCAAGTCCGTCTCCGAGCCTGTCGTACGAGCCTGAGAACAAGCAGATCGACCACAGTGATTCGATCCGCTCGACTTATCTGTCCAACGAGGACATCAGGGCCATGGGCGAAAGCGTAGCCTGCGGCACCGTGAGCGAGTTGCCGGCCTTCGCAGCGTTCGATTTCTTTGCGCGCCACAAGGAAAACGAGAAGGAAATCCTGCGCGTCTACCGCACAACTGCGACCGACGCCGAGGCCGGGGAGGCGATCACGCCGGCCGCCGAATGGCTGCTGGACAATCACTACATCGTCGAGGAAGCAATTCAGGAAGTCCGCCGCGACTTCCCGCGCCGGTTCTATCAAGAACTGCCGCTCATGAAAGTCGGCGGCGTCGAGATCCCCCGCACGCTCGTACTGGCCTGGCTTTATGTCGCCCATACTCACGGCACCATCTCACAGGAAAGCCTGACAGCGCTGGTCGACGGCTTCCAGCAGCACGAAACCCTCAAGATCGGTGAGCTCTGGGCGTTGCCGTCGCTGGTGCGCTACGTGCTGGTCGAAAACCTCCGTCGTATTTCGAGCCGCGTCGAGCGAAGCCGCCGCCTGCGCCGTCGCGCCAACGAGGCCGCCAACGAATTGGTGCGTCTCGCTGATACCGCAAAGGCTGCCGCCTATCTGAAGACGCTGGAAGAGCTTGCCGAGGATAACACTTTCTCGACCCAATTCCTCTACCGCATGCGTGATGGTTCGCAGACGTCGAGCCTGGCGATCTCCTGGCTCGACGAGCGTTTGGAAAAGCTTGGGCGCGACAGCGAGGAGGCGATGATGGCGGAGCATAGCCGCCTCTCCGCCGGCAATGTCACGATGGGCAACATCATCCGCAGCCTGCGCGAGATCAACGATGCGGAGTGGTCGGTTTGGGTCGAGCAGGTCAGCCACGTCGACAGGTTGCTCTGGGATCAGTCCGGCTACGGTGCTCTCGACTCCGGTTCGCGCAACAGCTATCGCCGGCAGATCGAAAGGCTTGCCAGGCGCTCGCCGCTGAGCGAGGTGCAAATCGCCCAGCTTGCTGTCGATATGGTGTCCGAGGCCAGGCTTTCCGATGAGCCGCTGCCGCATGAGCCTGACATTGGCGGCTTCATTGCGGGCGCTCAACGCCTAAAATTCGAAGCGCGCGCAGACTACCGCCCGACGCTGGCGCAGCACGTCATTCGCGCGGTGCGCAAATTCAATTGGATGGCCATCGCCATTCCGGTCGCGCTGATCACGATCATCGCCATGGGGATCGTCGGCGGGTTTATGGCCAATGCCGGCATGGGGTCGGTTGAAATCGCCCTGCTGCTCATCCTGTTCGCATTGCCGGCCTCGGAAGGTGCGAGCGGGCTTTTCAACACTGTTCTCTCTTTCTTCGTCACGCCGGCGCGGCTTGTCGGTTATGAGTTCAAACAAGGCATTCCGGAGGATGCGCGCACGCTCCTCGTCGTGCCGTGCTTGATTTCTGATCGCGATAGCGTCGATGAGATGGTGCGCAATCTCGAGGTCCATTATCTCGCCAATCCACGCGGCGAGATCTATTTCGCGTTGCTGAGCGACTGGCCGGATAGCGAGGTTGAGGAAACTTCCGCCGATCTCGAAGTGTTGGAATATGCACGCCGGGAGGTCGCTAATCTCTCAGCCCGCTATGCCCATGACGGCAAGACGCGCTTCTATCTGCTGCATCGCCGCCGCCTCTACAATCCATCTGAAGGTGTGTGGATGGGCTGGGAGCGCAAGCGCGGCAAGCTGCACGAGTTGAACCTGCTGCTGCGCGGCGACCGCGATACGACCTATCTGCCAGGCGCCAACACCGTGCCGGCCGATATAGAATATGTCATGACGCTCGATGCCGATACGCGCCTGATGCGCGATACCGTCACGAAACTCGTCGGCAAGCTCCATCATCCGATCAACCGCCCGGTCATTAACCCGGAAAGCGGGCGTGTCGAAAGCGGCTACGGCATTCTGCAGCCGCGCGTCACACCGTCGCTGACGACGGGCAAGGATGCGTCAGTCTTTCAACGCGTCTTTTCGATCAATCGCGGTCTCGATCCCTATGTTTTCACGGTTTCGGATGTCTATCAGGATCTTGCCGGCGAAGGCACATTCACCGGCAAGGGCCTCTATCATGTCGATGCCTTCGAGGCTTCACTGAAGGGGCGTATCGAGGAGAATTCGGTGCTCAGCCATGACCTTCTCGAAGGTTCGATGGCACGTTGCGCACTCGTCACGGATCTCGAACTCGTCGAGGACTTTCCGGTACGCTACGAGGTCGAAACCTCGCGCCAGCATCGCTGGGTGCGCGGCGATTGGCAGCTTCTGCCCTATATGTTCAGTCCGAAACACGGCGTCACCGCGCTCGGGCGCTGGAAGATGTTCGACAATCTGCGCCGGTCGCTGACACCGATCACCTGGTTCGTCGCTTCCGTGCTCGGCTGGTATCTGATGGAGCCATTTGGGGCGCTGATCTGGCAGATCCTGTTGATTTTCTGCCTATTCGTGGCGCCAACCCTTTCGCTCATCAATGGCATCATCCCGCGCAGCAGCGATATTGTCGCCAGCGCCCATCTTTATACTGTCTGGTCGGATATTGCGGCTGCCGATGCCCAGGTGGCGCTGCGCATCATCTTCATTGCCGACACCGTCTGCATGATGGTGGATGCTATCGGCCGATCGCTCCACCGTCTCTTCGTCAGCCGCAAGCTGCTCTTGCAGTGGCGCACTGCGGCCAGCGTCGGGGCAGGCAGGCAGGGTACCATCCTCTCCTACTATAGAGCGATGTGGCATGCTCCGGTTCTGGCGATTCTGTCGGTCGCTTTCGCCGCATTGTCGGGAAATAACTCATTCCTCGTTGGCATTCCCTTTGCGCTCCTTTGGATCTGCTCGCCCGTCGTCGCCTGGTATGTGAGCCAGTCGGCCGAGACGGAAGACCGGCTCGACGTGCCGGATGCAGTCTCCAGCGAGCTGCGCAAGATCGCGCGCCGCACCTGGCGCTACTTCGAGACCTTCACGACGGCGGAGCAGAACTATCTGCCGCCCGACAACGTGCAGGAAACGCCCCATGTCATCGTGGCGACGCGCACTTCGCCCACAAATATTGGCGTCTATCTCCTGTCCGTCATTTCCGGTCGCCATTTCGGCTGGTTCTCCTTCGAGGAGACGATCGAGCGCCTGGAGCAGACGATCGCCACGGTCGACCGCATGGAAAAGTTCCGCGGCCATCTCTTCAACTGGTATCACACCGATACGCTGCAGACGCTGGGACCTCGCTACGTATCGGCGGTCGACAGCGGCAATCTCGCTGGTCACCTGATTGCCATTTCCTCGGCCTGCCGTGACTGGGCGGAAGCACCCTCGGCACATGTCCAGGGCAATCTCGACGGTGTCGGTGACACGGCCGGCATTCTTGATGAAGTGCTGGCTGACCTGCCTGACGACCGCAAGACCGTGCGGCCGCTGCGCCGCCGTCTGGAAGAGCGAATTGCCGGCTTCCAGAATGCGCTTGCCGCCGTCAAGCGCGAGCACGAATTTGCCTCGATCCGTGTCATCAACCTTGCCGTTCTGGCGCGCGACATCCAGAACCTTGCCGGCAACTTGCATCACGAGGTGAAGTCGAAGCAGACGGAAGAGGTCACGTTGTGGGCGGCCTCGCTGGTCAAGGTCTGCGAGGCACACATCTCCGATAGTACCTTCGACCTTTCCAATATCGATGCGTTGCGCCCCCGCCTGATCGCGCTCCGCGACAAGGCCCGCGATCTCGCCTTTTCGATGGATTTCGGCTTCCTATACCGTCCGGAGCGTCGCCTGCTGTCGATCGGGTATCGCGTGGAAAGCGGCGAGCTCGATGCGGCCTGCTACGACCTTCTGGCCTCGGAATGCCGTCTTACCTCGCTCTTCGGTATCGCCAAGGGCGATTTGCCGACGGAGCATTGGTACAAGCTTGGACGCCAGGTCGTGCCGGTCGGCTCTCGTGGTGCACTGGTCTCCTGGTCCGGCTCGATGTTCGAATATCTGATGCCGCCGCTCGTCATGCAGGAGCGCGGCGGAGGCATCCTCAACCAGACCAACAATCTCGTCATTGTCGAACAGATGAACCATGCCCGTAAGCTCGGTACGCCCTGGGGCATCTCGGAAGCGGCCTTCAATGCCCGCGACCATAACCTCAACTATCAGTACACGAACTTCGGCGTGCCTACGCTCGGCCTGAAGCGCGGTCTCGGCCACAATGCCGTCATCGCGCCCTATGCCTCGCTGCTCGCCAGCCAATATGACCCGGAAGCATCGCTCGAAAACCTGCAGAGGCTTCGCAAGCTCGGCGCTCTCGGCAAGTTCGGCTTTCACGACGCCGTCGACTTCACGCCGACACGCGTTCCTGAAGGCAGGAAATGTGCAGTCGTCTATAATTACTATGCCCACCACCATGGCATGTCGATCGCCGCTGTCGCCAACGTTGCCTTCAACGGCCATCTGCGTGAACTCTTCCACTCCGATCCGGTCATCGAAGCGGCCGAACTGCTGCTGCAGGAAAAAGCGCCGCGCGACATCCCGGTCATGAGCGGCAAGGATGAATCCGATACGCCCGCCAGCATCCAGGACGAGTTGATGCGGCCCGTCATCCGTAAAATCGCCGATCCGGCATCGCGCGAACGAGAGCTCGTCTTCCTGTCGAACGGCCATTATTCCCTGATGCTGACTGCAACGGGCGCGGGTTATGCCCGCTGGAACGGTCTATCCGTCTCCCGCTGGAAGCCAGATCCGACCGAAGACCGCTGGGGCAATTTCATCTTCCTGCGCGATACGGTGACCAATGAATGGTGGTCGGCAACATCAGAGCCGAAGAGCGTGGAGGGCGAAACAGTCCGAGTGGAGTTTGCTGACGAGAAGGCCGTGTTCAGCAAGGTTCTTGGCGAGCTTACGAGCGAGGTCGAATGTATCGTTGCCACCGAGCATGATGCGGAAGCCCGCCGCCTGACGCTGTTCAACATGGGTGTGGAGGATCGCTTCATTGAAGTGACGTCCTATCTCGAACCGGTCATCACATCCGACGACACGGACAACGCGCATCCGGCTTTCGCCCGCATGTTCGTCAAAACGGAGATCGACACGCGCGGCGATGTCATCCGTGCCGAGCGCAACAAGCGCGATCCGAACGAAGCGAATATGAGTATCGCGCATCTGATTGTCGACAACGCCGGGGATACGCGACATACGGAATTCGAAACGGAGCGGAGGACGTTCATCGGTCGTGGCCGCAGCCTTTCGAATGCCGCTGCTTTCGATCCGGGTGCCAGCCTTTCCGGCACCGACGGTTTCACGCTGGATCCTGTCCTGTCGTTGCGCCGGACTGTGCGCGTGCCGGCTGGCAAGAAGGTCAGCGTGATCTTCTGGACGATTGCAGCACCTAGCCGTGCCGAGGTGGATAAGGCCATCGATCGCTACCGCCATCCGGATGCCTTCAACCACGAACTCATCCAGGCCTGGACGCGTACACAGGTGCAGATGCGCCATGTCGGTGTCAGTTCGCAGCAGGCGGCAGCGTTCCAGTATCTCGGCCGCTATCTTGTCTATCCCGACATGCAGCTTCGCGGCGAATATGGCGCCGTCCGGGCCGGCATGCAGTCGCAGTCGGCGCTCTGGCCGCTGGCGATTTCGGGCGATTTCCCGATCTTCACGCTGCGCATCGATGACGAGATGGATCTAGAAATCGCCCGCGAAGCGCTGCTGGCGCAGGAATATCTGCGTTCACGCGGGGTGACCGCCGATCTCGTCATCATGAACGAACGGGCCTCTTCCTATGCACAGGATATGCAGCACGCGCTCGACGCCATGTGCGAGGGCGTGCGCCGCATGGGCCAGGCCGATGGTCTGCGCCAGCACATCTTCGCAGTCCGTAAGGATCTAATGGAAGAGGGCACCTATCAGGCACTGCTCGGCGCCTCGCGCGTAACGCTGCATGCGAAGAACGGTAAGGTGGTTGATCAGATCAACCGCGCCCGCCTGCTGTTTACCCCTGTCAAGGAGGAGCCAGAGGACACGGAGATGCCGGTCAAGCGCATACCGCCTCTACCTGCCCCGGCTATCAAGACTATTGCCATTGAGGAGGAAGGCGATCTCGACTTCTGGAATGGCATCGGTGGCTTTGCCCGCGACGGCCGTGAATATGTCGTGCGCCTGCCGGGCGGACAGGCGACGCCGCAGCCTTGGATCAATGTCATCTCGAATGACCGGTTCGGCTTCCATGTATCGGCGGAAGGTGCCGGTTTCACCTGGAGCGTCAATTCGCGTGATTACCAGCTCACCTGCTGGTCGAACGATGCAGTCATCAACCGTTCCGGCGAAGCCCTCTACATAGCGGACCTCGAAAGTGGCGCGGTCATGACGCCGTTTGCAGGGCTTTCCCGTCGCAACGACATTCGCTTCGAAGCGCGCCACGGTCTCGGTTACTCTACTTTCTCCAGCACGCAGCACGAGATCGCGCTGGAAGTGACGCAGACCGTGCATCGCGAGAAGCCGGTGAAGCTGCAGCGCCTGCGTCTGCGTAACACCGGTTCGGCAAGCCGCAAGCTCAGGCTCTACGCCTATGTGGAATGGGTCCTTGGGAATAATCCGCAGAAGACCGCCTCTTTCATCCTGTCGAAACGTGACGAAGAGACAGGCGCGCTGTTTGCGACGAACCCCTACAGCATCGACTATTCGGGTCGCACCGCCTTCCTCGCCGCAAGCGAGACGGTTTCGAGTTTCTCGGCAAGCCGTCGCGAGTTCATCGGCAAGAGCGGGACGATTGAGGCGCCTGTCGCCGTGACCACAGCCGCTGCTCTTTCCGGCTCCACGGACCTTGAAGGCGATCCAGCGGCGATCCTTGCGATCGATATCGAGCTCGGCGCTGACGAAGCGCGCGACGTCACTTTCTTCCTGGGTGATGCGTCCACCGAAGAGGAGGCGCGCACCCTGCTTGCCGATATCAGAAAGGCCTCGTTCGATGAAGCGGTGCAGGCGAACCGGGGCTTTTGGCAGGAGTTTACCGGCAAGCTGCAGATCTCGACGCCGGATCAAGGCATGAACAACCTCGTCAATACCTGGCTGCCCTATCAGAGCCTCGGCTGCCGCATCATGGCCCGGACGGCCTTCTACCAGGCGAGCGGCGCCTTCGGCTTCCGCGACCAGTTGCAGGATACACTCGCCTTCGTGCTGCAGGAGCCTGCGCTTGCGCGAGGCCAGATCATCAATGCGGCCTCGCGCCAGTTCCGCGAGGGGGACGTACAGCACTGGTGGCTGCCGGGGACGGGAGCCGGCGTACGCACCATGATTTCCGACGATGTCGTGTGGCTCGCCTATGCGATCGATCATTATTGCAGTGTCAGCGGTGACAAGAGCGTGCTCGATGAGCAGCTTGCCTTCCTCGAAGGTCCGGCGCTGCTGGAGGGTCAGCACGACTCCTTCTTCAAGCCGGAAATATCCGAGGATACGGTAAGCATCTACGAACATGCAGCCCTCGCGCTCGATCTCGCCATTGCTCGCAAGGGAACGAACGGCCTGCCGCTCTTCCTCGGTGGCGACTGGAACGACGGGATGAATCGCGTCGGCATCGACGGCAGTGGCACGAGTGTCTGGCTCGGCTGGTTCCTTGCCGGCACACTGCGCTCTTTCATACCGTATGCCGAAGACCGGGGCGACAAGGCCCGTGCGAAGCGCTGGAAGGCTCATCTCATCGAACTCAAGAAGGCGCTCGAAAGCGCTGCCTGGGACGGCGATTATTACCGCCGTGGCACTTTCGATGACGGCACGCCGCTCGGCTCGAAGGAGAGCCTGGAATGCCAGATCGATTCGATTGCACAGTCCTGGAGCGTGCTCTCAGGTGAAGGTGATCCGAAGCGGGCCATCAAGGCGATGGATGCGGTGCTCGACCGGCTGGTTGACGAAGATGCACGGATCATCGGCCTCTTCACACCGCCTTTTGAAAGGTCGCTGAAGGATCCGGGCTATATCAAGGCTTATCCGCCGGGCGTTCGCGAGAATGGTGGCCAGTACACACACGCCTCGACCTGGGTGGTCATGGCGCTGGCGGAATTGAAGCGGGGTGACGATGCCCTGCGCTGCTTCCAGATCCTCAATCCGATCACCCATTCGCTGGACAAGGCGGCGGCCGAACGGTATCGCGTCGAGCCCTATGTCGTGGCGGCCGATGTCTATGGCCATGCCCCCTATGTCGGGCGCGGTGGCTGGACCTGGTACACCGGCTCGGCCGGCTGGCTCTACCGCGCGGCGGTGGAAGGTATCCTCGGTATCCGGCTAAAGGGTGGACAACTTTTTGTGAACCCGTCGCTCCCTTCCAATTGGGACGGGTTTGCGGCAGAGATCGAACGCGACGGAAGCAAATACCGCATTTCGGTCTCAAAAGCGTCCAATGCTGAAGGCTACACTCTGTCGATAAACGGCAGCGAAGTCGCCAATCCCCACGAGGGATATCCGGTCGGATAACAGCAATCTCCAAGCTGATTTTCCGACGATTCGCACGGCCAAAGGGGGAACCCTTTTGGCCGGCGTAGCGTTTGCAAAACGGATAACAGGAGAGACACCATGGCAGGTATGCCGACCAAAGCCATTGGCGCCCAACGAAGTTCCATATCAGTGGCGGCGTCCAAGCGTGATACGAGGCTCGATGTGATTCGTGGTCTCGCGCTCATCACGATCTTCATCAATCACGTTCCGGGGCAAATCTTCGAATATATCACGACCAAGAATTTCGGCTTTTCCGATGCCGCCGAAGCCTTCGTGCTGATCTCGGGCATTGCAGTCGGTCTTGCCTATGGCTCGCGCTTCAAAGCGGGTAAGCGGCTGGAAATGGCGATCAAGGCGGCAAGGCGCGCCTTCACACTTTACCTCGCCCATATGATTACCACCTTCGTAACGCTCGCGCTCTTCATCTGCGGCGCCTGGCTGTTCCACCGGCCGGGCCTGTTGGTCGAAATCAACATTCTGGCGGTGCTGATGAACCTGAAGGAGGGCATTCCCGCACTGCTCTTGCTCGGCCATCAGATCGGCTACAACAATATCCTGCCGATGTATGGCGCACTGATGCTGATGGTGCCGTTGATCCTGCTGCTGAACGAGAAGAGCGCGTTGCTGGCGCTTGCCGTTTCCGGCACCGTCTGGCTGCTTGCGGGCATTTACCAGATCGCGCCGCAGAACATGCTTTTCGAGGGAGACTGGTTCCTCAATCCCTTCTCCTGGCAGTTCCTGTTCACGATCGGCATCGTGTCGATGATGCATGTCAAGCGCGGCGGCACGCTTCCCCACCATCCGCTGCTTTTCGCGCTGGCACTCGGCTATGTCGTGCTCTCCTTCATCTGGGTGACGGCGCGTCTTTGGGATATCGGAAACTATCTTGCAGCACTTGGCCTGCCTGCCGTGCTGACCGGCTTCGACAAGACATTCCTGTCGCTGCCGCGCCTCCTGCATGTGCTGGCGCTCGCCTATCTGGTGATCAATATTCCGACGGTGTCCCAGGCTTTCCGCCGCCCGGCCGATCATCCGCTGACGATCCTCGGCCGGCACTCGCTCAATATCTTTGTCGCCGGCACCATCCTGGCGATGGTCGGGCAGGTGCTGCTCTACATTACCAACCGTGACCAGATCATCGGTCCGATCTTTGTGCTTGTCGGCATCGCCGCCCAGTTCGCCTATGCCTATCATCTCGAATACAAGCGCGAACAGGAAAACACTCGGCCTCTTGCCAGCGGCGGCGCTATTCCGGTGCCCGTCCGCATCAGCCGTGGAGTGGACGCCTATAGCCAGGGCAAGCGCAAATAGGCAGGCTTCCTTAAGGAATACGGAGCCGGCGGTCGAAGAGGCCGCCGGCTTTTTCGCCGAGCGTTGGGTGGTTACGCCTTGACGCAGTTGTTCCAGGTGGAATGCGCAGCCGCAAGCGGGACCTCCGGGATCACTATGAGATTTTGATTTTTTAGCTGTTCATCACGAATGGAACGGCTACGCGCCTCGCTCCATTTTGGCTTCCTGAGGCAATGCCAATGATAGGGAGCACGAAGATGTACTTCGAACTCAAGGACGCCACAGCCGATATCCTCGCCAGGAGCCGTCGGCATAACGAACTCTGCGATCTTCCGCTTGACCTGATCTCCTCCAAACGTGAGGCCTATGACATTCAGGCGATTGCGCAGGATGCGCTGGGTTTCGAGCGTAAGGGCTATGCGCTCGTCGGTACGAGCGAGGAATCGCGCCACACTCTCGGTCTTGCAAAGCCGATCTATTCCGAAATTCCTGCCTCCGCACTGTTTGCCGGCACGAAGGAATTCCGGCTGCCGCAAGGCACCATCGGTGTCCAGGGTGAGCTGGTTTTCAGGATGCTGCGGTCTTATCCGGATATCGGAGAACCGATCAACCTCGACAGTGCTGCTGAAGCCGTGCTCGATTGCCGCCCGGCCGTCGGCATTCTCGGCCGGCGCACGCGGCGGGTCTTTACGGGAGATTACGCAGCGATCGCCGACTTCGGCCTGCATGTCGCAACCCTGTGCGGTGATCATACCGGGGCGCTGACATCAGCCGATCTTGCCAGCATCGATATTACAACCTTCCTGTTCAAGCAGACGGTCTTTTCGGGGACATCCGCATCGGTCATGGGCAATCCGCTCAATGCCGTCGTCTGGCTGGCAAACCAACTTTCGGCGAACGGCAGGCAGCTTCAGGCCAACAATATCGTTGCGACGGGATCGTGCACCACCATTCTTCAGGTTTGGCCCGGCCAGCATCTGGCGGCTGATTTCGGACCGCTTGGACAAGTCGAATGCATCTTTGCGTGACACGCATTTCAAGCGGAAAGGACAGGTTATGAGGTCGCAGCGAAAGCCATTCATTGTCGAGATCAAGAAGACGAAACAGTTCTGCCGCAAGCCGGTTCCGGCTGAGGCCAATCGCCCGGACGCAGCGATGAAGACAGGGACAAAGACGGCTGTCGGCCTGGCCATCCGGAGCGAGGGTCGCGCCTGATGGTTAGTCGCAACATTCCTCACGAATATTTCCTGCTTGATGCCGCGAAGGCAGACGGCCCTGTGGTCGGTCATCTTCGCGGCAAACCGATTTCTGCCGTGGTCATCGACCGGAACGGTGGCTGCTATCGGTTTGTCGGCGTTGCCGCCAGAGATGGCCGCGGCAGACTTGATGTCATGTCGCTCAAACAGGGCGAATGGATACTTGCACCTGACCTCGTCTATGCAGAAGCGGCTAAGAGACTCTACGGATCAATCCTTACCGATGATGAGAACAAGCGGGTCTGCCCACAGCGATTCACAGGGAATCCCGCGCAACAAAAAGGCCGGAAGAGCGATGCCCTTCCGGCCTTTTGTCGTGTCCTTGCGAAGCCGATCAGGCAGCTTCGGTCGTATGGGCCTTGCGGACTTCGTCGTCCGTCAGGATGCCGCTGGCGCGGAGCAGAGCGGCGAAGCGGCCGTTCGAGTGGCTGAGCTCATCGAAGCTGCCGTGCTCGACGATGCGGCCGTTATCCAGGAACAGCACCATATCCGCCTCGCGGACCGTCGAGAGACGGTGGGCGATGATGAAGGTGGTGCGGTTCTGGCGCAGGTTGTCGATCGCCGCCTTGACGCGGGCTTCCGTCTCGACGTCGAGAGCGGAGGTCGCCTCGTCCAGCACCAGGATCGGCGCATCCTTAAGAATGGCTCGGGCGATCGCGATACGCTGGCGTTCACCGCCGGAGAGCTTGTTGCCGCGCTCGCCGACATGGGTGTCGTACTGCTCGTCGCGGTTCTCGATGAAGTCGGCAGCGGCAGCCGCTTCGGCGGCGCGGCGCATATCCTCTTCCGAAGCGTTCTCGCGGCCGAGGCGGATATTGTCGCTGATCGAGCGGTTCAACAGGCCCGCGTCCTGGAAGACGGTGGCGATATAGCGGCGCAGCGACTTGCGCGTGACCTTGCTGATATCGTGGCCGTCGACGAGGATCTGGCCGCCCTGCGGGTCATAGACGCGTTGGAGCAGGTTGACGAGCGTCGTCTTGCCAGCGCCGGTCGGGCCGACGATCGCAACCGTCTGGCCGGCCTTCACCTTGAAGGAGACGTTGTGCAGGCCCTGCGAGCTGTTGGCGAAGCCGAAGGAGACGTCGTTGAACTCGACATCACCCTTGACGTCCTTGATCTCGCCGTTGCCGGCCGGCTCTTCGCGTTCGCGGACGGAATCTTCCAGATTGTAGAAGTCTTCCAGCTTCGAACGGGCTTCGAAAATCTGCGTGGCGAACTGACGCATCAGGTCAAGGCGGGCAATCAGCAGGTTGGCGAAGCCAATGAAGGCGATAACGTCGCCGACGCGCAGTTCGCCGTTCTGGACGAGCACGGTGCCGATGACGAGCACGACCATCATGGCGATCGTCGAGGCCATGCGGTTCAGCGCGCTCGCAAGCGCCCACCAGTCGAGTACCGGATACTGCGCCTGCAGCAGGCGATCGGCGAAGGACTTCAGCGCACGCGTCTCGGCATCGATGCGGTTATAGCTATGGAGAACCGAGACGTTGCTGATGGAATCGCTGACATGGCCGAAGACGGTATGATAGTGGTTTTCGACCGAAGCCTGGCCGTCCTTGGTGCGGCTCATGACCACACGGCCGATGATCCAATAGGCGATACCGAGCACGATCAGGACTGCGGAGAGGCGCAGATCCATGGACATTGCGGTCGGAATGAGCAGACCAAGCGCAATGACCGTCGAAAGATGGTTGCGCATGAACTCCAGCCACAGGCCGAACAGGGTTTCGCAAGCGCGCAGCAGCGTGTGCAGCGCGTTGGATGTGCCCCGCTGGTGGTGCCAGGAAAGCGGCATGGAGATGATGCGGCCGAATGCCTCGGTCAGAAGCGTCGCGCGGCGGCCATGGGCCAACCTGTCGGCTTCGCGTGCCACGAGGACGAACGCTATGGTGTTGAAGACGGCAAACGCCGCCCACATCATGAGGATCGGCTTGACCTCGCCCTTGCCGGAAATCGCATCGATGATACGGCCGAATAGTATCGGCTCGGCGATGGTGATGGCCGCCAATACGATATTCGCGATAACGACGAGGGATACGCGGAGCTTGTAGGCGCCAAGATAGCGCAGAGCCCTTGCATAGACCTTGAATAACGACACGTCGGGACCTCTTTTGCATCTGCGAAAAAACGGGATGGTGCGATGCTACAAAGATCTACCTGAACCGACGATTAACGGGATATTCAGGTTTGGAATCCGGCTTCGAAATTCGCGCGTACGGTGCGATCGCTCAGTGCGATAAGTGACCATAGTTTCGAAATTGTTGCTTAGGCATACATCGCGACAATTTGCGCTTGCATTCCCTGGAGCGTCTAGCGCACCATCCAGTTTGTGAACTGCAATTTTTTAATAAAGACCGTTCAGCGGCGGGTTATCAGGCCTGCTCCGGCGGCCTCGTTGGTCCGGGCAAGGGGCATTTTGTGCAAATTCATTCTTTAATTCAATTACTTGTGATTCTAGAGGAACATTCCGACAGCGAAAGCGCGATCGAAGAACTCGACAAGGTGATCCGCGCGAGCGGATTCGATTTCTATGGTCTGCTTCGCCACCCCAAGCAGGGAGACAACCCATGGAGTGTGACTATGGCCAGCCGGTGGCCGGACAGATGGTCACACGTCTATGCAGTGAAAAAATATGTGCTCGTCGATCCGACCGTGCGGTATCTTGCACATGCGCAGCGGCCCTTCCGCTGGCGCGACAGCATGGCCGCTTTTAGGGCCGACCCGCATCAGCGCCGCATGGAGCAGATGATGGTCGATGCCTTCGGCCATGGGCTGGAAGACGGCTATGTCTTCCCGATCTATGGACGAAACGGCATCTTGGGCAGCCTCAGCCTCGGCGGTAAGCCCGTTGAGCTTTCACCGGCTGAAATCTCGCTTTTCGAGGCGATCGCCCGCAAAACCTTCTGGCGGCTGCTCGATCTGCAGGGCGAAGCTGCGACGCTGGAAACGGTGCCGATAACCGACACACAGCTGACCCGGCGCGAAATGGAAATCCTGCATTATCTCGCCGAGGGTATGACGTCGATGGAAATCAGCAAGCATCTGAAGATCTCCAATCATACGGTCGACTGGTACATGAACGGTCTGCAGGATAAGCTGAAGGCCAAGAACCGGCAGCAGGCGGTGGCGCTTGCTTTCCGGTATGGTTTGATTACCTGAGATCCAGAGAAATTCTATTTCGTCGAGACGAGGGAAATTGAACTTTCTGTAACAGCACGTTAAGAATTCTCTTCGCGGGTGCAGCATGGCCCGTTTTTCGTGCTTTGAGGAGAGTACATTGCCCATATCGAAGATCCTTGTCGCCAACCGTTCCGAAATCGCCATCCGCGTCTTCCGCGCGGCCAATGAGCTCGGAATAAAAACGGTCGCGATATGGGCTGAGGAAGACAAGCTGGCGCTGCACCGCTTCAAGGCCGACGAGAGCTATCAAGTCGGCCGCGGCCCGCATCTCGCCCGTGATCTCGGCCCGATCGAAAGCTATCTTTCGATCGACGAAGTGATCCGTGTCGCCAAGCTTTCCGGCGCCGACGCCATTCATCCGGGCTACGGTCTGCTTTCGGAAAGCCCCGAATTCGTCGATGCCTGCAATGCTGCAGGCATCACCTTCATCGGCCCGAGGGCCGATACTATGCGTCAGCTCGGCAACAAGGTGGCAGCGCGCAATCTCGCCATTTCCGTCGGCGTTCCGGTCGTTCCGGCGACTGAGCCGCTGCCTGACGATATGGCGGAAGTTGCCAAGATGGCTGCCGCGATCGGCTATCCCGTGATGCTGAAGGCGTCCTGGGGCGGCGGCGGTCGCGGCATGCGCGTCATCCGCTCCAAAGCAGATCTCGCTCGCGAGGTAACCGAGGCCAAGCGCGAGGCGATGGCTGCTTTCGGCAAGGACGAAGTCTATCTCGAAAAACTCGTCGAGCGCGCCCGCCACGTCGAAAGCCAGATCCTCGGCGATACGCACGGCAATGTCGTGCATCTCTTCGAGCGCGACTGCTCCATCCAGCGCCGTAACCAGAAGGTCGTCGAGCGCGCGCCCGCCCCATATCTGTCGGAAGCGCAGCGTCAGGAACTTGCCGCCTATTCGCTGAAGATCGCGCAGGCGACGAACTACGTCGGCGCCGGCACCGTCGAGTATCTGATGGATGCCGATACCGGCAAATTCTACTTCATCGAAGTCAATCCGCGCATCCAGGTCGAGCATACGGTCACCGAAGTCGTGACCGGCATCGATATCGTCAAGGCGCAGATCCACATCCTCGACGGTTTCGCGATCGGCACTGAGGAATCCGGCGTGCCGAAGCAGGCGGATATCCGCCTCAACGGCCATGCGCTGCAGTGCCGCATCACGACGGAAGATCCGGAGCACAATTTCATTCCGGACTATGGCCGCATCACTGCCTATCGTTCGGCATCGGGCTTCGGCATCCGCCTCGACGGCGGCACGTCCTATACCGGCGCGATTATTACCCGCTACTACGACCCGTTGCTGGTGAAGGTGACGGCTTGGGCGCCGAACCCGCTGGAGGCGATTTCGCGCATGGACCGCGCACTGCGCGAATTCCGTATTCGCGGTGTTGCCACCAACCTGACCTTCCTGGAAGCGATCATTACGCATCCGAAGTTCAGAGATAACACCTATACGACCCGTTTCATCGACACCACGCCTGAGCTCTTCCAGCAGGTCAAGCGCCAGGACCGTGCCACCAAGCTTTTGACCTATCTCGCCGATGTCACCGTCAACGGGCATCCCGAGGCGAAGGATCGGCCACGGCCATCGCAGGATGCCGCCAAGCCGGTCGTACCCTACGCAGACGGCGGCAAGATCCCCGATGGTACGAAGCAGCTTCTCCACCAGCTCGGTCCGAAGAAATTCGGCGAGTGGATGCGCGAGCAGAAGCAGGTGCTGCTGACCGATACGACGATGCGCGACGGTCACCAGTCACTGCTCGCCACCCGCATGCGCACCTATGACATTGCCAAGATCGCCGGCACCTATGCGCATGCGCTGCCGAATCTCTTGTCGCTGGAATGTTGGGGTGGTGCGACTTTCGACGTCTCCATGCGCTTTCTGACCGAGGATCCATGGGAGCGTCTGGGGCTGATCCGCGAGGGAGCTCCCAACCTGCTGCTGCAGATGCTGCTGCGCGGCGCGAACGGCGTCGGCTACAAGAACTACCCCGACAATGTCGTCAAATACTTCGTCCGACAGGCCGCCAAGGGCGGTATCGACCTTTTCCGCGTCTTCGACTGCCTGAACTGGGTGGAGAATATGCGCGTGTCGATGGATGCTGTGGTCGAGGAGAACAAGCTCTGCGAGGCAGCGATCTGCTATACGGGCGATATCCTCAATTCGGCGCGACCGAAGTATGACCTGAAATATTATACGGATCTTGCCGTCGAGCTCGAAAAGGCCGGCGCGCATATCATCGCGCTGAAGGACATGGCGGGCCTCCTGAAGCCGGCCGCGGCCAAGGTGCTGTTCAAGGCGCTGCGCGAGGCAACCAGCCTGCCGATCCACTTCCACACGCATGATACGTCGGGCATTGCCGCGGCCACGGTTCTTGCTGCCGTGGATGCAGGCGTCGATGCCGTCGATGCAGCGATGGATGCACTGTCAGGTAATACCTCGCAGCCCTGCCTAGGCTCCATCGTCGAAGCGCTGCGTGGCTCCGAGCGCGATCCGGGCCTCGATCCGGAATGGATCCGCCGCATCTCTTTCTATTGGGAAGCGGTTCGCAATCAATATGCGGCCTTCGAGAGTGACCTCAAGGGACCTGCTTCGGAAGTCTACCTGCACGAAATGCCGGGCGGCCAGTTCACTAACCTCAAGGAACAGGCCCGTTCGCTAGGGCTCGAGACCCGCTGGCACCAGGTGGCGCAGGCCTATGCCGACGCCAACCAGATGTTCGGCGATATCGTCAAGGTGACGCCGTCGTCCAAGGTCGTTGGCGATATGGCGCTGATGATGGTGAGCCAAGACCTGACAGTTGCCGACGTCGTTAGCCCGGATAGGGAGGTTTCCTTCCCTGAATCGGTGGTCTCGATGCTGAAGGGCGATCTCGGCCAGCCCCCATCAGGATGGCCGGAGGCGCTGCAGAAGAAGGCGCTGAAAGGCGATCAGCCCTATACGGTGCGCCCTGGCTCGTTGCTTGACGATGCCGACCTCGACGCGGAGCGCAAGGCGATCGAGACCAAGCTGGAGCGTGAGGTCAGCGACTTCGAGTTTGCCTCCTACCTGATGTATCCGAAGGTCTTCACCGATTTCGCATTGGCTGCGGACACTTATGGTCCGGTCTCGGTGCTGCCGACGCCCTCCTATTTCTACGGCCTCAAGGATGGCGAAGAGCTGTTTGCCGATATCGAAAAGGGCAAGACGCTGGTCATCGTGAACCAGGCGATGAGCGGTACCGATAGCCAGGGCATGGTCACCGTCTTCTTCGAACTCAATGGCCAACCGCGCCGCATCAAGGTGCCGGATCGGGCGCACGGCGCTTCGGGGGCTGCGGCCCGCCGCAAGGCGGAAGCCGGCAATGCCGTCCATGTCGGGGCGCCGATGCCAGGCGTCATCTCGCGTGTCTTCATTGCGCCTGGCCAGGTCGTCAGTGCCGGTGACGTACTCGTCTCCATCGAGGCGATGAAGATGGAAACGGCGCTGCATGCGGAAAAGGACGGCACGATTTCGGAAGTCCTGGTCAAGGCCGGCGACCAGATCGACGCCAAGGATCTGCTCGTCGTCTATGCCGGTTAAGAAGACGACGGACGATCGTTTCCGGCATCACCCGATTGTGTACGATCGTGTCGTTAAAAAGCTGATTTTTCTATGAGTTAGCAGCCTTCTCGCCTTGCCGGGCGAGGAGGCTTTCTCATAGACTTGAGCTCCCATCACCGCCCCCAAGATCAATCAGGGATCATCTCATGAGCAAGTTGAAGATTGCCGTCATCGTTGGCAGCACGCGTATTGGCCGTTTCGCTGAACATCCGGCCAAGTGGATCGCCGAGCTCGTCGACCAGCGTTCCGATCTCGAAGTCGAGGTTCTCGATCTTCTCGACTACCCGATGCATTTCTTCGGCGAAGCGCGCGCCACCACGGCGGAAAGCGAAACCGCCGAGCGCTGGAAGAAGAAGCTGCGCGAATTCGACGGCTTCATCTTCACGGTCGCCGAATATAACCATGCTCCGACGGCTGTTCTGAAAAACGCGATCGATCTCGGCGAATTCATCCATAAGCCGGTCGGCTTCGTCGGTTACGGCGGCGTCGGTGGCGCACGCGCCGTCGAGCAGCTTCGTCTGGTCTTCGTCGAAATGAGTGCAGCTTCTGTCAGGACGGGGGTACACATCGCGTTCAGCGAATATCTTGCCGTTCTGAAGGAAGGCAAGAGCCTCGGCGATTACGCGCATCTGAACGAAGCTGCCAAGAACCTGCTCGATCAGCTGACCTGGTGGGGAAATGCGCTGAAGGCAGCACGTGCCGTCGTCACTGCCGCCTGATCGGGATTTCCGTATGCCGGGATTTCGCATCCCGGCATCGCCTCAAATATCGTAGGTATGAGCGGCGTTGATGGTAGAGATGAAGCGCTTGGTGCGCTCCTTCTCCGGCGTATTGAAGATCGCTCTGGCGCTGCCGGTTTCCACCACGCTGCCGGCCTCCAGAAAAACCACGTCATTGGCAATCTTGGAGGCGAGGCGAAGATCATGGGTCGCCATGACCATGGTCGTGCCTTCCCTGGCAAGCTGACCCAGCACATCCACCACTTCCGCTGACAGTTCCGGATCAAGCGCAGACGTCGGCTCGTCGCAGAGCAATACGCGCGGCGAAGGCGCAAGAGCGCGGGCGATCGCCACGCGCTGCTGCTGGCCGCCGGAGAGCGTCGAGGGCCAGGCATCGGTCTTGTGCGCCATGCCGACCTTGGTCAGCAGCTCCATGGCGCGTTCGCGCGCCTTTTCCCTTGGCCATTTCAGCACTGTGACCAGACCTTCCATGACGTTTTCGATCGCCGTCTGATGCGGAAAGAGCTGAAAGTTCTGGAACACCATGCCGGTCTGACGACGGATCTTCTGAATTGCCTGCCAGCCGACACGCTTGCCGGGCGTGAAAGAGAGCGTTTCTTCGCCGAGGCGGATGGTGCCTACAGTCGGAATCTCCAGGAGATTGATGCAGCGGAGCAGGGTGCTCTTGCCGCCGCCGGAGGGGCCGACGAGGGCGGTAACGCTGCCTTCCGGGATGCGGATGCTGATATCCTTCAAGATGACGGCGTCGCCGAAGCGCTTTTCGATATTGGAAAGCTCGATCATGCATTTGCCTCCAGCATTCCGCCATAACGGGCGAAGCGACGCTCCAGCCGCTGCTGCAGCGTCGAGAGTACGGAGCTCAAGGCGAGATAGATCAGCGCCGCCTCGATATAAAGGATCAGCGGTTCGTAGGTGGTCGCGACGATGCGCTGCGCGGCCTGGAAGAGCTCGGGTACTGTGATGGCTGCTGCGAGCGAGGTATCCTTGACCAGTGAAATGAAGGTATTCGACAGCGGCGGTACTGCGACGCGGGCGGCTTGTGGCAGGATGGTGCGGCTCATGGCCTGGCGCCAGCTCATGCCGATGGAATAGGCCGCTTCCCATTGGCCCTTGGGCACAGAGGAGATGACGGCACGGATGATTTCGGAGCTATAGGCGCCGATATTCAGCGTGAAGCCGATGAGCGCTGCCGGGAAGGCGTCGAGCAGGATGCCGATGCTCGGCAGGCCGTAGAAGATCACGAAGAGCTGGACGAGCAGCGGCGTGCCGCGGATGACCCAGACATAGAAACGGGCAATGGCTGCAACAGGCGCGGGTCCGAAAAGACGGGCGATGGCGGTGATCAGTCCCAGGATCAGGCCGAAGGCGAAGGAAAGCAAGGTCAAGGGGATGGTAAAGATCAGCCCCGCCCAGAGGAGCGAGGGAAGCGATTCCGCCATCAGTTGGAGCCAGTGCGGCAAGGGCGTGTCCTCAAGAAAAGACGCGTCCGGCGAGTGTTCGCCGGACGCTTTCTCATGCAGCTATAAATGATATGGCGGCAGCGCGAAACCGCCGGTGTCAGGACTTACTTCGAAACGTCCTGGCCGAAATACTTGTCGGCGATCTTCTTGTAGGTGCCATCAGCCTTGATATCGGCGAGCGCCTTGTTGATCGCTTCGAGCAGTTCCGGCTCGCCCTTGCGGATGATGATGCCGGAATAGTCGGCATTTTCCTGCTGGGCCACGATCTTCACTGGAGCGTCCGGCTTGTGCTTCTTGAAGTCCAGGAAGGAGAGGCTGTCGTTGATCGTTGCGTCGGCGCGCTTCGTCAGGACGAGCTGGATCGACTGATCGAAGCCGTCGGTGCCGACGAGTTCGGCGCCCGCTTCCGTGGCGATCTTGCCGAAGTTGCTGGTCAGCGACTGGGCGGACTTCTTGCCCTTGAGATCGGCGAAGGTCTTGATGCTGTCGTCGCCGTCGCGAACGATCAGTACGGCCTTCGACGCGATATAGGGTTCGGAGAAGTCGTACTTCTGCTTGCGTGCGTCGGTGATACCGACCTGGTTGATGACGGTGTCATAACGCTTGGCGTCGAGGCCGGCGATCAGGCCGTCCCATTTGCCTTCGATGAACTCCGCCTTGACGCCGAGCTTGGCGGCCACCGCTTCGCCGATCTCGACGTCGAAGCCGACGAGCTTGCCGCTTTCGTCATGATAGGTGAAGGGCGCATAGGTGCCTTCCGTGCCGATCTTGAAGACGCCGGCAGACTTGATGGCGTTGAGGTTTTCGCCGGCATGGGCGGGCAGCAGGGCTGCAGCCTGAATGAGGGCGGCGGCGGCGACGGTTTTCAACCAGTTCATTGTTCTATCCATCCTTGGGAAGATTGTGTTCGGATGGTCGATACATCGCAGAAAATTGCGGTATCGAAAGCGTAGAAAACTGCAAATAAAAGCGGCAACTGCGAATATTTTTCTCAAGCTGCCACTCTGACCACGAATCTGGCTGAAACCGGTATCAGGCCACGGCGCGACGACGCAATTTTTCGCTGACGATGATGATCAAGCCCGCGCCAAGAATCATCACCGCACCAACGACGACATTCTGCGTGGGTACATCAGCCCAAATCAGATAGCCGAGGATGAAGGCCCAGACGAGCGATGTATATTCGAAGGGCGCGAGCACCGACACTGGAGCCTGACGCATGCCTTCAAAGAGGGCGAACTGGGCGCAGCCGGCGACGACACCGGTGCCGATGAGCAGGGCGAGTTGCGTGAGAGTTGGGGTCTGCCAGGTGTAGATCACGGCAATACCGGTCATTATGAGGAAGAAGACGTTGGAGACCGCAAGCTGGATGATAGTCTTCTCATGCAGCGAGGTTTTGCGCAGCAATACCATGGCGGAAGCCCAGAGCACGGCTGCCTGCAGCGCCAGATAGACCGGCCAGGAGATCGTGAGCCCGACGGGATTGCTGGCGATGAGCACACCGACGAAGCCGACACCGACCGCTAGCCAACGGGCGGGGGTGACCTCTTCCTTCAGGATGAACCAGGCGAGCAAGGTGCCGACGACAGGCGCTGCGTAATAGAGCGTCGTGACCTCGGCGAGCTGCAGATGACTTGCGGCCGTGTAGTATGAAAGCCATGCACAGAGCAGAAGGATGCTGCGGGCAATCATCGGCTTGATGATCGGCGAGGTGATCGCCTGATGCACAAGTTTGCTGCGGCCATAGGCGAGGCAGCCGAGAAGGATGGTGAGGCTGCGGAAGAACAGGATCTGCCAAACGGGAATGCTCGCCGTCAAAACCTTGACGATCGCATCATGGAAAGTGAACGCCATATAGGCGGCGGTCGTGAGCAGGATGCCCAGGCTGACGGAGTTTTTCACGGGGATGTACCAGAGGCGGGCTATGCCGGCGGGAATCGGGAATGCCTGATCGATAGTCCTGCCCCCGGACACGGTCAATATGCGAGATTTCGCCCTGTTCGTGGAGCTTTGTTTCAGAGCGTCAGAAAACGTGTGATCGTGCATGTTGCGTGCACGGTTATCAGTGTTTATGCATGATTTCAGATTTTGAAGGGTTGATCCGGTATAAACATGCAAGATTTCCTGTTGCGGGAACGCCAGACTGTCATTTCCGAGCGACTGAAGACGCATGGCCGCGTGCTGGCTGCAGAACTGGCACTCGAATTCGGCGTCTCGGAGGATACGGTGCGGCGCGATCTGCGCGAGATGGCGGCGGCAGGGCTCTGTGAGAGGGTATATGGCGGAGCGTTGCCGATTTCGCCGGCGCACGGAAGTCTGACCCAGCGCATGAGCTTTGCTGCCGACCGGAAACAGGCGCTGGCCCGCGCCGCGGCAGAGGAAATCGTCGCAGGTACGACGGTATTCTTCGATGCCGGCAGCACCAATCTGGCGATTGCCAATGCTCTGCCGGCCGATCTTCCGTTGACCGCTGCCACAAATGCGCCGGCGATTGCCGCGGCCCTGATCGAGAAGCCCGGTGTAAACGTGATCCTGATCGGTGGTCTGGTCGACCGCCAGACCGGCGGATCGCTTGGCGCAAAAGCCTTGCGGGACATGGAGCAGCTAGCGCCCGACCTTTGCATCCTGGGCGCCTGCGGCGTCGATATCGAGGCGGGTTTGACGACATTCGGCTTCGAGGATGCGGAGTTCAAGAGGTTCGCCACATCCAGGAGCAAGCGGGTCATGGTCGCTGCGACATCGGAAAAATTCGGTACGGCTGCGCCACACAGCGTTCTGCCGGTCGCGCATTGCGAATGCCTTATCGTCGAGCACGATGCGGATGCCGCCATGCTCGAACAATACCGTGCACGCGGGTGCCGGACGATCATTGCGGATAAGACGGCTTGAGACCGTTCCGCCTTTTACAGGGATCGGGCAGGCAAGCCCGATCAAGAGGAAAGACAAGGAAATGGATAATAATGTGAGTGCAGCGCCGTGGGTACGGAGCGGCTTCATTACCAGGAGCAGAGCGGCGGTCTCGCTGCTCTTTCTCATGAATGGTTTCGTCGTCGGCTGCTGGGCGCCGAAGATTCCCGACTTTGCCGAGCGGCTGGGACTCACCAAGTTCGAGCTTGGGCTGATGATTCTCGTCTTCGGTTTCGGCTCGCTGGTGATGATGCCAATCGCCGGCGCGCAGATCGCCAAGCATGGTTCACGCGTTGTCGTGCGGGTGCTTGCCGTCTGTTTGCTGCCAATGCTTCTGGCGCTGACGCTGTCTCCCAACGTCATCACAGGGGCGATCTCGCTCTTTCTGTTCGGCGGTTTCATGGGCGCGATGGACGTGGCAATGAACGCCAATGCCGTGGCGGTGGAAAAATCCATGCGCCGCGCGATCATGTCATCCTGCCATGCGTTCTGGAGCCTTGGCGGTCTGATAGGCTCCGGCCTTGGCGGCCTGGTGATCTCCAGGCTCGGCATTCTCGGCCACGCGGAACTGGCGACCGTGCTGGCCGCTATCTTCCTTGCCGTCGCCTGGCCGATGGTTCTGGCCGATCCGCCGCATCCCGATACCAAGAAGGAGAAGACGAAGCTGCCGATGGTGCCGCTGCCGTGGCTGCTCGGCGTTATGGCGCTGTTCTGTATGGTGCCGGAAGGTGCTGTCCTCGACTGGGGTGCGCTTTATCTCAGGCAGGAAATGGGTGCGTCGGTTGCCCTCTCCGGCCTCGGCTTTGCGGCCTTCTCGGCGGCCATGGCGACCATGCGCTTTGCCGGCGATCTCGTCCGCGATCGTCTCGGCGGGGTTAAGACGCTGCGCATCTGCACGCTCTTTGCCATCGTCGGCATGCTGCTTGCTAGCCTTGCGCCGAATGCCGAAATCGCCATCATCGGCTTCGCACTTTGCGGTATTGGTATTTCGAACATGGTGCCGATCGCGTTTTCGGCGGCGGGCAACATCCCCGGCCTGAAGCCCGGTATCGGCATCTCCGTCGTCACGACCCTGGGCTATTCCGGCATGCTGGTGGCGCCTTCGGTGATCGGCTTCGTGGCCGAGCATGTGGGTTTTGCGGCCGTCTTTATGGCGCTGCCGGTGCTGCTGCTCGTGGTTCTCGCATTCTCCAGGCTCGCGCAATATGCCGACGGGGTCTCGGGCGGCGGCCACTGAGCCGCCTCCAAACAAAAGTGATATACGGGGCGGTTGACAAGCTCGCGGGCTTGATCCACCTGAAAGGCTCTGTTTTCCGGGTGTAAGAGCTCTTTATGTCTGCTTTTGATTTCGATCCGAAACCGCGCCGCGCTTCCGTTGCCGTCGATGTCGGCGGTGTCATCGTCGGCGGCGGTGCGCCGGTCGTCGTGCAATCCATGACCAACACCGATACGGCGGATGTGGATTCCACGGTTGCGCAGGTGGCCGCACTCCATCGCGCCGGTTCGGAGCTGGTGCGCATCACCGTCGACCGCGACGAAAGCGCTGCCGCCGTGCCGAAGATCCGCGAGCGGCTGCTGCGCCTCGGCATGGATGTGCCACTGATCGGCGACTTCCACTATATCGGCCACAAGCTGCTTGCCGATCATCCGGCCTGCGCCGAAGCGCTGGCGAAGTATCGCATCAATCCCGGCAATGTCGGCTTCAAGGACAAGAAGGACAAGCAGTTCGCCGAAATCATCGAGATGGCGATCCGCTATAACAAACCGGTGCGCATCGGGGTCAACTGGGGTTCGCTGGACCAGGAACTGCTGACGCAGCTGATGGACAAGAACCAGGCCGAAGGATCGCCGCTTTCGGCCCGGCAGGTGACGCACGAGGCGATCGTGCAGTCGGCGCTGCTGTCTGCCCAGCTTGCCGAAGAGATCGGCCTGCCGCGCAACCGCATCATCCTGTCGGCCAAGGTCAGCCAGGTTCAGGATCTGATCGCCGTCAATTCCATGCTCGCCGAACGCTCCAACCATGCGCTGCATCTCGGCTTGACCGAAGCCGGCATGGGCACCAAGGGCATCGTCGCCTCTTCGGCTGCCATGGGCTATGTGCTGCAGAACGGCATCGGCGATACGATCCGCATTTCGCTGACGCCGGAGCCGAATGGTGACCGCACCCGCGAGGTGCAGGTGGCGCAAGAACTGCTGCAGGTCATGGGTTTCCGCCAGTTTGTGCCTGTCGTCGCGGCCTGTCCCGGCTGTGGACGCACGACCTCGACGGTATTCCAGGAGCTCGCGCAGAACATCCAGAGCGACATCCGCAAGAACATGCCGATCTGGCGTGAGAAATATCCGGGTGTAGAAGCACTCAATGTCGCCGTGATGGGCTGTATCGTCAATGGACCGGGCGAAAGCAAACATGCCGATATCGGCATTTCGCTTCCCGGCACCGGCGAGACGCCGGCTGCCCCCGTCTTCATCGACGGCAAGAAGGCCCTGACGCTGCGCGGCCCAAATATCGCCTCGGATTTCGAGGCGCTCGTCATCGACTATATCGAGAAGCGTTTCGGCCAGAAGACGGCAGCGGAGTAATCACTCCGCTTTTCGATGAACTGGAGCAGGGCTGGATGGTACCGCCCTTCCTCTGTCTCAATTCTTGCGTTCGGCCACGAAGTGGGCCGTGGCGATCAGCACTGCGGCGCGTTCACCATAGGGGGCGAGCAGCTCTTCTGCGTCCTCGACATGCTGACGCAGCCGCTTCTCCGCCCATTCCATGCCGTGAAGCGCCACCAGCGTTCCCTTGCCGCGGGCGGCATCTTTGCCGGTCGCCTTGCCCATCGTCTTGATATCGGAGATCAGGTCGAGAATATCATCGGCAAGCTGGAAGGCGAGGCCGATCTTCTCGCCGAAGCGGCGCAGGCGCTGCCGGTCTTCGGCCGAAGCGCCGGCAATGATGGCGCCGGCCTCGCAGGCGAAGCGGATCAGCGCACCCGTCTTCATCGCCTGCAGGCGGATGATGCCAGCTTCATCGGGCGCCTGCTTTTCCGCTGCAAGATCAAGGGCTTGCCCGCCGGCCATGCCGCCGAGGCCCGCGGCGCGGGCGATCGCCAGAACGAGTTCTGTCTTGCTGCGGTCCGGCAGGTCGGTTTCCGGGGCTGCGATGATGTCGAAGGCGTAGGTCAGCAGGCTGTCGCCGGCCAGAATGGCGGTCGCTTCGTCGAATTTGATGTGTACGGTCGGCTTGCCGCGGCGCAGGTCGTCGTCGTCCATAGCGGGCAGATCGTCGTGAACGAGCGAATAGCAATGGATGCATTCGAGTGCTGCGCCGACGCGAAGTGCTGCCTGCCTGTTGCCGCCGAGAAGTGCTGTGCTTTCCACGACAAGAAAGGGGCGCAGGCGTTTGCCGCCATTCAGGACGGCGTAGTGCATGGCGCTACGCAAGAGGTCGGGACGGGCGATCTCGTCGGACAGTACGGTGGGAGAGAGCAGGAGATCGAGCAGCGCCTCGATCTCAGCGGCGCTGTTTTTCAACCGTGTCTCGAATGTTTCCCGCTTAGCGTCCATGCGCGCTCTTTGGCACGGCAGAACGGCTGCTGGCAACGGAATTGTCGATCGCCGCGTCAAGATTTCCGCTGCACTCTGGCAATGATGGTTTTCAGGCGGTATGACAACGACAAGGGCGAAATCGGACTGGGACATTGGATATAGCGCCGCAGACAGAGGAGAGCGTCGAGGCGCCGGTTCGCCGGCGCTGGGTTGGAGACCGCCAGGTGCTGAAGCGCATTGTTCTTGCCGTTCTGGCGGTGATGCTTTTTCCCTATGTGCTGATCCTTCTCTATCTGCTGCCCTTCATCCATCCGGTTTCGACGCTGATGCTGCGCGATCTCTTGCTTCTGCGCGGTTATGACCGACGGTGGGTGTCGATCGACGATGTTGCGCCTGTGCTCGTGCAATCGGTGATGATGTCGGAAGACGGGCAATATTGCTTCCACGGCGGTGTCGACTGGGGCGAGATGCGTATGCTGGTCGAAGACACGCTGAAGGGCCAGGAGACGCGTGGCGGCAGCACCATTCCCATGCAGACGGCGAAGAACCTCTTCCTCTGGAACAGCCGCTCCTTCATCCGCAAGGGATTGGAACTGCCGCTGGCTGTCGGCTCCGATTTCGTCTGGTCGAAGCGACGGCTGATGGAGATTTATCTCAATATCGCCGAATGGGGGCCAGGCATTTACGGTATCGAGGCGGCTGCGCAATATCACTTCAAGGTGCCTGCCTCGAAGCTTACGCGCCGCCAGGCATCGTTGCTTGCGGTTTCGCTACCGAACCCGATCGATCGCAATGCCGGAAAACCCGGACGAGGGCTGCGCAGGCTTGCAGCGCTCATCGAACGGCGGGCGCAGGGCTCGGGCGATTACATCAAGTGCATCTATGATTGAATCAGAACTTGTCGTTGGAAGCGGCAAGCGTCATCTGACATTCTTGATCCTGCCATATGGGCGAATGCATCAGCAATCAAAGCCCCGAGTCGCCCATGACCACCACGACACTTTCGCCCGAGCTTCTCCAGTATTCGAAGACCCATAATCCGGCTCCGCCGCGGCATCTCGGCTCCCGCTACCAGAAGCTCGGCGGCTTCCTGCCCGAGCGGGGTAACACGATCGTCTGCCATCCCCCGAGGGGCTCACGAACGCAGCAGGTGCTGATCGAAGCGCGTGAGAGATATCTGGCGATGCCCGAGGCACCACAATTCATCTTCACGCCAATCACCAGCCTCCATATGACGCTTTTTGAAGGCGTGATCGAGACCGGCCGCAAGGAGAACCATTGGCCTGATAATATTCCGCTCGATACGCCGATCGATGACATGACAGAGCTCATGGGCGCGCGGCTCGAAGGCTTCAAGATGTTCGATCCCTTCAAGGTCGCGATCGTCGAAGCCCGTCCGTCCGGCCTGCTCCTCGAGGGTGCGACAGAGGATGACCGCAAGGTTATGCGCGCCTGGCGCGACGCATTCGCCGATCTCCTGGGTTACCGTCAGCCCCACCATGAGAATTACAAGTTCCACATGACCTTCACCTATGCGATCGAGCGGCTGGAAGACGAGGCGCTGCCGCGCTGGCAGGCAATGCTTGACGAGGTGACAGAGGATATCCGCAGCAGGGCGCCGGTACTGGAACTCAACCCGCCGGCCTTCTGCGTGTTCGAGGATATGAACCACTTCCACGAACTGCTGATCTTCGATTTCGAACCCTGACAGGAACACACCATGGACAAGCTGACGCTCTATATCGCCAACAAGAACTACTCTTCCTGGTCCTTCCGGCCGTGGATGGCGCTGACGGGCGTCGGCATCGATTTCGAAGAGGTGCTGATCCCCTTCGATTATCCAAACAGCAATCCCAATATCAAGGCGGTCTCTCCGAGCGGCCATGTGCCCCTGCTGCAGCATGGTGCGCTGAAGATCTGGGAATCCTTCGCGATCATCGAATATGTAGCCGAGCTTTACCCAAATGCCGGGTTGCTGCCGAAGGATCGCGCCGAGCGGGCGCTCGCCCGTTCGGCCTCCATGGAGATGATGTCGAGCTTCCGGGCGCTGCGCAGCGCCTGCCCGATGAATATTCGCCGCCCGAAGGGCAAGATCGCGCTGCCTGACGGCGTCTCTGCCGATATCAGTCGCATCGAGACAATCTGGCGCGACCTGCTGCAGAAATCCGGTGGACCGTTCCTCTTCGGTGCATTCAGCGGAGCGGATGCGATGTTTGCGCCCGTCGTCAATCGCTTCGATATCTATGATCTCGTCAGCAGCACCGATATACTGGCCTACATGAGCGCGATGAAGGCGCATCCGGCCTGGCGGAAGTGGGAAGAAGCAGCCCGAGCCGAGCCGTGGATTGTGCCGGAAGACGAAGTCTGAGCAGACAATCAGAGGCATCGCAAAAAATACATATGGGGACTGGTCAAGGCCGCCCCTTGCATGTATAAGCGCGCAAAATTCCGAAATCGCGACATGTCCGTTTCGGCCGCCAGTCTGGCCGTGGGAATGTTTTGCCCGCAAGTGGAGTAAGAGAAATGGCTGTACCGAAGAGAAAAACGAGCCCGTCCAAGCGCGGCATGCGCCGTTCGGCTGATGCGCTGAAGGCTCCGACCTATGTCGAAGACAAGAACTCCGGCGAACTGCGCCGCCCGCACCATATCGATCTAAAGACCGGTATGTACCGTGGCCGCCAGGTTCTGACGCCGAAGGAAAGCGCATAATTCTTTATGCGGCTTGTCCGATGAAAGTTTTGAAGGCCGGCTCTATGCCGGCCTTTTCTTTTCAAGATATTATAATCTTCAGTGCCTTGAAGTGAGACGGTGATGTCAGGCAGTATTCCCTAGAGATCTGGGAGATATTTCTGCATGATTACCGTAATGCCGCTGATGGTTATTCCATTTATTCTTTACAATCTGGCGATGCTGGGCCTGATGGGTGGCGGCGGCATTCCCTCGCTCCAGCACGATGTGATCGTACTGTCGATGCTTTCGGGAGCGATCTGGAGTATGGCGCTCGGCGATCTTTTCATCGTCGTGGCGCTCGTCGTACTCTTCTTCGAGATCTTGAAGGCGACCCGGAACGCTTCCGGCAACCTCATCAACCACATGCTGTCGATGCTGGTCTTCATCGCCTTCCTGGTCGAGTTTCTTCTCGTCCAGGATGCGGCGACCCAGGTCTTCTTCATCCTGATGACCATTGCGCTGATCGACGTGATCGGCGGCTTTGCGGTGTCGATCCGCAGCGCCGGCCGGGACGTTTCTATCGGCCTATAGGTTGTCGAGCTTGTTCTGCAGCGCGCGAAGCTGTTCCTTCAGCTCGTCGATGTCCTTCGCCTCCGCCTTGCGGCTTTCCTTGGGCGGCGGCGTCATGAAGGGTGAGAACATCTGCATGGCCTGCTGGAACATCTCGGTATTCCGGCGGACCTGTTCCTCGACCATTTGCATGGGAAGCTGCAGGTTCTTGCTGAGCGGCGTTTCGCCGAAGGCACGGTTCACCTGCTCACGGATCTGCGACTGCTGTTCCGTGAAGGCGCGCATGGAATGTTCCAGGAAGCTCGGAACGACCATCTGCATCTGGTCGCCGTAGTAGGTGATCAGCTGACGCAGGAAGGAGATCGGAAGCAGCGTGTTGCCGGTCTTCGATTCCTGCTCGAAAATAATCTGGGTCAGTACCGAATGCGTGATGTCGTCACCGCTTTTGGCGTCCTGAACGACAAAATCCTCCCCCTTCTTCACCATCTCCGCCAGGTCTTCCAGCGTCACATAGGTGCTGGTGCCTGTATTATAGAGGCGGCGATTGGCATATTTCTTGATTACGATCTGACCCTCAGTCTTCGCCATATCAGTCTCCCGAACCCCGTCTGATTGTATGGATACTCCTCCACCAGAGACTGTAGACGCAAAAGAAGGGCGGTGACAATCTCTTTGTGCGATGCGGCAAGCCCTTTCCCTGTACGGATAAATCCATTTGAGGGCGCTGCAGCAAATGGTGGAATAGTCTTGGCATTTGACTTGCGCCTGCAGCTTTGTCAGTTTCCACTTATATGTGTGACGAGAAACGAGGAAACCACCCCATGAGCAGTTCATCCGTCGTCATCGCCAGCGCAGCGCGCACCGCTGTCGGTTCCTTCAACGGTGCTTTCGGCACAATTCCCGCTCACGAGCTCGGCGCTGCCGCCATCAAAGGCGCGCTGGAGCGGGCAAGTGTTTCCCCTGAAGACGTGGACGAGGTCATCCTTGGCCAGGTCCTGCAGGCGGGCGAGGGCCAGAACCCCGCTCGCCAGGCGGCGATGAAGGCCGATGTTCCCAAGGAGGCGACGGCCTGGAGCGTCAACCAGCTCTGCGGTTCCGGCCTGCGTGCCGTTGCCCTCGGCATGCAGCAGATCGCGCTCGGTGATGCGAAGATCATCGTCGCCGGCGGTCAGGAATCCATGTCGATGGCGCCACACGCGGCACATTTGCGCGGCGGCGTGAAGATGGGCGACATGAAGATGATCGACACCATGATCAAGGACGGTCTAACCGACGCCTTTTACGGCTATCACATGGGCGTTACTGCTGAAAATATCGCACGCCAATGGCAGCTTTCACGCGACGACCAGGACCACTTCGCCGTCGGCTCGCAGAACAAGGCGGAAGCCGCACAGAAGGCTGGCCGCTTCCGGGACGAAATCGTTCCCTTCATCATTCAGGGCCGCAAGGGTGACGTAACCGTCGATGCCGACGAATATATCCGCCACGGCGCGACGCTGGAGGCCATGGGCAAGCTGCGACCCGCCTTCGACAAGGATGGCACGGTGACCGCGGCGAATGCCTCCGGTCTTAACGACGGCGCTGCCGCAGCCGTGCTGATGAGCGAAGCGGAAGCGTCGCGTCGCGGCATCCAGCCGCTTGCCCGCATCGTTTCCTGGGCAACAGCCGGTGTCGATCCGCAAGTTATGGGGACCGGCCCGATCCCTGCTTCCCGCAAGGCGCTGGAAAAGGCCGGCTGGTCCGTCGGCGATCTAGACCTCGTCGAGGCCAATGAAGCCTTCGCGGCCCAAGCCTGCGCCGTGAACAAGGATCTCGGCTGGGATCCTGATATCGTCAACGTCAATGGCGGCGCGATCGCGATCGGTCATCCGATCGGCGCTTCGGGTGCGCGCGTCCTCAATACGCTCCTCTTCGAAATGAAGCGCCGCGGCGCCAAAAAGGGTCTCGCCACGCTTTGCATCGGCGGCGGCATGGGTGTCGCGATGTGCTTCGAGGCAATGTAAATAGCGTACAATGCATGTTTCTTGAGGCCTGCCCGAGAGCGGGCTGACAATAACTGGGGAGCGGAACATGAGCAGAGTGGCTTTGGTCACTGGTGGTACGCGCGGCATTGGCGCGGCAATTTCGATGGCTCTAAAGAATGCCGGCTATAAGGTTGCTGCCAACTATGCCGGCAATGATGAAAAGGCCAAGGCATTTCATAATGTTACCGGCGTGCCCGTCTTCAAGTGGGACGTGTCCGACTATCTTGCCTGCGGCGAAGGTATTGCGAGGGTCCAGGCCGAACTCGGCCCGGTCGAGATCCTCGTCAACAATGCCGGCATCACGCGCGATGCGATGTTTCACAAGATGACGCCGCAGCAGTGGCATGAGGTGATCAATACCAACCTCACCGGTCTCTTCAACATGACGCACCATGTGTGGAGCGGCATGCGTGACCGCAGCTTCGGCCGCATCGTCAATATCTCCTCCATCAACGGCCAGAAGGGCCAGATGGGGCAGGTGAACTATTCTGCCGCCAAAGCCGGCGACCTCGGGTTTACCAAGGCGCTTGCCCAGGAAGGTGCGGTCAAGAACATTACCGTCAATGCCATCTGCCCCGGTTATATCGGGACGGAGATGGTGCTTGCGGTGCCGGAAAAGGTGCTGAATGAGAAGATCATTCCGCAAATCCCGGTCGGGCGCCTCGGCGAACCCGAGGAGATCGCGCGCTGCGTGACCTTCCTCGTTTCCGAGGATGCCGGTTTCATTACCGGTTCGACGTTGACGGCCAATGGCGGTCAGTTCTTCGTCTGAACCTATTTCTTCTGGCTGTGGGCGTAGTTGCTCGGGAAGCTGCCGGCACTGTCATAGGGGCCGGCAGATGCGCCATAGGCCGCGAGGGCAATGGTGATGAGGGCGGCGATTGCGATGATCTTGTTCATAGTCTTATCTCCCTGCAGACGGGCGCTCGTATAGTTGCCGTTACGCGGTTCGGTTCATTGATGGCGTCAGGCGTTGGGATGGCGCCGTCTATTGGCTTTGACGGGCACTTTCTGGACGGCGCGGTCCTGGCTGCGGAGGGCGGCGACTGCCGTCGTGAGGAAAGCCGAGGCGATCAGGACGGCGACGGCGGAATTCAGGAAAATCTGGGCCATGGTAGCGTTCCTTTTCTTTCACGGGCGACACAGGCTCTGCTCTTGTGATGTTGAAAGGAATATGCGCTTGGTCCCGGTGGCGCGGTAGATTTGACTTCAGCGACCGATCGTCAACGCGGCGTTGACGACAAAAGCGCGCAAGAAAAACGGGCGCCGAAGCGCCCGTTCAAAATTTCCGATGGGCCGATGCTGATTAGCGGCAACGCGCTTCGTAACGGCGGCCGTAACGGTCGCGATAGATGCAGTAGCCTTGACGTTCGACCGAATGGCCGATCAGTGCGCCTGTCAGACCGCCGGCGACTGCGCCGACTGCCGCGCCACCCCAGCTGTTGCTGACGGCGCCGCCGATGATGGCGCCCGTGCCCGCACCAATCGCCGTGCCCTGCTCCGTCGGGGTGCAGGAGGCGAGAGCGCCAATGAGAGCGCAGCTAAGAACAATCTTTTTCATGTCTAACTCCCCAGGTTACCGGCCTTTAAATTCGGCCCATCAGTACAAGAATGATAATGATGACGAGAACTAACCCCAAACCACCGGAAGGTCCATAGCCCCAGCCGCGGCTATAACCCCAATTCGGCAAGGCGCCGACCAATAACAGAATAAGGATAATAAGAAGTATCGTGCCAAGCATGGTTTTTGTCCTGCCTCATTCTCATTTCGACTGGACTAGAAACCCGCATCCGCGATTTTTGTTCCCGGCTAAACTCTCAGAATATCACGGCGGCGTTATCACCATTGCGACAGAAGCCGTATTTAGCCGGTTCCTTCGAAAGCAAGTCGGCGAAATGCTATCTAGTATTTTCCGGGTATGGTTAAAATTCTCTTTGAATACAATATGTTGCGGTGAACAAAGCAGGAAAATGAAGATGTCTCCGATTCGTCGGCGATTCGTTCCGGCTTTGATCAGCCATGACTTTCCTCAGCCTGTCGGCGCCAGCCTGCTTAAGGCTCCGTAAATTCGGCATGCAAAATATTAATGCGATCCGACCGCTCGGAACGGCTGCGGCAAACCCGGAACCCGTATGTTGGGATCGGTGGCGAAAGTGCCCACAAGATCTCGCCGTGAACGAAAGGGGAAAACCTCGAGATCGGCGATTCGTCTCCGATTCGTTCCGGCTTTGGTCGAAGCGTTAATTTCGGGCTTGACCTTTGCGCCTTTACGATGCGGAAAAAAGCGTTAATCGCGGTTGCCAGCATTTGTTCTCAGGCGAGTCTGCGGATTCAGCATCTAGTGTAAAAAAGCGATTCAAAATCAATACTTAGCCGTGAACAAAAGCTGAATCCGCCGGAGTCAGCGATTCGTCTCCGATTCGTTCTCAAGCTGTTCCGAATCTTAAATCAAGGACTTAGCGGGCTGTGACTTCCGTGCTCAATCCCAAGTCTATTTCAAATCTGCCCTTGCGTTTGAAGCTTCGGCTGTCCATGTGTTCTGTGCCTCATTCGCAGCTCCGACTTGACCCTGGGGCGTCACCGCCTCACTTGCATGGAATATGACCCTGACTTCGCAGCCGATGATACTGAGCGGGCGCGGCGTGACCGCGGTGCTCGGGCCGACCAATACCGGCAAGACCCATTATGCGATCGAACGCATGGTGGCGCATGGGACGGGTGTCATCGGCCTGCCGCTCCGCCTGCTGGCGCGCGAAGTCTACACGCGCGTGGTCGAAAAGGTCGGCGCCCACAACGTGGCGCTAGTGACCGGCGAAGAAAAGATCTCGCCGCCGAATGCGCGTTTCTCGGTCTGTACGGTCGAAGCGATGCCACGGGAAACCAAGGCAGCCTTCGTCGCCATCGATGAAGTGCAGCTCGCTGGAGATCTCGAGCGCGGCCATATCTTTACAGACCGCATCCTGCACCTGCGCGGGCGCGAGGAGACGCTTCTGCTAGGTGCTGCCACAATGCGGCCGATCCTGCAGCAGCTTCTGCCGGGGATTACGGTCACGGAGCGGCCGCGGCTTTCCCACCTTCTCTATGCCGGGCAGAAGAAGATCACCCGGCTGCCGCAGCGTTCGGCAATCGTCGCCTTCTCGGCGGACGAAGTTTATGCGATCGCGGAACTGATCCGGCGCCAGCGCGGCGGTGCGGCTGTCGTGCTCGGAGCGCTCAGCCCCCGCACCCGCAATGCGCAGGTCGCGCTCTATCAGGAGGGCGACGTCGAATATCTCGTCGCGACCGATGCGATCGGCATGGGTCTCAATCTCGATGTCGACCATGTGGCCTTCGCGCAGGACCGGAAGTTCGACGGGTATCAATTCCGCAACCTCAACCCCGGCGAACTCGGCCAGATCGCTGGCCGCGCCGGCCGTCATGTGCGTGACGGAACCTTTGGCGTAACCGGCCAGGTTTCACCCTTCGACGAGGAACTGGTGCAGCGCATCGAGGGCCATGAGTTCGACAATATCAAGGTTCTGCAGTGGCGTACCAAGGATCTCGATTTTTCCTCGATACAATCCCTGCGGGCAAGCCTTGAGACCGGCCCCCGCGTACCGGGTCTGACCCGGGCGCTGCCGGCCGTCGACCAGCAAGCGCTCGAACATTTGTCGCGCTATCCGGAAATTATTGATCTCGCTAGCACGCCGGCGCGGGTCGAAAAGCTCTGGGAGGCTTGCGCTCTGCCGGACTATCGGCGCATAACGCCTGCGCAACATGCCGATCTTATTTCTACCCTCTTTTCCGATCTAGTGCGCTATGGCACGGTGAACGAGCAGTTTCTAGCCGAACAGGTTCATCGTTCGGATCGGACGGATGGAGAAATTGACACGCTTTCGGCGCGAATCGCGCAGATAAGGACCTGGACCTATGTATCGAATCGGCCCGGCTGGCTTGCCGATCCGACACACTGGCAGGAAAAGACGCGGGAAATCGAAGATCGATTGTCCGATGCGTTACATGAAAGGTTGACGAAACGCTTTGTTGATCGCAGGACATCTGTGCTCATGAAGCGCCTGAGAGAGAATGCGATGCTGGAAGCTGAAATCAGTGTGAATGGCGATGTCTTTGTTGAAGGACATCATGTGGGGCAGTTGACCGGGTTCCGTTTCACGCCTGTTGGGGGAACGGACGGGCCGGATGCCAAGGCGGTTCAGGCTGCGTCGCAGAAGGCGCTTGCTCTCGAATTCGAAGCTCGTGCCGCACGCTTGCATGCCGCAGGCAATGCCGATCTGGCGATCGGATCGGATGGACTCGTCCGGTGGCTCGGCGATCCTGTCGGCCGCCTTTCGGGCAGCGATCATGTGATGCGTCCGCGTGTCATCCTGCTTGCCGACGAGCAGCTCACGGGCAATGCGCGCGACCATGTCGCCGCCCGTATCGAGCGCTTCGTCAATCATCATATCAGCACGGTGCTGAAGCCGCTCGACGACCTGTCGCGCGCCGAAGACCTGCAGGGCCTTGCCAAGGGGCTTGCCTTCCAGCTCGTCGAGAATCTCGGCGTGCTCTTCCGCCGCGACGTGACGGAAGAAGTGAAGTCTCTGGATCAGGATGCGCGCGCTTCCATGCGCCGATACGGCATTCGCTTCGGCGCTTATCATATCTTCGTGCCGGCGCTTCTGAAGCCGGCGCCGGCGGAGCTCATCACCCTGCTCTGGGCGCTGAAGAATGACGGTCTCGACAAGCCGGGCTACGGTGATCTCATTCCGGTGCTCGCCGCCGGCCGTACCTCTGTGGTCACCGATCCGAGCTTCGAGCGTATGTTCTACAAGCTCGCGGGCTTCCGTTTCCTCGGCAAGCGCGCCGTGCGCATCGACATCCTGGAGCGTCTTGCCGATCTCATCCGTCCGCTCCTGCAGTGGAAGCCGGGTCAAGGCACGCGTCCCGAAGGCGCCTATGACGGTCGCCGTTTCACGACGACGACGGCGATGCTATCCATTCTCGGCGCGACGCTCGAAGACATGGAAGAGATTCTCAAGGGTCTCGGCTACCGCGCCGATGCCGTGAAGGCCGAAGAGGCAGCCGCATTCCTCGCAACGCAGGATGCAGCATCCGTTCCGGCTTCAGCGGTGACTGAGGCCGCAGCAGAGGAAACGGCTGAAAAGGCCGACCACGATGACGCAGACGGCGCTTCGGAAGAAACGCCCGCTGTCGAAGCCGCACCTGTAGCTGAGGAAACGCCTGCAGTTGCCGAAGATTCGGCTGAGGCGGGCGAAGCTGCAGAGCCGAAGCCGGTTCTCCTGTGGCGCCTCGGTGGCCGCAACGAAAACCAGCGCCAAGCGCGCGGCCATGGCGACCGCCGCGGCGGACAGGGCCAAGGCCAGGGTCAGGACCGCGGTGAGCGCAACAATCGCCGTCAGGGCGGTGGCGAAGGTGGCGAGAGCCGGGACGGTAATCGCAACAACAACCGCAACCGGGATGGCGGCAATCGCGACGGTAACCGGGAAGGCGGCAATCGTGACGGCGGCAATCGTGATGGGGGCAGGCCTCAGCATGCGCGTAATGACCGCAACGAGCAGCGCGGCGACCGTCAGGACCGCAAGGATCGTGGCGATCGCAACGACCGCAACAACAATCGCGGCAATTCGCAGCCGCTGCGCTTCGAGGCCAAGCCGCCGCGCAAGGAGAAGCCGATCGATCCGGATTCGCCGTTTGCCAAGCTTGCAGCGCTCAAGGAGCAGATGAAGAAGTAGTCATGAGTGGAGAGACACAGCCAGGGAGCGGTTCGCGCCAGCGCATCGACAAATGGCTGTTCTTCGCACGCATGGTGAAATCGCGCTCGCTGGCGCAGAGCCATATCCAATCCGGTCACGTCAGCATCAATGGCGCACGCTGTGCACAGCCGAGCCAGATGGTCAAGGTGGGCGATCGCGTTGAGCTGAGGCTGGAGCGGCGGGATGTCATTCTCGTTGTCCGGCTGCCGGGCGAGCGGCGCGGACCCTATGAGGAGGCGAAGCTGCTCTATGAGGATCTGTCGCCGCCTCCGGATGTGGCAAAACGCCTCACGCCCTATGAGCAAGCTATTCGGGCCACCGGCTCCGGAAGACCGACGAAAAAGGAACGGCGCGCAATCGACAGGCTGATGTCGGATGAGGATTAGAAAACTCTTCCTGCCGTCAGCTTTTCGGAGATCGTTTGTCCTTGAAATCCTGCTGTAAAGCCGATACGTGACACACAACCTGCCGGGTAGCGTGCTTGCCTCCCAAGCCTGTCCACGCTTTCTCTCCGGCTTAGGGGACAGGCGCGACGTTCCAGGTTGCCCGGCCCCGCCCGCGTGGAAATCCTGGAGTTCTTCATGACCTATGTCGTGACCGACAATTGCATTCGCTGCAAATATACCGACTGTGTTGAAGTCTGCCCCGTCGACTGTTTCTACGAGGGCGAGAATTTCCTCGTCATCCATCCCGATGAGTGCATCGACTGCGGTGTTTGCGAGCCGGAATGTCCGGCCGAGGCGATTAAGCCCGATACCGAACCGGGTCTCGACAAGTGGCTGAAGATTAACGCTGAATATGCGAGCATCTGGCCGAATATCACGGTCAAGAAAGAGCCGATGGCCGAGGCCAAGGAGATGGACGGCGAGACCGGAAAATTCGAGAAATACTTCTCGGAAAAGCCCGGTAGCGGCGACTGAAAATTTCGACGTGCGGTGCCGATGAAACCGGGTTCAGCGGCAGGTTAAACGTTTCAAATTACGCGTGAGTCACATGGGGGCTATGTGTTGCCCACATGACTCACGTTAAGCAAATTATTGATTTCCTCATATTTTTGTGATACGTTCACCACACTGTTCCATTTGTGGCATGAAGCATGCCCAAAACCATCACGAAAGTAAAACAAATCCGTACGCGGTTTCCGTGACATATCAATAACTTGAGCTGTCGGATCCCAAGATCGCGCGCAAGGATACCTTTTGCTTCTGTCTGGTGGAACCAGAGTGAAGTCACCCGACGGATTTAACCGTCTCATCCGGGCCTGACTGACCCGGCTCCGGCCGCCGCCGGTAGCGTAACAGGGAGTTTTTGATTAGAATGACCACCCAGCAGAAAAAACCTTCTACCGCACGTCACGGCTTCAAGACTGGTGAATCGATCGTGTACCCCGCACATGGCGTCGGTACCATCACGGCTATCGAAGAGCAAGAAGTCGCCGGCATGAAGCTTGAACTTTTCGTCATCGATTTCGAAAAGGACAAGATGCGGCTGAAGGTTCCGGTCGCGAAGGCCATGAGCATTGGCATGCGTAAGCTTTCCGAGACCGATTTCGTCGAGCGCGCCCTCAAGGTCGTGCAGGGCAAGGCTCGCGTCAAGCGCACCATGTGGTCCCGTCGCGCTCAGGAATATGATGCCAAGATCAATTCCGGCGACCTGATTTCCATCGCAGAGGTCGTTCGCGATCTTTATCGTGCCGAGAACCAGCCGGAACAGTCCTATTCCGAGCGTCAGCTCTATGAGGCTGCTCTTGACCGCATGGCTCGCGAAATCGCTGCCGTCAACAAAATGTCTGAAACCGAAGCAGTTCGCCTCGTCGAGACCAATCTCAACAAGGGTCCGAAGCGTGGCAAGGTAATCGAAGAAGACGACTCGCAGGACGAAGCCGCTTAATAGCGCATTGTTTTTGCTGATGAAAAAACCCGGCCTTGGTGCCGGGTTTTTTATTGGAACTTTTTCGCCGCTACGACGTTCATACACAGTAGTGCGGACATGACCGGAGCCTATAAAGCTCGGTTTGACTTCCGCCGAAGCTGTCAACGTTCGATGAGGAGAGGATCATGATTTCCAGAATTTGCCTTTCCGGTAATCTCAAGAAACAGATCCAATCCTGCCGTCTTGGCGGCACATGACGAGAGATAGGGCCTCCTCCTGAAAAGTCCAGGAGGAGGCCTTTATGCATTCAAGACCCTAGTTTGCTCCGGCGCAGCGATGTTCCGGAAACGGTGTTTGCTTGTTCATTTTTAGGCACGTGGCCCATTTAGGAGAGCGATATGAAGAACATGTCTGCAGATCGGCGCATGATCAAAATAGCAATGGCGGCTCCCTATCTTGCCCGTGAAGAAGAGCATAACCTGGCCATTCGTTGGAAAGATCATGAAGACCGCGGCGCCCGCAACCAGATCGCCATGGCGCATATGCGCCTCGTCATTTCCATGGCAGGCAAGTTCCGCAATTTCGGCCTGCCGATGAGCGATCTCGTACAGGAAGGTTATGTCGGGCTTCTGGAGGCCGCGGCCCGGTTCGAACCGGCGCGCGATGTGCGCTTTTCCACGTATGCAAGCTGGTGGATCCGCGCCTCGATCCAGGACTATATCCTGCGCAATTGGTCGATCGTGCGCGGCGGTACGAGTTCGGCGCAGAAGGCACTTTTCTTCAATCTGCGGCGCCTGCGCGCCAAGCTGGCCAAGGGCGATACGCAGCTGACACTGCAATCCATTCATCAGGAAATCGCGGCTGCCCTCGGTGTCAGCCTTGCTGACGTGCAGACCATGGATGCGCGCCTTTCCGGCAACGATGCCTCGTTGCAGGCGCCTTCCGTTTCGGGTGATGCCGACAGTGCAGAAAAGATGGATTTCCTCGTCAGCGACGAACCTCTGCCGGATGAGCAGGTCTCAAACATGATCGACGGCGAACGCCGTCGTGTCTGGCTTGCCTCTGCCCTCAAGCATCTCAACGAGCGTGAAATGAAGATCATCAGCGCGCGCCGGCTTGCCGAAGACGGGGCGACACTCGAAGAGCTCGGCGCTGACCTCGGCATTTCCAAAGAGCGCGTGCGCCAGATCGAAAGCCGGGCGATGGAAAAGCTTCGTACGGCGCTCGTCAGCGCCGATCCGCACATGGCAGCCTATGCCTGACAGGAATTACTCCCCAGCAGCACAGACTGGCCCGGCACAAGCCGGGCCTTCTTTTATTCGGAGATAATCTTCACGCGGTCGCCGGGAGAAACGGCAGCGCCCGTCGGCAGGGCGTTGATCAGTTTGAAGAGATCGAGCTTGCGATCGGTACCCATCATGCGGGAAGCGAGCGTGGTGATGTTCTCGCCAGGGCGGACTGTGACCACCCGCACGCGTAGCGGCTTCAGCGAAGCGGCTTCGTCCGGCGTCATACGGCGGAAGCTTGCGCGCAGAACGTCTGCCGTCGGCTCCAGCGACGGGCTGCCTTTCGGCACCGCCGTCAGAAAGCGGAAGATCTGATTGTTGTTTCTGATGACCGTGACATCGAAGTCCCAACGGTCGGCAGTGGCGCGCGCGGTCGCAGCCTCCATGCCATTGACGTTGATCGGCTGGATGGTCGACGGATCGAGGCCGGTAACCCAGCCGCTGGAAATGTAATTCGTCAGGCTCTGGTTCTGGTTGTCGGCCACGCCGTCAAAGCGGATGGCGATATCGTTCGGGCCGGTTGCCATGACGGCCTCGACCTTGTTGTCGATGCTGAAGTCAGGCGGCACGTCGAAGCGGATGCCGAGGCCGCCGTGCAGGAAGGTCTGGCCGCGCACATAGCCCTCTTCCGGACTGTCGCCGTAGAGAAGGCCGTCGATGCCATCGAGATAGTAGTCACGGCCTTTATCGCCGACGGAGCCTTCCTGGCCAAAGGCGCGAGCGTGGGTGCGGGCAAGCTCGATGCGCTGGGCGGAATTCGGATGGCTCGACAGGAAGTCCAGGCTCTGGTCTGCCTCGGGATCGACCGACATGAAGCGGCTGTAAGCGGCCATGGAGTCGAGGAAACGGGCTGCGGCATAAGGATCATAGCCGGCTTCACCGAGCATGCGTACGCCGATGACGTCGGCCTGCAGTTCCTGCTGACGAGAGAAGGCGGCAAGACGCAGCTTGCCGCGGGCAAGCGCCTGTTTGCCGGCTATATCGCTCGACAGCACTTCGGCGACGACACGGCTGGCAATGACTTCCGCCTCTTCACGCTTCTGCCGCTCGATGCCATGGTTTGCGGTGACGTGGCCCATCTCGTGTGACAGCACGGCCGCGACTTCCGAGGCATCGTTGGCGAGCGCCAACAGGCCGCGGGTGACATAGAGATAACCGCCCGGCAGCGCGAAGGCGTTGATAGCGGGCGAGTTCAGGATGGTGATGCGGTAGGACTGGCTCGGATTCTCCGAGACGGCCGTCAGTGCGCCGGCGATACGCGCGACGAGGCGCTCGGTCCTGGCGTCCTTATACTCGCCGCCATAACTCGCAACGATGCGCGGATGCTCGCGGGCGCCCATGGCGGCGCGAGGGTCGTTCTTCTGCACTTCGTCGACGATTTGCGGATTAGACGAAGGGCCGACGGTCGGCTGATAGGATTGTTGGATCAACGACTCGCAGCCGTTCAGCGCGACGGCGCAGGCCAACAGCAGCAGGAAACGGCGCGCCCAACGGCGCGGCGCAAAAAAGGCATCACTGGAAAGCGCGGGCGATTTCCACGTCGTCATACTGTCCAGTCTGTCTCTCCGCACCATTTTAAGTCGCCGGTCTGCCGCATCTTCGGGCCGGCCGTTGCCAGGAAAATTCAATAGGCTTCCGCCTCGGTTCTCGCGCTGTACAATCGGCCGATCCAAGTCTTTGCTGTAGCCGATTTCCGCGTGGGTTGCATAGCGAGACTCTATCTAAATGTGGCGCCGTTGCATTTCGGCAATGCCCCGCCTGTCGAGGCACTTCTCGCTCCGATGAAATTATGGCGAAAGTTCCATCGCGAGTGCAGATTCCGGCTGCACTGCGGAAAAAATCGGTCAGTACGGCGACCGATGCGGGCACGCGTAACATTCGCGCGAATAATACAATTAATAGTGGTGTTTTCGAGCCGACTAAATTGAAGAGGCGCGGAGGCCGCGCGCTCTGTGCTTACTCCGCGGCTTCGGCGGCGGCGGCGGTGGTCTGGCTGGTCTTCTGTTCGCCGGCGCGGGGGAGCTGCACCGGCTTCAGCATGATGGCGGCGATCAGACCGATCAAAGCGATGCCGCAGGAGGTCATGAACAGCGGCGAGAAGGCGGAGGCGTAAGCATTAGCCACCGCCTGACGGCTGGCCTCGGGAAGTGCTGCCATCATTTTCGGCGTCAGCTCCTCGATATTGGCCACCCCTGGGATGGAGGAGCCGAGCCTGCCGAGCTGCGATGCAATGATTGCACCGTAGATGGAGATGGCAATCGAGGCGCCGCCCATACGCGACAGCGTGACCGAGCCGGTTGCAGCACCCACATCGCGGGCCGGTGCGGCATTCTGAACGCCGATGACCGGAACCTGCTGGGCAAGGCCGATACCGACGCCGTGCAGCAGCATGATCGCGCCGATGAAGGCAATCGGTGTGCCGGCGTGAACCTGTGAGATCAGTGCAAAAGCGATGGCGCTGCAGGTGAGGCTGGCAATTGCGAAGGGCTTGTAGCGGCCTGTCTTCGAAATGATGCGGCCGGCATTCAGGGAGCCGCAGACGAGACCGCCTGTCAGCAGAATGAAGAGCAGACCGGCGCCCGACGGCGAAAGGCCTGTCGTCGTCTGAAGGAACAGCGCGAGGTAGTTGACCATGCCGATGGCGATTGCGCCGCCCATGATGGAGATCACCAGCAGCAGGCTGAACGTGGAATTGCGGAACAGCGGCAGCGGCACGATCGGTTCCGGCGCGCGACGTTCGACGAAAACCCAGGTGATGGCGCAAACCACGCCGAAGGCGATTATGCCGATGCTCTGCGGCGAGATCAGCGCACCGAAAAGCTCGCTGCTGTCGGTCGCAAGCACGATGCTGGTTGTTGTCAGCGCCAGCAGGAGTGCGCCGGCATAATCGATCTTCGGCCGGCGATGCGGCTTGCGGTAGGGCAGCATGAAGGCGAGGCCGGTAAGCACGATGAAGCCGATCGGCACGTTGACGAGGAAGATCGAGCGCCAGCCGAAGAGATCGCTCATCGTGCCGCCAAGGACCGGGCCGATGGCGCCGGAGGCCATCAGTACGAGGCTGGAATAGCTCTGGTAGCGGGCGCGTTCGCGCGGCTCGAAGAGGTCGGCATTGACGGCGAAAATCGAAACCATGATGCCGCCGCCGCCGAAGCCCTGCAGCACGCGGGCGGCAATCAGCGTGTTCATCGAGACGGCGAGACCGCAGACGGCGGAGCCCACCGTGAAGATCGCGATTGCCGTCATCATCACATATTTGCGTCCGAAGAGATCGCCGAGCTTGCCATAGAGCGGCATCACGGCGCTGAGCGCCAGCAGATAGGCCGAACCGATCCAGCCGAAGCGGTCCAGATGACCGAACTCGCCGACGATGGTCGGCAGTGCCGTGGAGACGATCTGGTTATCCAACGTCGCCATGAACATAGCGGTCATCAGGAAGAAGAAGAGGATGAGCCGCCGACGGGGATCCGTTACGAGCGGGGCGGGGGCAAGTTGCATATCCATGGGATGGGCCATTCTCGTTATATAGATATGTTATGTGCTAATGTCATATATTTGTCAACGGCACATTATTGATATTGGCATATTTTATTTTCAACTCCGGTCTGTTATGATTCCGTCATGAACGAGACCTTGACCAAGACAAGAACGACCGAGCTTGATGATCCTTTGGACAGCGTGCCGCGCATCGGCCGCACCATGACGCGCATGCGAATGATGACGGGACGCCGGCTGATCGGCCGCCTGGCGATCCAGAGCGTGGCGCCGGATCTGGAGCTGTCTCATCTCGACGTACTCGATGCCGTGCGTCGCGCACAGGAAAATGGCGAGGTGACGGTCGGCGCCATTGCCGAGATGCTACGCATCGACCCGTCGAGGGCAAGCCGCGTCGTGTCCGATATGGTGGGCCGCAACGTCCTGCGCCGTGAGGCTTCGCAGGCGGATGCGCGACGTATCGTCGTCGTCATGACTCCGCTCGGGAAGGATCTGCTGGCGGAAATCCGGGCCCAGAAGCTCGCCTTCGTTTCCGAGGTTGTGCGGGACTGGCCACAGGAGGAGATCGACACTTTCTCGCTGCTGTTCGAGAAATTCATCGGCGGCTACGAGGCGATCTTCCTTTCGCGCGACAAGGATACGCCGGGCTAAGAAAATAGTCCGAGCGTTTGATCTCGCTCAAGCCGACCCATCCAAGGCAAGCCTAAGTCTCTCCTCGTTCGACGACATCAGGAGAGATTCACATGAAACATCATCCGCTTCGGCTGAGGGGTATTTTTGCCGCTATCGTTTTCGCATCCTTCGGGCATGCGGCGCTTTCGGCCGATCTGGCGCCTTCGGCGGGCTCGCCAATGGCCACGCAAAGCCCATGGCAGGTACGTCTTCGTGCGCTTGGCGTGATCACGCGCGACAACGGCTCAGTCGATGGCATCCCCGGATCCGATCTGTCCTATTCGGACACGGTGATTCCGGAAGTGGATATCTCCTATTTCTTCACCGACAATATTTCCGCGGAGCTCATTCTCGGCACGACCTATGCCAATGTGCATGGCGAAGGCTCGATTGCCGGCCTCGGGGAAATCGGCAAGACGTGGCTGCTGCCGCCGACGCTGACGCTGCAGTATCATTTCACCGATTTCGGTGCCTTCCAGCCCTATCTCGGTGCCGGTGTGAACTACACTGTCTTCTACAACCAGTCCGGCAAGAGTGCCGACAGCCTCGATGTGAAGAACACATTCGGCGTCGCGCTGCAGGCCGGTTTCGACTACATGTTCGATGAGCATTGGGGTGCGAACCTGGATGTGAAGAAAATCTTCCTGCGTCCGGATTTCGATGCGACCGTCGGCGGTGCCGATGTCAGCGGCAAGGCGAAACTGGATCCCTGGCTGATCGGTGCCGGTGTCACCTATCGCTTCTAGAGCATTTGATTACGCAATTCCCGCAAAACGGCTGCACGCTTTTGCGGGAATTGCTTTGAGGGAAAGGCACCGGATCTGCGGCGCCTCTTCCCCTTCACCCCCCGTTTGCGCTATGGGCAATGCCCATGAGCCAATCCACCTTCACCATCCTGCTCGGCGGGGCACTCAGCCTGACGGATCGTCTGCGCGACGCCGTGCGGGAAAGCCGGTTCATCGCGGCCGACGGCGGCATGCGGCATGCGGCGGCGCTGGGCGTGGTGCCGGAACTGTGGGTTGGCGATTTCGATTCGACACCGCCCGATCTCGACCGCGCTTTTCCTGACGTACCGCGCCAGCCCTATCCAGTCGCAAAGGCTGCGACGGATGGTGAAATTGCCGTTAGCGAGGCGATCGAGCGTGGTGCCAAACGCCTGATCCTTGCGGGTGCGCTGGGCGGTGAACGGTCCGACCACGCCCTGCAGCATCTGCTCTACGCCGTGGAGTTGGCGGAAGAAGGCTTCGATATGCTGCTGACCTCGGGCAGTGAGGAGGCCGTGCCTTTGCTTCCCGGCTCGCTGGAGATCGATCTTCCGCCGGGCAGTCTGTTTTCCGTGCCAGGCTTCAGCGAGCTGCGTGGCCTGTTCATCGAAAATGCCCGCTATCCGCTCGCCGACTTCCATTTGCCCTTCGGCTCGTCGCGCACCATTTCCAATGTGGCGGAGGGGCCTGTGCGCTTCACGCTTGCCAGCGGCAGGGCCATCGTGCTCGCGCGGCCCTATGATCTTTCCGGAGTCTGATACTTGGCGCCTCCCATTCTGAAACTCGACGATATCTTCCTGAGCTTCGGCGGTGCACCGCTTCTGGCGGGCGCTGCCCTGCAGGTGGAGTCCGGCGACAAGATCTGTCTCGTGGGCCGCAACGGCTCGGGCAAATCGACGCTTCTGAAGATCGCCGCCGGCCTGGTCGACGCGCAGTCAGGTGACGTCTTCCGCCATCCAGCGTCAACGGTGCGCTATCTGGAGCAGGCGCCGGATTTTGCCGACTTCCAGACCGTGCAGGCCTATGCCGAAGCCGGTCTCGGGCCGGGCGACGATCCCTATCGTGTCAGCTACCTGCTCTCGCATCTCGGGCTGACCGGCGAGGAAAATCCTAAGAACCTTTCTGGCGGCGAAGCGCGTCGCGCAGCACTTGCGCGCGTACTGGCGCCGGAGCCCGACATCCTGCTGCTCGACGAGCCAACCAACCATCTCGACCTGCCGACCATCGAGTGGCTGGAAGGCGAATTGCAGAAGACGCGCAGTGCGCTGGTGCTGATCTCGCACGACCGCCGCTTCCTCGAAAAGGTCTCGACGGCCACCGTCTGGCTTGACCGCGGCACGTCTCGACGGCTCGACAAGGGCTTTGCGTTTTTCGAGGCGTGGCGGGACCAGGTGCTGGAGGCAGAGGAGCTGGAGCAGCACAAGCTCGGCAAGGCGATCGAGCGGGAAGAACACTGGCTGCGCTATGGCGTGACGGCACGACGCAAGCGCAACATGCGCCGGCTTGGCGAGCTGCAGACGATGCGTTCGCAGTATCGTGGCCACAAAGGGCCGCAGGGAACGGTACAGGCAAGCGCTTCCGATGCGCAGGAATCCGGCAAGCTGGTGATCGAGGCCGACAAGATCACCAAAAGCTATGACGACCGGCCGATCGTCGCGCCGTTCTCGATCCGCGTGCATCGTGGCGATTGCATCGGTCTCGTCGGCCCGAACGGCGCCGGCAAGACGACGCTTTTGAAGATGCTGACCGGCCAGCTTGCGCCCGACAGCGGTACGGTGAAGCTCGGCACCAATCTTGATATCGCGACCCTCGACCAGAAGCGTGAGGATCTGAACCTCGACGATACGCTTGCCAACTACCTGACGGATGGGCGTGGCGAGAACCTGCTGGTCAATGGCGAGCAGCGGCATGTGACCGGCTACATGAAGGAATTCCTGTTCCAGCCGGAGCAGGCGCGCACGCCGATCAAGAACCTCTCCGGCGGCGAACGCGCCCGGCTGATGCTGGCGCGCATCCTGTCGCGGCCGACGAACCTGCTCATCCTCGACGAGCCGACTAACGATCTCGACATCGAGACGCTGGACCTCTTGCAGGAGATCGTCACGGGTTTTGCCGGCACCGTCATCCTCGTCAGCCACGATCGCGACTTCCTCGACCGGACGGTGACCTCGACAATTGCGCCGGCCAATCCGGAAGCGCCGGACGGGCGCTGGATCGAATATGCCGGCGGCTATTCCGACATGCTGGCGCAGCGCAAGGGTGCAGCCGAGGAGCGCCGCAGGGCCGAGAAGGCGGCGGAAAAGCCTAAGGCGCAGGAGACGGCTGCCGCACCTTCTGCCTCGAAGGTCAAGCTCTCCTACAAGCAGAAATTCGCACTCGAAAACCTGCCGAAAGAAATGGCCAAGGCAGAGGCGGAGATCGGCAAGCGTGAGGAGAAGATGGCCGATCCGAACCTCTTCACCAAGGACCCGGCAACCTTCAACCGGCTGGCATCCGAGATGGAGAAACTGCGCGAAAGCCTGACCAAGATGGAAGAGGAATGGCTGGAACTCGAAATGCTGCGCGAGGAGCTGGAAGGCTGATCCGATAAAAATTTCCTGAAATGTCGGATCGGGTGGTTTTCTCCGTCCTTGGGCCGAACGTGATCAACGGCATGGTGCCGCCACGTCATTAGGGAGATTTTTTCATGCGCATGATTTTCGTGAACCTGCCGGTCAAGGACCTCGTCAAGTCGAAGGAATTCTTCTCGGCGCTCGGCTTTTCCTACAATCCGAATTTTACCACCGACGATGCTGCCTGCATGATTGTCGAGGAAAACATCTATGTGATGCTGCTGACCCACGGTCATTTCCAGCAGTTCATCGAGGGCGATATCGCCGATACGACGAAGGGCAAGGAAGTGCTGACCTGCCTTTCGGCCGGTAGCCGCGACGAGGTGGATGATTACCTCAAGAAGGCGCTGGCAGTGGGCGGCAAGCCCTGGAAGCCGATCCTCGATATGGGGCCGATGTATGGATGCAGCTTCCAGGACCTCGACGGCCATGTCTGGGAAATCATGTACATGGACATGTCTGCTGCCGGTTGAGCCGGTCTTTTCAAAGGTCTTTCGCGGACTCCGGCGTCTGGAACCGGATTGTCGGGGTCCGCTTTCCTCACTTTTCCTTGATTCGCCCGCGCCGCGTCATGCGGCATAGAGTGCCGCTCAGCTGGGGATCGTGCCGATCAATGGCGACAAGGAAGAGTTACATGTCTTGCAAATCCTATACCAGAATATTGACGGCGCTTGCCGCCAGCGGCTTCGTCGTGCTTAGCCTTTCGCAGGCGGCGATTGCTCAGGAAAACCAGCGCGTGCGCGTTCGTGGCACGATCGAGAGTCTCAACGGCGACACGCTAACCGTCAAGACCCGCGAGGGCAGCGATGCGACGGTGGCGCTCAAGTCCGGCTGGAAGGTCTCGGGTATCAGGAATGCTTCTGTCGATGATATCAAGGTCGGCGATTTCGTTGGTGTCGCCTCCTTGCCGAAGGGCACAGGTCCCGATGGCGCGATCGAGGTGCTGATCTTCCCGGCCGCGATGAAGGGCACCGGCGAAGGCAGCCGTCCGTGGGACGTGCAGCCGAACAGTTCGATGACGAATGCGACCGTCAGCAATGCGGTCAAGGCTGTCGACGGCCACACGATCACGCTCACCTATCAGGGCAAGGAAAAGACCATCTCGATTGCCGAGGGCACGCCGATCGTTACCTTTGCGCCGGCAACGAAAGATGATCTGAAGCCGGGCGCCGGCGTTATCGTCATGGCGGAAAGGGCAGCCGACGGCAGTATCTCGGCCGCTCAGGTCGCCGTCGGCATCAACGGCGTGATGCCGCCGATGTAAGCTCTCCTGGAGCAATTTCAGCCAAACCGCCGCACACTTCTTCTACTGGAATTGATCAGAGCGCCGGGGCACGAGCTGTCGCGGCGCTTGATCCTGCGACGGATGCTACCGGTTCTTCATCGGATTTCGAAGGCAGCGCCAGCAGATGCAGTATGCGCGGATGCAGCGCTTCCAGATAGGTCTCCGAGCGGCCGATATAGATCATGCCGGTGTCCGGCATCGTGGTAAGCAGCTTCGTCATAGTGCGCTGCCATTCCGGCTCCATGCCTTCGAGCACTTCGTCGAAGACGGCCCAGCGCGGCTTGACGAGGAGCAGGCGGGCAAAGCCGATAGCCTTCTGTTCATCGGCATCGAGAAGCTTGTCCCAGCGCGCGCGGCTATCGAGGCGGGCGACCAGGGAATGCAAGCCGGCAGCCTCAAGTGCGGCTTCGATGGCCGCGGTGTCATAGGCTTCGGGTTTTTGGGGGAATGCGATCGCCTCGCGCAGCGTTCCACCCGGCACATAGGCAACCTGGGGGATGAACAGGATGTCGTCAATCGGCGGCAGGCCTATTGTGCCTTTGCCGCAGGGCCAGAGGCCGGCCATGGCCTGGAAGAGCAGGCGGCGGTTCACGCTGTGATCGCCGTTGATCATGACCTTTTCGCCGGCCCTGATCGTCACATCCGTTTCGCGCATCTGGAAGCCGCCGCAATCGTCGATATCCTCGCCAAGCTTGGCAACGATGACGATATCCTTCAGCGTCAGCCTGTCGGGCGCGGTTTCCTCGTAGACGATTGCGTCCTTCAAATCGAAGTCATCATCCATCTCCTGAAGCGCCTGGCGGAAATCGGTGACGCGCATCAGCGTGGCGCGCCATTCGGCAATCGGGCCGAAGTTGGCGACATACCAGCGCAGCGCCGTATTGACCTGGTTGAAGGCGCCGACCGACATCATCAGCTGGCCGAATGTGAGGCCGCCGGAGAAATAGGCGGGGGCTGCAACAATGATCGGGATAACGATAACCAGCCAGCCATAACCCGCCGAGACCCAGGTCAGGTTGGTATTGGCCATGGCGAGCCGCTTGATGACGGTAAGGACGTTGCTGATATCGCCGTTGATGCGTTTGCGCTCGTTCTCTTCGCCACGCGCCACTGTTATCGCCGGCATATTCTCGTTGGCATGCATTAGCGCAAAGCGCAGTTCGGCTTCCTTCGAGAATCGGTCGGCATTGAGCTTGACGAGCTTGCGGCCAACGACCTGGCTCAATAGCGAGGCCGATGCGGCGTAGAAGATCGCCGCCCAGACCATGTAGCCGGGGATGGTGAAGCTGTGGCCGCTGATATGGAAGATGAAACCGCTCGAAAGCTCCCACAAGACGCCGATGAAGCTGACGAGCAGAATGGTCGATTGCAGGAGGCCGAGAGCGAGGTTGGTGGTGCTTTCGGCAAGATTGCGGGAATCTTCGTGAAGACGCTGGTCCGGGTTAACGCCGAGGATGCCGATGGTGGAGAGCTTGAGGGCGCGCTTGCGCTCCAGCCACTGATCGACGAGATCGCGTGAGAGGCCTTCGCGCATGTAGAGGGCGGTCATCTGGTTCAGCCATGCCTGCAACACGTTGAGCAGCAACAGCGCACCGGCGATCATCGCGAAGACTTCGAGCTGGCGGAAGAACTCGCCGAGATCACGACGCTCGAGGGAATCGTAGAAAGGGGCGTTCCATTCGTTGAGGATCACCTGTCCATAGGCGGTCATCAGGATGATGACGACAAGCAGGATCGCAAGTCCCACGACCTTGCCGCGAACCTGCGAATTCCAGAATGCGGAGAACATCACTCCAAGCCGATATGTCAGGCTGAGATCATACCCCACCCGGTCCTGACTCTGGATGCCCTTCCCCCCTTTGACGTCATTTTTCATTATTTTTTCCAAAATCGCCCATCACACCATTAATAACATGGGGGCGTTACTGGTCCATCAACAGATTCCACCACCCATAAAGAAAGCGTGATGGCTTGTGCAGCTGTCTCTATTGACAGTTGATTCGCAGCGCGACTGGCGCTAATTAGGATGCCTCGTGGTGATTTGGCCGGCCGGCTTGCAGCCACGTTAAATAAATCGCTAAAGGGCCGCGTGCGGACCGGTAGCGATTCTTTCGCCGCCGGTTTTTTATTTTGATCGAGTTGACCGCAATGCCCATCAAGATCCCCGATACGCTGCCTGCCTTCGAAACCCTCGTGAACGAGGGCGTGCGGGTGATGACCGAAACGGTGGCGATCCGCCAGGATATCCGCCCCTTGCACATCGGGCTGCTCAACCTCATGCCGAACAAGATCAAGACAGAAGTGCAGATGGCGCGCCTGGTGGGCGCTTCGCCGCTGCAGGTGGAATTCTCGCTGATCCGTGTCGGCAACCACAAAGCTAAGAACACGTCTGAAGAACATCTGCTCGCCTTCTACCAGACCTGGGAGGAAGTGAAGCACCGCAAGTTCGACGGCTTCATCATCACGGGCGCGCCGATCGAGACGCTGCCTTACGAGGACGTTACCTATTGGAAGGAAATGCAGCAGATTTTCGACTGGACGCAGACAAACGTCCATTCGACCATGAATGTCTGCTGGGGTGCGATGGCGGGGATTTATCATTTCCACGGCGTGCCGAAGTATGAACTGAAGGAAAAGGCCTTCGGCGTTTACCGCCACCGTAATCTCAAACCCTCTTCCGTTTATCTCAACGGTTTCTCTGATAATTTCGAGGTTCCGGTGTCGCGCTGGACCGAGGTGCGCCGGGCCGACATCGAGAAGGTCGACGGCCTCGAGATCCTAATGGAATCGAGTGAGATGGGCGTCTGTCTCGTCCACGAGCCGAAGGGTCGGCGGCTTTATATCTTCAACCATGTCGAATATGATTCCACATCTCTTTCGGACGAATATTTCCGCGACGTGAATGCTGGCGTGCCGATCAAGATGCCGCACAACTACTTCCCGCATAACGATCCGGCGCTTGCGCCGCAGAACCGCTGGCGCAGCCATGCGCATCTGCTTTTCGGCAACTGGATCAATGAGATCTACCAGACGACGCCCTACGATATCGAAGAGATCGGCTCGGACATCTGAGCGCCACCGGTCCAGTTTAGAAATGATCCGGTCGCATTTCTGCGACGGCATTTTGTTTTCCGGCCCTGCCCGGTTGCGGTTTGCGGCGAATGGGGGCAGGTTCCGGTTCCTGAATTCTAGGGATGGAGTAAGCGTCGATCATGACGGACAAGTTGGAACGGGAAGTTTTCGGACAGACGAAGGACGGGGAGACCGTCCATCGCGTCGTCATCCGCGGCGGCGGACTGACGGTCAAGGTATTGAGCTGGGGCGCAGTAATCCAGGATATCAGCCTCGAGGGCCATAATGCCCCGCTGGTGCTCGGCTTCGAGGATTTAGGCAGCTACCTCGCGCATTCGCCTTTCTTCGGCGCGACACCGGGACGCTGTGCCAACCGCATCGGCGACGGCAAGTTCACGCTCGACGGCAAGGACTACCAGCTCGAACTGAACGAGAAGGGTGTCACGCATCTTCATGGCGGCAGTAACAATATCGGTACACTCGTTTGGACGATCGTCGAGCACGAGACCGACCGTGTCGTGCTGAAGATCGTCGATCCCGATGGCCGCGCCGGTTATCCCGGCAACTGCACGATCCAGGCGACCTATCGCGTGCATGGCAATGGCGAGCTTTCCGTCAACTACGAGACGACGACGGACCAGCCGACGATCGCCAATGTCTGCCAGCACTCCTATTTCAATCTCGATGGCCGGGAGGATGCGCTGGCGCACGACATCATGATCGCTGCCGACCACTATCTGCCGACCAATGAGAAGCAGATACCGACCGGCGAGATCCGCTCTATCGAAGGCACCGCGTTCGATTTCCGCGCGATGGCGCCGATGAAGCGTTTCGCCGGTCAGGAGCAGGCGCTCTACGATCATAATTTTTGCTTCTCGAGCGAGCGCACGGCCAAGCGCTCCGTCGTACTTGCCCGCAGCCTGCATTCCGGCGTCTCGCTGGAAGTGCGCACGACCGAGCCTGGCGTACAGTTCTATGCCGGCTTCAAGCTCGGCGTGCCGGTGCCGGGTCTCGGTGGCCGCAAGTATGCGCCATTCGCAGGCTTCTGCCTGGAAACGCAGATCTGGCCCGACGCCATCAATCATGCAGGCTTTCCGAACGCGGTTCTGCGTCCAGGGGAGGTGCTGCGGCAGGAAACGGATTACATCTTCACGAAGAACTGAGATCACCCATCCGTCAGGATCAATGAAAACCCTCGCGGTGTCCCGCGAGGGTTTTTCTTTTTGGTGAAGCGAATCCGACTTGCCGATTGGTTCTAAATAGGTTCTATTATGCGTCCATGGATAGAACCAGTCTGATAGCGGAACTGAATGGTCGTGGGCTGCGCGATGAGGCGGCAACGGGGCCGCTTTACAAGCGGCTGGCGCAGGCGCTCACGGGCCTCATTCAGGAAGGTCTGCTGAAGCCCGGAACAACGCTGCCCGGCGAACGCGATCTGGCGGAAGCCCTGAAGCTTGGTCGCGTGACGGTTCGGACAGCCTATCGCGATCTCATGACATCGGGTGCGCTGGAATCGCGCCACGGCAGCGGCACCTTCGTTTCAAGCAAGGTGGAGCGCATGGAGCAGTCGCTATGGCGGCTTTCCTCCTTCTCGGCGGACATGCGCTCGCGCGGACGCTCGCCGGCGGCGAAGATCCTGTCGCGTACCATCAACAATCCGTCTCCCGAAGAATCCTTCCTGCTCGGCCTCGGTGTCGATGAGCCCGTGCTGCGGCTCGACCGCCTTCGTCTGGCTGACGGGCTGCCCCTCGCCATCGAACGCGCGGTCGTGCCGGTCAAGTTTCTCGGCGAGGATGCCGGCGGTGAAGGCTCGCTCTATGATGCGCTCGCCCAGAGCGGCCACAAGCCGGTGCGCGCCATGCAGCGGCTGACCGCCGTCACGCTCGATCCTTCATCGGCGGCTATCCTCGATGTCAAGGCCGGTGCGCCGGCGCTTCTGATCGAACGCGTTTCACGCCTGGAAGACCAGCGCGTCGTTGAATACACCCGCTCGCATTATCGTGGTGACGCCTATGATTTCGTCGCCGAACTGAGAATTGGAGATGACCTATGAGTGAGAACCAGTCGTTGATGCTGCAGGAGGCGGGCCAATCGCCCGAAGTGGTCGCTACCCTGCTCGAAAAAGAAAAGCCGGTCTTCGCAGAAATCGCTCGGCTGTTCTCGTCCGCCCGCCCGAGCGTCGTCACGACAGCGGCGCGCGGCTCTTCCGACCATGCTGCGACCTTCTTCAAATATCTGTTCGAGATTACCTGCGGCGTGCCGGTCGCCTCGATTGGGCCGTCTATTGCTTCCGTTTATGGTGCCTCCCTGCATCTGAAGGGCGGCATCCATTTCACCGTTTCACAGTCGGGCGCGAGCCCTGACATCGTGGCGCTGCAGGAGGCGGCCAAGAAGGGCGGGGCGACGACGATTGCCGTCGTCAACGTCACTGACAGCCCGCTCGCCAAGCAGGCCGATCTCGTTCTTGGCCTCAATGCCGGTGCTGAAAAGAGCGTTGCGGCGACCAAATCCTTCATCGCATCTGTTGCCGCCCTCGCTGGCGTGACGGCTGCGATCAGCGGCAAGGCCGATCTGCAGGCGGCGCTCGAGAAGCTTCCGGCCGCTCTTTCCGCGACGTCCGGCATCGAAACCAAGGCAGCCGAGGATGTGCTGTTCAATGCCGCCTCACTTTATACCGGCGGCCGCGGCCCGGCTTTCGCCATCGCTCTCGAGGCGGCCCTGAAGGCCAAGGAGACAGCTGGTCTTCACGCTGAGGCCTTCTCTCTTGCGGAACTGATGCACGGCCCGATGCGCCTCGTACAACCTGGCTTCCCGATCATCGGTTTCGTGCCTGAAGATGCCGCCTACGACAACAATGTAAAGGCGCTGGAGCGTCTGCAGAAGCTTGGCGCTACCACCGTGCCCTTTTCGACGAAGCCGCTCGCCGGCGTCAATCTGCAGGTTCCGACGACCGGCAACGGTCTCGTCGATCCCCTGGTTTCGCTACTCGTCTACTATCGCCTGATCGAGTCCGTCACCCGCCGGAAGGGCTTTGATCCGGACAAGCCGGCCAACCTTCTCAAGGTGACGGAGACCGTCTGATGACCCGCAAGATCTTCACCGGCGCGCGTATCTTCGATGGCGAACGTTTCCATGATGAACGGGCGCTAATCGTCAAGGACGGACGCGTCGAGGCGATCGTCGGCCCGAATGATCTGCCCGAGGGCGAGGTCGTGATACTGGCAGGCGGCGTGCTGTCTGCCGGTTTCATCGATGCGCAGGTCAATGGTGGTGGCGGCCGCATGCTGAACGACGAGCCGTCGCCGGGTTCGATGTATATGATCGCCGACGGGCATCGGCCGTATGGAACGACGGCGCTGCTGCCGACGCTGATTACCGATACGGCAGAAGCGACGGCCGCCGCGATCGAGGCGGCGAAGATTGCGGTGAAGACCAACCGCGGCGTTGCCGGCCTGCATCTGGAAGGTCCGCATCTGGCGCCGGCGCGCAAGGGTGCACATCTCGCCGAGCTGATGCGTCCGGTCGAGGACAAGGACGTCAAGGGCTTTATCGCCGCGCGCGAGGCGATCGGCACGCTGCTCGTCACCATGGCGGCGGAACAGGTGGCAGTTTCGCAGGTGCGCGAACTGAGCGAAGCGGGCGTCATCGTCAGCATCGGCCATTCCGACAGCACCAGTGAGGCGGCGGAAGCCCGCTTCGATGCCGGGGCTCGCGGTGTGACGCATCTCTTTAACGCCATGAGCCAGCTGGCGCACCGCGCGCCGGGGCTCGTTGGTGCGGCGATCGATCATCCGGCGGTCTGGTGCGGTATCATCGCCGACGGCCATCATGTCGATCCGAAGGCGTTGCGCACGGCGCTGCGTGCCAAGCGCGGCGAGGGCAAACTTTTCTTTGTGACCGACGCCATGTCGCTGGTCGGCTCGCAGATGGATACGTTCACGCTGAACGGCCGCACCGTGCGACGCGAAAGGGGCGGCTTCTGTTCGAAACTGGTCCTTTCGGACGGCACGCTAGCGGGTTCGGATGTCGACATGGCTTCAACGATCCGCTACGGCGTCACCTATCTGGAACTGACGCTTGCCGAGGCACTCAGGATGGCGACGCTCTATCCGGCGCGTTTCCTTCGGCTTGCCGATCGCGGCCACCTTTCGCCAGGCGCGCGCGCCGATCTCGTGCATTTCACCGATGCAATCGAAGTGACGGCGACCTGGCTAAACGGCGAAGCGGCTTGAAGGAGAGCGGCGGATGAGTGACATCACGGACGCGTATTTCTCCAATCTGATCGGCCGGCTGGAAGAGTTGAAGCGGGCACTGGCCGAACCAATGGCGCAGGCCGCCGCCGCGATCCTTGAGGCTGCCCGTGGCGACAAGCGTGTCTATGTCTTCGGCACCGGCCATTCGCATATGCTGGCGGAAGAGGTGCATTACCGTGCCGGCGGACTTGCCTTTACCGTGCCCGTTCTCGTCGGCTCGGCCATGCTGCATGAGGGTGCGGTCATCAGCTCGGTCTATGAGCGCACCCAAGGGCTGGTGCGGCCAATGCTGGAGCGTTACGGCATGCAGCCGGGTGATGTGATCATCATCGCCTCCAATTCAGGCGTGAATGCCGCGCCGATCGAGGCGGCCGACTACGCGCGCGAGATCGGCGCCAAGGTGATCGCCATCACCTCGATCGCCTATTCGACGGCGATCGCCAATGGGCGCCGGCGGCTTGCCGATGTGGCCGACGTGGTGCTGGATAACGGGCTGCCGCCGGGTGACGCCGTTCTTGATCTCGATGGCACGGGCCTTCGGGTCGGGCCGGTCTCGACGGCTGTGGGCGTCACCGTCATCAATGCCATCTTTGCGGATGTCGCCTCCGAGCTTTCGAAATCGGGCGATGCGCCTGTTTACCTCAGCGCCAACATGCCGGGCGCTGCAGAAATCAATCAGAAGCTGGTGAAGAAATACCGGCCGCGTAACCCGCATCTCTGAGCGGGAGGCCGGCGTTTTTGCCGGTCTTTGTCTATTGGCGCTGCCGGAAGCGAATGTGTATTTCCGATCAAATGAAAACGGCCCGAAGCGGTTGCTTCAGGCCGTCCGAATGTCTGGAAACTGATGCAATCAGTTCTTGGCGCGCTCGACGTAGGAATTGTCTTCCGTTGCAATGACGACGCGGGTGCCGGCATCGATATGCGGCGGAACCAAAGTGCGGATGCCATTCGACAGGATCGCCGGCTTGTATGAGGAGGATGCCGTCTGGCCCTTCACGACCGGTTCGGTCTCAACGATCTCGAGGGTGACGTGGCGCGGCAGTTCGAGCGCCAGCGGAATACCTTCGTGGATCGACAGGATGCAGGTCATGCCTTCCTGGAGGAAGGCCTTCTGGTCGCCCATGGTGTCAACGTCGACGACGACCTGATCATAGGTGGCCGGGTTCATGAAGTGGAAGCCTTCGCCGTCTTCATAAAGGTACTGGAAGTTCACATCTTCGACGAAGGCGCGCTCGACCTGCTCGGTGGTGCGCCAACGCTCGGAAACCTTCACGCCGTCAACGATGCGGCGCATGTCGACCTGGGTAACCGGCGTGCCCTTGCCCGGGTGGAAATTCTGAGCCGTGAGAACGACGTAGAGCTTGCCGTCGACATCGAGAACGTTGCCCTTGCGGACCGAAGAGGCGATGACCTTGACCATAAGACTTCCTTGTAAGTCGGCTTTCGGCGTCGTAGAGGACAGTCAGAATGGCCCTGAAGACGCAAAATGTTTTTTCTTCGGGGCGGCACTAACCTAAAATCGCGTAAATAGCCACCCCATCCCGGCCGAATCCGGCAAGGAAAGCGTTGAATGAACCTCACGAGCGCCACAGCGTCTCCCTGGTGGACACCATCAGTGCATGCCGATCGCCGCCCGTTCCTTATCGGGCGTAACGCGATCCAGTCAGCGCTGCGAGGTTATTTCGCCCGTGAGGATTTCATCGAGGTCGATACTGCGACGCTGCAGGTGTCTCCAGGCAACGAGGCGCATCTGCATGCCTTTGCGACGCAAGCGCTGACGACGGACGGACAGGCTGCGCCCTTCTACCTGCACACGTCGCCGGAATTTGCCTGCAAGAAGCTTTTGGCCGCCGGTGAAGAACGCATCGCCTGCTTTGCGCATGTCTATCGCAACCGCGAGCGCGGGCCGCTGCATCATCCTGAGTTCACAATGCTCGAATGGTATCGGGCGGGCGAGAGCTATGAGAGCCTGATGATGGATTGCGTGCGTATGCTGGCGCTCGCTGCCGAAACGGTGAAGACCGCAACGCTTACCTATCGCGGCGCTGAGTGCGATCCCTTCGCCGGGCCGGAGCGCATCAGCGTTGCAGAAGCGTTCGGTCGCCATGCCGGCATCGATCTTCTGGCTTCTGTATCTGCTGACGGCTCGACCGAACGCGAGCATCTTGCCGCGGAAATGCGGCGGGTCGGCATGCGCGTTGCCGATGACGATCATTGGGCTGATCTCTTCAGTCGGGTGCTGGTGGAGAAGGTCGAGCCTTATCTCGGCTTTGGCCGTGTCACCATTCTCGACGAATATCCTGTTTCAGAAGCGGCTCTTGCGCGGCCTTCGGCGCGCGATCCGCGCGTAGCGGAGCGCTTCGAGTTCTATGCGTGCGGGGTCGAGCTTGCCAACGGCTTTGGCGAACTTACAAATGCCGCCGAGCAGCGGCGCCGTTTCGAGATCGAGATGGCGGAGAAGATGCGGGTCTATGGCGAGACCTATCCGCTCGACGAGGATTTTCTGGCGGCGCTGGCGGTCATGCCGGAAGCGAGCGGCATCGCGCTCGGCTTCGACCGGTTGGTGATGCTGGCGACAGGTGCATCGCGGATCGATCAGGTGCTCTGGGCGCCGGTCGCGGAGTACGGCCGATGAATGTCATGCGTCCGATCAAGAGCGTCGACGATCTCGTCAGGGCGGGGCTGGTCGAGGACACGGAGCGACTGGCGCTCGATGAGGTCGCCGCGCGCTATGCCATCGCGCTGACACCTGCCATGGCAAGGTTGATCGATTATGCCGATCCGGCCGATCCGATTGCCCGTCAGTTCGTGCCCGATGTGGCGGAACTCGTTACCACGCCCGAGGAACGGGCCGACCCCATCGGGGACCATGCGCACAGCCCGGTCGAGGGCATCGTGCATCGCTATCCGGACCGCGTGCTGTTGAAGGCCGTGCATGTCTGCCCGGTCTATTGCCGCTTCTGCTTCCGGCGCGAGATGGTGGGGCCGCAGGGGCTCGGCATGCTCGATCCGGCGGCGCTGGCTGCAGCCGTCGACTATATCCGCGGGCATGGCGAGATCTGGGAAGTGATCCTGACCGGCGGCGATCCGCTGGTGCTTTCACCAAGGCGTCTCGGCGACATTCTAAGCGAGCTTGCTGAGATCGAGCATGTGAAGATCGTGCGCTTCCACACGCGCGTGCCCGTCGTCGATCCGCAGAAGATTGATGCGGAGCTGATTGCGGCGCTGAAAGCGAGTGGCAAGACTGTCTATGTCGCGCTTCACGCCAACCATCCGCGTGAGCTGACGACTGAAGCACGCGCCGCCTGCGCCCGGCTGGTGGATGCCGGCATCGTCATGGTCAGCCAGTCGGTGCTCCTGAAGGGCGTCAATGACGATCCCGACGTGCTGGCAGAACTTATGCGGGCCTTCGTCGAGACGCGCGTGAAACCTTATTATCTGCATCATCCGGACCTTGCGCCCGGCACCAGCCATTTCAGGCTGTCGATAGAAGAGGGGCAGAAGATCGTTGCCTCGCTTCGCGGCCGCATCTCCGGTCTCTGCCAGCCCACCTATATTCTCGATATTCCCGGTGGTTACGGCAAGGCTGTCATCGGTGCGAGCGCTGTGAAGACGACCGGGGAGGGCTGCTACTCGGTGTCGGACTATCGCGGCGGCGAGCATTCCTATCCTCCTGCCGGTTAACGCAAAAGCGTGCTCCCGGCGTACCATTTCTGCACTCGATACAGCCGGGGCCATTTACTGCCGGTCGTCTCGGGCCACATCAAACTATTGATAGGAATGAAGTATTAGGCCTCAAGCGGGCATTATTTGTAAAATACAAAGTATGAATGATAGTCATATTTAACTAATTACATTAGCGGAATTTTCTGTTTTCCGCACTAAAAGCACTCCCATGAAAAGGCGATGAATGCCGGCTCAGGATCATGAAAATCTGGAGTTAATGGGATGAACAAGACAATCCGCGACCTCGTAGCCAAGTTCGGTAAGCTTCCTGTTCCTGTTGATCAGGTTGCCGACGATGCGGATCTCTACGCTGCGGGTCTGACGTCCTTCGCCTCGGTGCAGCTCATGCTTGGCATCGAAGAGGCATTCGATATTGAATTTCCTGACAATCTCCTGAACCGCAAGTCCTTCGCAAGCATCTCGGCGATCGCCAAGACGGTCGATCTCATCCGGGATAGCCGAAAGGTCGCCTGATGAACTTCCCGGTCAAGATCACGGAAGACAGCCTGGTCGCAAGGGCTGCCCGGGTCGCAGAAATTGCGGCAAAACATGCGGATGCCGTCGATTTCGAAGGCCGGTTCCCGCAGGAAGCCGTCAACGCGATGAAGACCGAGCGCCTGCTCGGCATCCAGATTCCCCGCCATCTCGGTGGCGAGGCCGCTTCCATCACCCAGATCGCCGAATTGTGCTCGATTCTTGGCCAGGCCTGCGCGGCAAGCGCGATGGTCTTCGCCATGCACCAGATCAAGCTTTCGAGCCTCGTCGAACACGGCGTCGACAGCGAATGGCATAGCGCCTTCATGCGCCGTATCGCCGCCGAACAACTTCTGATCGCTTCCGCCACCACCGAAGGTGGGATCGGCGGCAATCTGCGCAACAGCATCTGCGCCATCGAAATCGACGGCGATATCTGCAGGCTGCAAAAGGATGCGACCGTCATTTCCTACGGCTCGCATGCCGATGCAATTCTCATCACCTCGCGCAGCCATCCGCAGGCCGCTTCTTCCGATCAGGTGCTGACTGCCTTCCTTAGGGATCAGTACACGCTCGAAAAGACGCATATCTGGAACACGCTCGGCATGCGCGGTACCTGCTCCGACGGCTTCCTCTTCAAGGGCGAAGCGCCGGCCGCACAGATCCTGCCGAAGCCCTTCGCTGAAATCGCTGCGCAGTCGATGCTCGCCTCCTCGCACCTGCTCTGGAGCGGTGTCTGGTACGGCATCGCGGTCGATGCCGTTTCCCGCGCACAGGGTTTCGTGCGTGCCGCTGCCCGCAAGTCTCCCGACGCCACGCCGCCCGGCGCGCTTCGCCTCGCGGAGGTTTCCAACCTCCTGCAGATGGTGAAATCGAACGTCGTTGCCGGCCTCAAGGCCTATGAGGATGCCAAGGTTGACGGCGACAAGCTCTCGTCGATGGGTTTTGCCGTGGCGATGAACAATGTGAAGATCGCCTCTTCGGAAACGATCCTGGAAATCGTCAATCATACCATGCTGATCTGCGGCATCATGGGCTACAAGAACGGTACGCCCTTCAGCCTCGGACGTCATCTGCGCGATGCCCATTCCGCACAGCTCATGATCTCGAACGACCGCATCCTCGGCAATACGTCGAGCATGCTCCTCGTCCATAAGCAGGACACTAGCCTACTGGGGTAAAGCCATGGATATGCAGACTTCGTTTCTGGACCGGCTCTTCGAGTCTGGTCTGCTGATCGATACCGGCGTTGACGGTCTTTATGGCCGCAGCGGCCAGTTCGAAGATGTCATCGCTGCCTTCGAGCGGCTGATCGACAAGTTCGGCGGCGGCGATGGCGCCGAAGCGATGCGCTTTCCGCCCGGCATGAACCGCGCGCTCTTCGAAAAGAGCGGCTACATGAAGAGCTTTCCGCAGCTTGCCGGCACGGTGCACAGCTTCTGCGGCGCCGAGCTCGACCATATGAGCCTGCTGCAGTGCATGGAAGTCGGCGAGGACTGGACCAAGGACCAGAAGGCGACCGACATCGTGCTGACGCCGGCAGCCTGCTATCCGCTTTATCCGACGGTCGCCAAGCGCGGCAACCTGCCGGCCAAAGGCGGTCTCTTCGATCTGCAATCCTATTGCTTCCGTCATGAGCCTTCCAAGGATCCGGCCCGGCAGCAGCTTTTCCGCATGCGCGAATATGTCTGCATGGGCACCGAGCAGCATGTGACCGATTTCCGCCAGAGCTGGATGGACCGCGGTGTCGAAATGATGAAGCAGGTCGGTCTCGACGTGACGATCGACGTTGCCAACGACCCGTTCTTCGGCCGTGCCGGCAAGATGATGGTCAACAACCAGCGCGACCAGAACCTGAAGTTCGAGCTCTTGATCCCGATCACCTCCTCTGCAAACCCGACGGCCTGCATGAGCTTCAACTATCATCAGGACTCGTTCGGCGTGAAGTGGGGCCTGAACCTTGAAGACGGCAGCGTGGCCCACACCGCCTGCGTCGGCTTCGGGCTGGAGCGCATTGCGCTCGCGCTCTTCCATCATCACGGCCTTGACGTCAAGGAATGGCCGGCAAGTGTGCGGAAAGTCCTGTGGGGCTGAGCGGCTCGATGACATCGGTCTTTGCGGGTATCGATCCCGATACCTACAAGGCGCATGCGCTGCATTCCGGTGAGCGCATGTGGCCGGAGACCAATTGCTACATCGATCTCTGGATCGAGGTTCTCTCGACCTTCGGTGTTGCGCCGGAAGCGATGCTCGGTTTCACGTTGACCCAGGATTTCGAGGGCGACCAGTTCACCTTCTTCAAGGTGCCGCTGGAGGATCTCGAAGCGCTCTACGGCATTCGCGCCACCGAGCTTGCGATCTACGACCGCGTCGAGCGACATATCGAGGTGCAGATCGCCCGCGGGCGGCTCTGCCTCATCGAGATGGATTCCTTCTACATGCCAGATACGCGCGGCACCGCCTACCGGCAGGAACATGGCAAGACGACGGTTGCGATCAACCGGCTGGACTTTGCCGGCAAGCGTGTCGACTACTTCCATAATGCCGGTTATTTCCGCATCGAGGGCGAGGATTTCGACGGCTTGTTCCAATCCCATCTGACGGATGAGGATGCGCCGTTCCTGCCCTATACCGAATTCGCCAAGTTCCCGGAACGCCCTGTCGGCGAAGCACATCTGCGCGAGGTTTCGCGGCGGCTCCTGGGCTTCCATTTCCATCGCCGCCCAAGCGCCAATCCGATCCGCGCCTTTGCCGAGGTCTTTCCGTTGCAGGTTGAGGCAGTAGCCGATCGGCCCTTCGGTTTCTTCCACAAATATGCCTTCAACACGCTGCGGCAGGTAGGTGCGAATTTCGAACTCGCGGCCGATCATCTGACTTGGCTTTCAGCCGGCGAGTTTGGTGTTGCGGCCGGAGAGGCGCGCCGGATCTCGGAAGTGGCGAAGTCGGTTCAGTTCCAGCTTGCCCGCGCCGTCACCCGCCGCAAGTTCGAGCCTTTGAAAGCGGCACTTGATCCGGCAGCCGATGCATGGGATTCGATGATGGCATCGCTCGCGGAGCGAGTCTGAGGCCGGAGATCTGACCATGCGGGGGCGGTTGGCAAGCATCGGGGCTGAGGAAAGCTTGCTTTCCGAAGGGTGGAATCTGGTTCTGACCGAGCCTGGCGCCTGCGCGACACCCCACGACATCCATCTTTCGGCGCAGTTCATTCCTGCACCTGTTCCCGGCACCGTTGCAGCGGCGCTCGAAAGAGCAGGGCTGTTCGACCGGGAAAATCCACAGCCGCTGAACACCAAGGATGCCTGGTACCTGACCCGCCTCTTCGATACGGAGCCGGGTGAGGCGATCCTGCGTTTTGAGGGGCTGGCGACGATCTGCCATGTTTTTCTCAACGGCCAGGAAATCCTCTTTTCCGAGAGCATGTTCACTGCGCACGAAATGCCGGTGACGCTGACAGGCGGTGATGAACTGGCGCTCTGTTTCCGGGCGCTTGGCCCTCGTCTGTCGGAGCCGGGGCCGCGTGCTCGCTGGCGACCGCAGATGATTACGCCTCAAGGGCTGAAGAATGTCCGCAACACACTGCTCGGGCATATGCCCGGCTGGTGTCCGGAGATCCATGCCGTTGGGCCGTGGCGGCAGATTTCGCTCGTGCGCCGGGGCGTGGCCTCGGTCGATCATGTTTCGGTGCGCGCGGTGTTGGAGGAAAACGGCGCGGGGCGACTCAGCGTTTCGCTTTATACCGCTGGCGAAGAGCCGGTGATGCTGTTGCGTTGCGCCGGCGCCGAGCAGGGTTTCGAGAAGATCGGCGATCGGCATTATTCGGCGATTCTCAAGCTTTCCGACATCGAGGCGTGGTGGCCGCATACGCATGGTGTGCCGCATCTCTATGATGTGACGCTGGTTATCGATGGCGAAGAACATTCGCTGGGCAAAGCCGGCTTTCGTCGTATCGAGGTTGAGCATGGCGCTGATGGCAATGATTTCGCGCTTGTCATAAACGGCGAGCAGGTCTTCTGCCGCGGCGCGGTCTGGACAACGGCCGATATCGCACGGCTGCCTGGCGAGCGGGCCGATTACGAGCCCTTCCTGCGGCTTGCTGCCGAGGCTGGCATGAACATGATCCGCATCGGCGGTACCATGGCCTATGAAACGCCTGACTTTTTCGCGCTCTGCGATGTGCTCGGGCTGATGGTCTGGCAAGACTTCATGTTCGCCAATTTCGACTATCCGAAGAATGACAAGGCTTTTATCGGCCATGTACATACCGAGGTGGAAGAGTTTCTGCATGGCGTACAGCTCTCGCCCTCGCTTGCCGTGCTCTGCGGCGGCAGCGAAATCCACCAGCAGGCGGCGATGTTCGGTCTGCCCCCGGATTTCTGGAGCGGGCCGATCACCGACGAGATCATCCCGGCGATCTGCCAGCGCATGCGGCCGGATGTGCCCTATGTGCCGAATTCGCCCTATGGCGGGGCGATGCCCTTTTCGCCCAACGCCGGCGTGACGCATTATTACGGCGTCGGCGCCTATATGCGGCCACTCGAGGATGCGCGCCGCGCCGAGGTGCGCTTTGCGGCCGAAAGCCTCGCCTTTGCCCATGTGCCGCAGCAGCGGACCTTGCAACGGCATCTCGACGTGCCCCCAGTTCACAGTCCGCTCTGGAAAGAGCGGGTGCCGCGCGACCGCGGTGCTTCCTGGGATTTCGAGGATATCAGAGATTTCTATCTCGGGCTTCTCTACGATCTCGATGCGGCCAGGCTCCGTCGAGAAGACCCCGAGCGTTATCTCGATCTTTCGCGCGCTGTGACGAGCGAGGTGCTGGAGGAGACTTTTGCCGAATGGCGACGCAAGGGATCGTCCTGTAATGGCGCGCTCGTCTGGACCCTGCAGGATCTGTTGCCAGGTCCCGGCTGGGGCGTGATCGACTCAACCGGCGAGCCGAAGCCTGTCTGGCATGCAATGCGCCGCGCCTTCCGTCCGGTGCAGGCGGTTTTTACGGACGAGGGGACGAACGGCCTCTATGTCCACGTCATCAACGAAACGGATAAGGTGGTCGCTGTCGAACTCGATGTCGCCTGCCTGCGCGAGGGGCGCCAGCAGGTCGCGAGCGGCAGCAAGGCTTTCAATCTCGACCCGAGAAGCGTGGAGCGTATCGCTTGCACCGATCTCTTCGGCGGCTTCTTCGATGCGACCTATGCCTTCCGTTTTGGCGCGCCGTCGCATGACGTCAGCGTTGCCTGGCTGCGGTCGACGATGGACGGAGCGTTGCTCGCACAGGCTTTCCATTTTCCGCGAGGCCGAGCCAAAGCCTTCCACGACGCGACGATCGAGGCATCTTTCATGCGTGAGGGCGATGATTGGTTCATCACGCTTGCGACCGACAGGCTGGCCCAATCTGTCCATATCGATGTCGAAGGCTACCGGGCGGAAGAGGACTGGTTCCATCTGGCACCGGGCCCTGCCAAGCGAGTGAAGCTCATCGCCGCTGCGGGCACTGATGGCGATGCATTGCCGGCAGGCGAAATCAGGAGCGTCGGCGCCGCGCGCCGTTTCGCGCTTTAAGGGCTAGGGAGCGGTCATGACCATCAGAGTGCAGGCGGAAGAGGCTCTGCGGGGCGTCTATCGGAGCGTGCGCGGGCATCTGCTGCAGCGGCTTATCGTCAAATCGCGGCTTGCCTTCAATCCGCGCCGGCCGGTTGAGATTGTCGGCTATCTGTCGATGGCGGCGGGTGTAGGCGAATCCGCGCGACTTTGCGTTGGTGCGCTTTCGCGGGCGGGCCGTGAGATCATGCTGGCTGATGTCAGCACGCATCCGGATGAAGGCAAGCTGGTGGAGTGGGCATCTACACAGGTTTCCGACGGCCAGCCGGGAAGCCGCATATGGCATCTCAATCCGCCCATGCTGCCGCGCGCGATCCTGAAGAAAGGCCTCGGGAATTTCACTCGTGCCTTCAACATCGGCTACTGGGCCTGGGAGCTTGAAGTGGTGCCGGCGGAATGGCGCAATGCCATGCACTATATGAGCGCCGTCTTCGTTCCCTCCGAATTCACCAGGCGAGCAATCGCGCCGCATACGACTGCACCTGTCATTGTCGTGCCGCACCCTGTTACCGAGCGGCCGGCGGCTGACGGTATCAGGCAGAAATTCGGAATTGCCGAGGATGCTTTCCTCGTATCGTTCATCTTCAGTGCCGGCTCCTCGATCAACCGCAAGAACCCGCAGGCGGTGATCGAAGCCTTCAGGCTCTTCAGCGCCGAATGCCCCAATGCCTTCCTGCTGATGAAGGCGAGCGGCAACCCGGCCAGGGACGAGACGCTTCGGGCACTCATGCAGTCCGTGGAAGGCGACCGCAACATCCGGATCGTTACCGACAATCTGGCGAGTTCGGAGATCAACGGCATTATCCGCGATTCCAATGCCTATCTTTCGCTGCACCGCTCGGAGGGCTTCGGCCTGACGGTGGCTGAAGCGATCATGCACCGCACGCCCGTCATCTCGACAGGATGGTCGGGCACGGCCGATTTCTGTGATCCCGACAATACCTGGCTGGTCGAGCCGTCGCTCATTCCCGTCGTCGACAGCCATCCGGAATTTGCCGATCTCAAGAATGCCGTCTGGGCCGATCCCTCGCCAGTGGCCGCGGCAGCGCATCTGAAGAGCATCTATTCCGATTCTGATGGTGCGAGGCGAAAAGCGGAGGGGGCTCGGACCTATCTGATGCGCCATCTTGCCGAGCACAGTTATGACAAGGCGCTTTCGAGGCTTTCGACGATGCAGGCGAGCTAAGCTGAGTGCCTCACTCCCCTTTATTTTAACGTTTCCAATTTAGAGATGGCTTGTTTTTCGGCCGCGATGCGGCTTCTAGCGGATGGACGGATGTCGAAGGGCATTATTGCAAACTCGGTGATGAATGCGGCGGCTGGCATGCTGCTTCTGGTGACGGGATTCGTATCCTCGATCATAACCGCACGCCTGCTCGGCCCCGAGGCCAACGGTATCGTCGCCTTTTCGCTCTGGCTCGTTGTCACAGGGGCCTCGATTGCTGAGCTCGGCTCCAGCATCACGCTTCTGAAGACGCTGCCGCAGCTTTCGGCGCAGGGCTACAGTTTCGAGCAACGTAGGGGATTTGCCTCGATCCTGGTCACCTTCATGGTCTGCTCCACGTTGGTGCTGCTGGGGCTCTATGCCCTGTTCTTCCTGACATCGGAGGAAATGCACTGGGCTGATACCGCGCCGTCGGTGGCGCTTGTGACAGGCATTCTCTTCTTCGTCCAGGCGATTGGCTCCTTCGTCAAATTCTACCTCATCGGCGAAAAGCGGCTTGGCACCTTCTTTCAGCTGACGCTGATCGTCTCGGTCTTTCAGCTTGTGGGTGTGGCGGTCGGTGCCGTTTTTTATGGGGTGCTGGGCGTGCTCGTCGGCTATGCGCTCGGCCAGCTCGTGCTTTTCGTCGCTACCTTGCCGATCCTCTTTACCCGTCGTGACCGCTGCGGCGTCTCGCTCAAATATCTGGCTTCGTCGTCGGTCATCCTGTCGATGCAGTTCATCATCGATTCGATCTTCCTCAACCGTATCGAACTGCTCTTCCTGCAGCAGTTCTGGTCGGTGGAAATGGTCGGTTTCTATGCTGCCGGCCTGTCGATCGCCAATATCGCGCTGCAGCTTCCCATCCAGATGAGCGGCAGCCTGCTGCCCTATTATTCTGAACGGCGGCATGCCAGCGCCGACTCGAAATTCCCGGTCGAGGCCTTTGCCGCCGTCATCCGCAGCATGGCCTATATTGTGCTGCCGATGAGCCTCGGGCTTGCTGCGATCTCTACTGAACTTGTGCATGTGGTCTTCGGCGAAGCCTTCGACCGAAGCGGCGGAGTAGTCGCCCTGCTTGCGCTTGTCGCGCCTGCCTACACTCTCATGCAGGTTCTCAGCCTGTACCTGCTTTCAATCGACAAGGCCAATGTACGGTTGAAAATCAGTGTGATAGGTGGCCTCCTGATGGTAGTGGGTTGTTTACTCATCGTACCTAGTCTTGCCGCCGAGGGTGCCGCGCTTGTGCGCATAGCCGTATTTGTTGCGATGTCGGTAATGATGGTCAGGCAAACGGGATTCGGAACTCAGCTTTCGGGCCTTTATCTCAGCCTTACGAAGATTACTCTCGCGGCGGTATTTTGCGGCTGCGGTGCCATCACTGCACTTGAGCTCATCCAGGGTCCGATTGGTCTTGTCGCGGCGATCATCGCTGGCACATTTACTTATTTTGCTGCGTTGAAAGTCCTGCGCGCCGTTCCGGCCGAAGATATCCAGGTGCTGCGCTCGATCCTCGACAAGATGCCGGCGCTGCTGAAGGGACCGGCAAGGCGCGTGGTCAATTTCATCACCCCGCCGACCCGAGAAGGAGAAGCGAAGAAGCCGGTCAACGAAGAATTCTCGCGTGAACCAGCAGAAGGCGCCGGCCGTGCCGCTGCTCTTCCCGTTGTCTTCGATGGCACGATTGGTCTGTTCATGCCCGAAAAGCCTGATGTCGCAAGACGCTCGGCTGCCGTCCTCTTCGTCAGCCCATGGGGTTTCGAGGAAATGTGCACGCGGAAATTCTATCGTGTGGCGGCAGAGCATTTTTCCGATATCGGTGTACCGAGCCTGCGGTTCGACTATACGGGCACGGGTGACGCACTCGATTTCGGAAATCAGACGCCGAGCCTGGAAATCTGGAAGAACTCCATCCGCGCGGCCGCTGTAAAGCTGAAGACGCTCAGCGGCTGCTCGCAGATCATCCTTGTCGGCCAGGGTCTCGGCGGCACGCTTGCTCATTTGACTGGCCATTCGATCGAGGGCGTCGACAGTGTCGCGCTGCTTGCGCCTATTCTAAGCGGCAGGGGGCATCTGCGCGAAATCAACATGTGGTCGCGGATCATCCATGCCGACCTCGGTCTCGGCAAGGAGCATGCGCCGAGCGCCCAGGTGCAGATCGCCGGTCTGACCTTGCCCGACGCGATTGCTGCGGAAATCGGCAAGCTCAATATCAGTTCACCGCAGGGCCTGGCGGCGCCGAATTACCTCATCCTCGAACGCCCGGTTCGGGGTGACGATACGGCCTTCGCCGACGCCCTGAAGGCGCTCGGCGGCAATGTCGAGCAGCGCGTTTTCGAAGGTTATGACGAGCTGGTCACGAACCCGCTCTTTGCCAAGACGCCGATGGCAGTCATCGCGCTGCTCACCGAATGGCTTGTCGAGACAACCGTGTCTGCCGCATCCGCGGGGCACTCTCCGCAGGAAGTCGGAAACCAGTCGCTCGCGGGTGATGGTTTTGAGGAAATTCCGGTTCGATTCGGAGCCTTCCAGCATCTGATCGGCGTCATCAGCCGGCCGCAGGGCGAGATCAAGGGTAATGCCGTGCTCTTTATGTCGACGGCCTATGACCGGCATGCCGGCTGGGGTCGTACGACTGTCGATATGGCGCGTGCGCTCGCTCGCCAGGGCGTCGTTTCACTCCGCTTCGATTCCGCCAATGTCGGCGACAGCGTTCCGCGCCCGGATGCGCCGGAACAGGTTCTCTATTCGGCGACACAGACGGAAGACGCGCTCGCCTCGCTGGATCTCTTGGAAAGCTTTGTCGCCGGACCGATCATGGTCGCAGGTCGCTGCAGCGGCGGCTATGTGGCCCTGCGCGCGGGCATCGAGGATGAGCGTTTGAAGGCGATCGTTTCGATTAATCCCTTCGTCTACTACTGGGATCCCGAGATGCCGGTGCGGCGCGAGCATGTCGTCTCTGTTCCGCGCAGCGTCGACGACTACGGTCAGCGGATGATGCGGCTCGACACGGTCAGACGGCTGTTCCGCGGCGAGGTCGATGTCTTTGCGGCCCTGCAGAACATCTTCATCGCGATCGGCCGCCGGCTTTCGCCGCGCATCGCGCCGCTTGTCGAACTCATTCCAGGCCGCCGTCATATCGCGCGGCAAGTGCGCCAGTCCTTTGCGGCGCTTGGCAGGCGCAAGGTGCCGCTGACGCTGATCTACAGCGAAGGCGATGTCGGTCTCGACCACATGTATTTCCATTTCGGCCCGCGCGGGCACAAGTTTACACGGCATCCGAATGTGCGGGTGGTGATGCTGCAGGATGCTGATCACAACCTGACGCCGCCGGAATCGCGCAAGCTGGTGCTGGACGAGATCGTTCGGTTAGCGAAGGCCTGAGAATTTCCTGCTTTGTTGGAGCACTTCCCGCAAAACTGCGCAGCGGTTTTGTGTTCGGAATTGCGCTAGGCGGCAATGCCGATCGACCGGTAGAGGTCGATATAGCGTTCGGCGACTGCGTCCCACGAATAAGCGTGCGCGGCCTGAACAAGGCTCTCCCGCAGTGCTGTACCCTCGGCGCTTACTTTCCGGTAGGCTTCCTCGATCGCGTCAGCGGCCCGATCCGGCTTCATGAAGTCGGCGAGAATGATCTGCTCGTGCCGCCCGGCAAGTACGCGGTAAGCCTCATTGGAGTTCAGGACTGGCTGCAGGCCGGCACTCATCGCTTCCAGCGCGACGAGGCCGAAGCCCTCATATTCCGAGGCGGAAGCGAAAAGAGAAGCTTTCGCGATGATCTCGCGGATCGTTTGATTATCCGGCGAAATAGTCAGAGTGACGGCCGTGTCCAGCGACCTTGCGGTGATCTCGCGCCTGAGATTGGCGGCATTGAGATCGGATTCGGCGCCGATGATATCGAGACGCCAGCCGGGATTGCGTTCGACGAGCGCTGCCGTTGCATCCAGTAGCAGATCGAGCCGTTTGTTTACCGAGAAGCGCCCGATAGTGACGACGCGCCGTTCGGGGGTGCGCGAGGAGGCATCGGCGAATTTGCCGATATCGGCGCCATTCTCGATGGTAATGCCATCGGGGACGATCTGGATGAACTGGCTGAGATCGGACGCGCTGCAGCAGACTACGCGGCGATAGGCGCTCGCCGAGCGCCGTGTCAGCGTCCTGAACCAGACCTTCTTGATCGCCAGGAATTTCTTCGTGTGAAAGAAGCCGCCATGGGTCGTGACGACCATGGGCTTGCGGTGCAGGAACCTGCCCCAGGCGAGTGCATCGAAGAAGAAGTCGATCGCATGGACATGGATCAGGTCGGCATCGCCGATATGACGGAACACCTGCGGCGCCAGCGGATAGCGGCTGCTGCCCGACCAGGGGATGCGCACGATCTCGATGTCGTCGATGATTTCGCGCGCCGGCAGCTTGTTTTCAGGTGCGGTAAAGAGGGAATTGAGCGTGACGACGCGAACGCGGTATCCGCGTTTCAGGGTCTGGCGGGCGAGATTGGCGACCACATCTTCCAGGCCGCCGCGGTTCGGCAGAAACTGGCGCACGACGTGCACGATGAGAGGCGCAGCATCAAGCTGCGGCCTTTTTTCGACGGTCACTGTCATGGAGACGGACATTTCCCACCTATTCTCTGTGGGAATGACCAGCCACGCCGGCCGTTAAGGTGCGGTATATGAAGATGCACCCCGAGCGGCTTTATTAACAAAAGGGTTAACTGGTTCAGAACGCCTTGAAGGTCAATGTCGTCAGCGAACGGACGATGCCGGGGATGTTGGCGATGTTGTCATTGATGAACTTGCCGATATCCTGGCCTTCTTCGATGTAGACCTTGAGCAGCAGGTCGTAATTGCCTGATGTCGAATAGAGCTCCGAGACCAGTTCGGTCTTGTAGATGGCGTCGGCGACCTCATAGGTCTTGCCTGGAGCACACTGGAGCTGGACGAAGATCGGCTTCATGGGAATTTCCTGCATCGAATTCTGATGGCGCGCATAATGGTCGAAACCGCTGCTGCGATGCAAGCCTTCCTTACATTTCAGGACCCGAACGGGCTTCGGAGACAATCCAGTCGCGGAAGGCGGCAAGCGGAGCGTAATCTGCGCGTTCCGGCGGAAAAGCGAGATAATAGCGTTCGCGGCTTTCCATCTCGCGGTCGACGGCGGGGATGAGATCGCCGCGCTTCAGTTCTTCCTGGATGAGGAAAGTCGGCAGCAGGGCAACACCGAGGCCGGCGATCGCTGCCTGCGCTGCCGTCGCAAACTGGTCGAACAGCATGCCGTGCACGCTTTCGAAGACGACGCCGTTGTCGGCAAACCAGCGTTCCCAGGCGTCGGGCCGGGTTGTCAGATGCAGGAGGGGCGCTGTCAGCAGGTCTTCCGCGCGGGAGATCGCGTTGCGTTTGAGGAAATCCGGGCTGCAGGCGGGCAGCGTGCGTTCCGACATCAGAAAGGCGAGTTCCGCGCCCGGCCAGTGGGGATGACCGAAGTGGATGGCGGCATCGATGGTATCGAGCCGGAAATCGAAGGAGGAGAGCCGGGTCACGAGGTTGATCGTGACGCCCGGATTGGTGGCGAGAAAGCGGCCGAGGCGCGGCGCCAGCCAGCGCGTGCCGAAGGTCGGCAGAATTGCGAGGTTCAAAGTACCGCCATGCGGGTTAGCGCGGAGGTTTAGCGAGGCGCTGGAGATACGGCGGAGTGCCTCGCGGATCTCACGCGCGTAGGCGTCTCCGGCAAGAGTAAGTCGCACGGTCTGGCGTTCGCGCAGGAAAAGCTCGACGCCGAGTTGCTCCTCCAGCGCCTTGATCTGGCGGCTGACGGCGCTCTGTGTCAGGTCGAGTTCGCGGGCGGCTGACGTAACGCTGCCGGTGCGGGCGACCGCCTCGAAGGCGGCGAGGTGCGAGATCGACGGCAAAAAACGTCTTGGTGAGAGCATGATCATTCCATTTCAGAATGAACTATTTCCGAAACGTCGATATTCACCGCTTCGGCGGCCTTGTAAAGAACTTCATCCTGCAAAATCGGAATGAACGCGGAGTTTCTTCATGCCCGGCGCTTTCGTCTCCACGGATCGCATCCGTTCGCTTTTCACCGAAGCCATGTCGCAGATGTACCGGACGGAGGTGCCGCAATACGGCACGCTGATCGAGCTCGTGGGAGAGGTCAACGCCGAAGTCCTCGCAAAAGACCAGGGACTGAGCGAGCGGCTTCGGCGCGCAGGCGAGCTCGAGCGCATCGATGTCGAGCGTCATGGCGCGATCCGTCTCGGAACGGCCGAAGAGCTGTTTACGATCCGCCGGCTCTTTGCCGTCATGGGGATGCAGTCGGTCGGTTACTACGATCTCTCGGTCGCCGGCGTTCCCGTACATTCCACCTGCTTCCGGCCTGTCGATGAAGCGGCGCTGAACGTCAATCCGTTCCGCGTCTTCACCTCGTTGTTGCGCCTGGAACTGATCGAAGACGAAGAGTTGCGCGCTGAAGCCGCGGCAATCCTCGCAAGACGGCGCATCTACACACCGCGCGCCATCGTCCTCATCGAACAGCATGAGAAAGCCGGCGGTCTGACGGAAGCGGAAGCTGCGGAGTTCGTTGCTGGGGCGCTGGAAACCTTCCGCTGGCACGGCGAGGCGACGGTCAGCGCCGAGACCTACAAGCGTCTGCATGATGCCCACCGCCTCATTGCAGACGTCGTCAGTTTCAAGGGGCCGCATATCAACCATCTGACGCCGCGCACGCTCGATATTGATGAAGTGCAACGGCGCATGCCGGAGCGCGGCATCACGCCCAAGGCCGTCATCGAAGGCCCGCCGCGACGCAATTGCGATATCCTGCTGCGGCAGACGAGCTTCAAGGCTCTGGAAGAACCGATTGCTTTTGCCGGCGAGGCCGGGACGACATCAGGCACGCATACGGCCCGCTTCGGCGAGATCGAACAGCGCGGCGTGGCGCTGACGGCCAAGGGCCGGGCGCTCTATGATCGGCTGCTTGCCTCGGTGCGCGGCGAAGTGCAGGTCGGCGCATCCGGCGCCAAGGCCGGCGACTACGATGTCGAACTTGCCGAGCGTTTCAAAGCACTGCCGGACAGCTGGGACGAGCTGCGGCGCGAGGGGTTTGCCTTCTTCCACTATTCGGCGACGCCCGAAGGTATTGCGGCCAAGGGACAGCTGCCCTCCGATCCGGATGCGTTGATCGCCGAGGGCTATCTGCGGTTCGATCCCATCATCTACGAGGATTTCCTGCCCGTCAGCGCGGCCGGTATCTTCCAGTCGAACCTCGGCACGGACCAGCAGCAGAATTATGCGACACGCTCGAATCGGGATGCCTTCGAGGAGGCGCTCGGCGCGAAGGTCCAGGACGAGCTCGCGCTCTATGCCGAGCGGCAGGCCGCCTCGCTCGACATGGCCATGGAAAAGCTCTGCCTTTCCGGCCTGAAGCTAAAGACGGTCGCCTGATATTTGGCCGCTTCCGCAAGGGCGGAGGCGGCGCTAGAGTGCCGATTTCGATCCTGACTGGACTGTCTGATGCTCAATGATCCGCGCTCCCACGGCCTGTGGGAAAAGACTGCTCCCCAGCCACCCGTCACCTCTGTGCTGGAAGGCGCTATCGAGGCCGATGTCGTCATCGTCGGTGGCGGTTATACGGGTCTTTCTTCCGGCCTGCATCTGGCCGAAGCCGGATCGCGGGTCGTGCTGCTCGAGGCCAAGGAGATCGGTTTCGGCGGCGCAGGTCGCAATGTCGGCCTCATCAATGCCGGCATGTGGGTCATGCCTGATGACCTGCCCGGTGTGCTCGGCCCGGTTTATGGCGAGCGTCTGCTCGACCTGCTTGGCAACGCGCCACGGCTGGTGATGGAACTGATCGAAAAGCATGGCATTGCTTGCGAGCTCGAAAAGCAGGGTACGCTGCATTGCGCCGTCGGTCCCGATGGGTTGAAGGAAGTCGAGGAGCGCTACAAGCAATGGTCGGCGCGCGGCGCGCCCGTCACATTGCTCAATGCGGATGAGACGGCAAAACGCATCGGTACGAATGCCTATGCCGGATCGCTGCTCGATATGCGGGCCGGCACGCTGCAGCCACTTGCCTATGCGCGCGGGCTTGCCCATGCGGCGCAGAAGGCGGGTGTCGTGTTGCATACGGCAAGCCCTATTATCGCAACCGAGCGGCAGGGCAGCCGCTGGGTGGTGAAGACGGCGCGCGGACAGGTCACGGCAAACTGGATCATTGTAGCGACGGATGCCTATAGCACTGGACCCTGGGAGCAGGTGCGCAACGAGCAGGTGTTTTTGCCCTATTTCAATTTTGCCACCGTGCCGCTCGGCGACAATCTGCGCCAGTCGATCCTGCCCAATCGCGAGGGTGCGTGGGATACAAAGGAAATCCTCTCCTCCTTCCGGATGGATCAGGCCGGCCGCCTGGTCTTCGGCAGTGTCGGGGCGTTGCGCAATACTGGCCTTTCCGTGCACAAAGGCTGGGCGAAGCGCTCGCTGAAGCGGCTTTTCCCCGAGATCGGCGATATCGAATTCGAGTGCGAATGGTACGGGCAGATTGGCATGACCGACAATGCACTGCCGCGCTTCCACAAATTCGCTCCCAATGTCATCGGCTTTTCGGGCTATAATGGCCGCGGGATCGCGCCCGGGACAGTGTTCGGCCGCACTTTGGCGGAGCATATTCTTGGCCGGATGGCCGAAGCGGATCTGCCTTTGCCACTGACCGATCCGCGTGAGCCGAGCTTCCGCGCACTCAAGGAATTATGGTACGAAGCCGGCGCTCAGGTCGCCCATTTCGCCGATGCCCGTTTCTGAGAACAACAAGAATGGAACCAAGACAATGACCATCGCCGTCCTCGATCTCGCCACCGAAACCGCCAAGCTGCTCGCCGATCTCGGCGTCGATGCCAACAGATATACCGGCGGTACGCTTTCGGTGACATCACCGATCACGGGCAAGGAAATTGGAAAGCTTAAGGAGCATTCTGTTGCGGACGCCAAGGCGGCGATCGACGCGGCGCACAAGGCGTTCCTCGAATGGCGTGCCGTTCCGGCGCCGAAACGCGGCGAGCTGATCCGCCTGCTCGGCGAAGAGCTGCGGGCCTCCAAGGTTGCACTCGGCCGCCTGGTCTCGATCGAAGTCGGCAAGATCACCTCCGAAGGCCTCGGCGAAGTGCAGGAAATGATCGATATCTGCGATTTCGCAGTCGGCCTTTCCCGCCAGCTCTATGGCCTGACGATCGCCACCGAGCGCGCCGAGCACCGGATGATGGAAAGCTGGCATCCACTTGGCGCCATCGGCATCATCTCGGCGTTCAATTTCCCTGTGGCTGTCTGGTCGTGGAATGCAGCACTCGCCATCGTCTGCGGCAATTCCACGGTCTGGAAGCCTTCGGAAAAGACGCCGCTGACAGCGCTTGCCGTCCAGGCGCTGTTCGAGAAGGCGCTGAAGCGTTTTGTTGCTGAAGGCGGCAAGGCGCCGGCAAATCTCTCGACGCTCCTGATCGGCGGCCGCGAGGTTGGCGAAGTGCTGGTCGACCATCCGAAGATCCCGCTCGTTTCGGCCACCGGCTCCACGGCCATGGGCCGCGCCGTAGGCCCGCGCCTGTCGCAGCGCTTTGCCCGCGCAATCCTGGAGCTTGGCGGCAACAATGCCGCAATCGTCTGCCCGACGGCCGATCTTGATCTGACGCTGCGGGGCGTTGCCTTCGCGGCCATGGGCACGGCCGGCCAGCGCTGCACGACGCTGCGCCGTCTCTTCGTGCATGAGAGCGTCTACGACCAGCTCGTTCCACGGCTGAAGAAGGCCTATGGTTCGGTGACGATCGGCAACCCGCTGGAAACAGGCACGCTGGTCGGCCCGCTGATCGACGGGCAGGCCTTTGACAAGATGCAGACGGCCCTCGGCCAGGCAAAGGCCGCCGGCGGCGCTGTCGTCGGTGGTGAGCGCGTCGAGAACGGTTCGGCAGAAGCCTTCTATGTTCGTCCCGCACTCGTCGAAATGTCTGAGCAGACCGGCCCGGTCGAGCAGGAAACCTTCGCGCCGATCCTCTACGTCATCAAGTACAGCGATTTCGACGCTGTGCTGGAGCTGCACAACGCTGTGCCGCAGGGTCTGTCGTCCTCGATCTTCACCAACAATATGCGCGAAGCGGAGACCTTCCTGTCTTCGCGTGGTTCGGATTGCGGCATCGCCAATGTCAATATTGGTCCGTCCGGTGCTGAGATCGGCGGAGCCTTTGGCGGCGAGAAGGAGACAGGCGGCGGCCGTGAATCCGGTTCGGATGCCTGGAAGGCTTACATGCGACGCTCCACCAACACCGTCAATTACGGCAAGACGCTGCCGCTGGCGCAGGGCGTCAAGTTCGACGTCGAATAAGCTAACGCATTGGAATCTAAGAAGCGACGCCTCGCCGGCGTCGCTTTTTTTGACGAAATCCGGATTTATTCCCCGCGAAGATGAAAGATTGAGTCAAGATAATGTGATGTTATTTTTGACCTCGAAACTTGAAGTAATCAGTCAACAAAAATATACGCCTGCCATCACCCTTGGGAGCTCGGGTGACATCGCCACGGAGGCCATCATGAAAATTGCTCTTAACCGTCTTTCCGGCGCGCTTGCGCTTGCCGCTTCACTTCTCGCAGCCACCGCGCTCGCAGGCAGTGCCAATGCGCAGCAGTCCGAAGGCATCGTCGTCTATAATGCCCAGCACGAAAGCCTCGGCCGCGAATGGATCGATGCCTTCACCAAGGAGACCGGCATCAAGGTCACCATGCGCCAGGGCAGCGATATGCAGTTCGCCAACCAGATCATCCAGGAAGGCGATGCTTCGCCCGCCGACGTTTTCCTCACCGAAAACTCGCCGGCCATGACGCTGGTCGATGGCGCCGGCCTGTTTGCGCCCGTCGATAAGGACACGCTGGAGCAGGTTCCGGAGCAGTATCGCCCGGCCGACGGCATGTGGACCGGCATTGCCGCGCGCACGACCGTTTTTGCCTATGACAAGACGAAGCTGACCGAAGACAAACTGCCGAAGTCGATGCTCGATCTGCAGGACCCGGCCTGGAAGGGTCGCTGGGGCGCGGCTCCCGCAGGCGCCGACTTCCAGGCAATCGTTGCCGCCTTCCTGCAGCTGAAGGGTGAAGACGCCACCAAGGCCTGGCTGAAAGGTCTCAAGGACAATGCCACCCCCTACAAGGGCAACAGCGTTGCCATGAAGGCGGTTAATGCCGGTGAAGTCGAAGGCGCGATCATCTATCACTACTACTGGTTCGGCGATCAGGCCAAGACCGGTGAGAACAGCAAGAATGTCGGCCTGCACTATTTCAAGAACCAGGATCCGGGCGCCTTCGTCAGCGTTTCGGGCAGCGGTATCCTGAAGTCCACGCAACACATGAAGGAAGCTCAGGCTTTCCTGAACTACCTCACCAGCAAGGCTGGCCAGACCGTGCTCAAGGACGGCGATTCCTTTGAATACGCCATCGGCAAGGATGCGGCCTCCAACGACAGGCTGGTGCCGCTTTCCGACCTCAACGCGCCGAAGGTTGAAGCCTCGACCCTCGACAGCAAGAAGGTCGTGGAGCTGATGACGGCCGCCGGCCTTATCTAACCTTTCTGCCGCAGTCTTCTTCCAGCCAAAACTATTGCTTTTGGCTCAAGAAAACCTTAGGGCATGACGAAATCTGGCAACCGCTCCTCAAAGGCGGTTGCCTTCCTTTTTCAGCGTGTGAAGGCATCGGCCTTGCTGCAGGACAATAGATTGCTCGCATCCGGCAACGAGGCGCCAAGGACCTCGCGAATGGTTTTGCCGCGCTGGCGCGTGCCGCACGCTTCCGTCGTTCTCGTCGCATCGATCGTAGCGATTTTCAGCCTCGTGCCGCTCGGCTTCATCGGCTGGGTAACCTATGATGTCGGCTGGGGAACGGTAAAAACGCTGGTCTTTCGCCCGCGTGTCGGCGAGCTTCTCGTCAATACGGTTCTTTTGGAATCGATCACCGTTCCGCTGTCTATCGCGCTTGCCGTCACACTTGCCTGGCTGACGGAGCGGACAGATATCCCGTTCGCACGGCTCTGGGCATGGCTGGCCATCGCCCCGCTTGCCGTGCCGGCCTTCGTGCATTCCTATGCCTGGGTGAGCCTGCTTCCAGGCATGCGCGGGTCGCAGAGCGGCGTATTCGTTTCGGTGCTTGCCTATTACCCCTTCCTCTATCTGCCGGTTGCCGCGGCACTCCGCCGGCTCGATCCCGCCATCGAGGATGCCGCTGCTTCGCTTGGCCTCGATCCTTGGCGGGTCTTCTTCCGCACGGTCTTGCCGCAGCTTCGCCTGGCCATCTGCGGCGGCTCGCTGCTGATCGCGCTGCACCTGCTGTCGGAATACGGTCTGTTCGTGATGATCCGCTTCGATACCTTTGCGACCGCGATCGTCGATCAGTTCCAGTCTTCCTACAACAGCCCGGCTTCCAACATGCTCGGCGGCGTGCTCGTCGCCTGCTGCCTGTTCCTGCTCGGCCTCGAGATCCTGCTGCGCGGCAATGAGCGATATGCACGCGTTGGCTCCGGCTCAGCGCGCCCGGCAGACCGTCGCCGGCTCGGCTGGTTCGTAGTGCCCGCCGTGGCTCTGCCGATCGTCCTCGCAGCGCTGACGCTCGGCGTGCCGCTGATCACGCTCGGCCGTTGGCTCTATCTCGGCGGACTCGGCATCTGGCGCATCGAGGTGGCGAGTGCCTTTGCACAGACGATCGTTCTCGCCGTCGCCGGTGGCGTGCTGACGACGATCGCTGCTGCCCCTATGGCCTGGCTCTCGGTGCGCGCGCCGGGCCGCCTCCAGCGCATCCTCGAAGCCTGCCACTATTATGTCGGTTCGCTGCCCGGTGTCGTCGTGGCGCTTGCGCTTGTCTCGATCACCGTCCGTCTCATCCTGCCGCTCTACCAGACCTTTGCAACGCTGCTCGTCGCCTATGTACTGCTCTTCCTGCCGCGCGCCATGGTCGGCCTGCGCGCCAGCATTGCGCAGGCGCCTGTCGAGCTGGAGCGGGCGGCAATGGGGCTTGGCCGCACGCCGGGACAGGCCGTGCGCCAGATAACCATGCGGCTCGCAGCGCCGGGGGCCGCCGCCAGCGTGGCGCTCGCAGCACTCGGCATCACCAATGAACTGACGGCGACGCTGATGTTGTCGCCAAACGGCGTCGATACGCTGGCGACGAAATTTTGGTCGATGACCAGCGAGATCGATTATGTCTCTGCAGCACCCTATGCCTTCATGATGGTCGTGCTGTCGCTGCCACTCACCCTTATGCTCTATGCCCAATCGAAACGGACTGCCGGCCAATGACGCTGCTTACGATCGACGCTATCAGCAAGCGTTATGGGCCGGTTCAGGCCTTGAAGGATATCTCGCTTGAAGTGCAGGCGGGCAGCCGTACGGCGGTTGTCGGTCCCTCCGGTTCCGGCAAGACGACGCTGCTGCGCATCATTGCCGGCTTCGAACAGCCTGACGCCGGCCGGGTAACGCTCGATGGTGAGGTGCTCGCTGACGGGCCGGCATGTGTTCCTGCCCACAAGCGCGGCATCGGCATCGTCTCGCAGGATGGCGCGCTCTTTCCGCATCTGAGCGTGGCCGAGAATATCGGTTTCGGTTTCGAGCGCGGCGCGCCGGATCGCGAGAAGCGAATTCGCGACCTTCTGGAAATGGTGGAGCTGGAAAACAGTATGCTGGATCGCCGCCCGCACCAGCTTTCGGGCGGCCAGCAGCAGCGTGTGGCGCTTGCCCGTGCGCTCGGCCGCCGGCCGCGCCTGATGCTGCTGGATGAGCCGTTTTCGGCCCTGGATACGGGGCTGCGCGAAAACATGCGCAAGGCGGTGGCCCGCGTGTTGCAGGCCGCCGGCATCACCGCCGTCCTCGTGACCCACGATCAGGGTGAGGCCCTGTCCTTTGCCGATCAGGTTGCGGTATTGCGCGAGGGGAGGCTTGTGCAGGCCGGCACGCCGCAGACGCTCTATCTCAAGCCGCGGGATCGCGAGACGGCGCTTTTCCTTGGCGATGCGGTGATGCTGCCGGCGATCATCAAGAATGGTTTTGCCGATTGTGCGCTCGGCAGCGTGCCGGTTGAGGGAGCCCATCAGGGCAAGGCGGAAATCATGCTGCGGCCGGAGCAGATCCGCGTCGTTGTCGGTGAGGACAATGCGAAATATGGCGGGCGTGTCGTGGATGTAGAATTCGGCGGCGCGACCTGCACGGTGGCGGTGTCGCTTGCCGCTGTCGCCCTGCCGCCGATCCTCATCAAGACATCGAGTGTGGCGTTGCCGGCGCGGGGCGATCTCGTTCGCCTCGATATCGCCGGCAAGGCGCATGTCTTTTCGCGTTAGGTTCAGCCCGCCTTCAGAACCAGTTCCTGCGGCTCTTCGCCGGCCAGCCAGCCGCCGGTGAAGCCAGCGCGCTCGAGGCCGAGGCGGATGACCGGCGACTTGCGCATCAGCTTCCAGATGAAGTCTGAGCGGTCGTTCTCGATCGTCATGACGAGAAGGCCCTGGTCTATGGCCACGGTTCGGTCATCGACCCAACCCTCAGGCCGCTTGGTCTGGACTGTTGGGTTGAAGCCGCCAGGGAAGCCGCCTTCCAGGAGCAGGTTCGGATAGGTCGTCAGCAGCGCCTTGGTGCCGTCCAGGGCAGCCTGCCGGTCGTAGGGCAGGCAGCCGAGCGCTGCCCAGGGCGCGATCGTGCCGTCATCGGGGCCGAGCGGAGCACCGCGGGCAGCATAACCCAGTACTTTCGGGCTGCGGCCACCGCGCATGCGCCGCGTCGGCGGCGGGCCATCGCAAGCCGTGAAGCCCCAGATATCCTTGCTGTAGCCGACGAACTGGCCGGGATTGCGTTCCGCGTAGTCGCGCTGGACGTTGATGACGACCTGCGTGTTGCGGAAATAGTCCCAGTTCCGCTCGACCATCGGCTTGTCCTGGATGCCTCGGAAATCGATCCAGGCATGGGAGAAGAGATGGATGAAGAGCGGGCCGGCATAGAGATAGGGCTGCTCGTTGAAGATCATCCACGAATAGCTTGCCGTGAAGGCGTCATAACTCGATTGCGGGATCGGGTAGGTCGGTGATGCCAGCGCCAGTGTGTAGAGAATGATCGCTTCATCGAAGCCATGGTAGCGCCAGCGCAGAAAGCCCGAAGAGGGCTTCCAGCCCATCGAGATACAATCGCCCTTGTTCAGCGCCCAGCGCCAGTCGACGCGCTCATAGATGAATTTTGCGAGCGCGCGAATCTCGGTCTCGGTTTGATCCTCGCCGTCGAAATATTGCGCGGCGGTCAGGATACCGGCGACGAGCAGAGCAGTATCGATGGTCGAAAGCTCGCTGTTCCAGGCGCGGTTGCCGGTATCCACGTGCAGGAAGTGGTAGAAGAAACCGCGATGCCCGGTCGCGTGGCGTTCCGTGCCCTGCTTGGCGTTGGCGAAAAAATGCAGCGTGTTGAAGACGCGTTCGGCAGCTTCCGCGCGGCTGATCCAGCCGCGCTCGACGCCGACGGGATAGGAGGAAAGTCCGAAGCCGACCGCGGCGATGCTCGCCGGCACGCCGGGGATCGACGTATCCGGCACAAGGCCGTTTTCAGAATTGGAATACTTCAGGAAATATTTGAACGCTGAATGCTGCAGCCTATCGACTAGCGCGGCATCAATGTCTTCAATCCGTTGCAGCATGTGCTCCTGCCCAACTGTTCTATCGCCCCATGCTTCAACATGGTGGCTGCCCCCAGGCAAATCAAACCTTTTTGATTCGCAAGGATAAGAGAACACAAACGTCGCCGATTGGCGTTAATAATTCCCACTGAAATAATATCTGGAATAAATGATATAAGCGATGCAGCAAAAGGGATTAAACCGCACCCCCCGTATGTGGTCCGTTCCGTGCAATACCTACCATCCCTAAACTGTCCGTTGAGCCTCCTGGACTAGCTCAGGCGGCTTCCTCCATCCGCACCATATGGCCTGCTACGACCTCGCGGAACTGACGCTTCGGAGGCACGTAACCCACGGGGCGGACGGGGCTTTTCAGTTCGTCGGTGCCGAGGTTGCGGCGAATGCCGCGGCGGGCGGGATCGGGCACCGGAACAGCCGCCATCAGCTTCTTGGTGTAGGGATGCTGCGGATTGCGGAAGAGCTCTTCGCGCGGGCCGATCTCGACGATCTCGCCGAGATACATGACCGCAACGCGGTGGCTGACGCGTTCGACCACCGCCATGTCGTGAGAGATGAAAAGGAAGGCGAGGTTGAGGCTCTGCTGCAGATCCATCAGCAGATTGCAGACCTGCGCCTTGATCGAAACATCGAGGGCGGACACGCTTTCATCCGCGACGATCACCTTCGGGTCGAGCGCAAGAGCGCGGGCGATGCAGATGCGCTGGCGCTGACCGCCGGAAAATTCATGCGGGTAACGCTTCATCATATCCGGCTTCAGGCCGACGCGTTCGAGCAGGTCGGCGGCCTTTTCGCGAGCCTGGGCACGGGTGCCTAGACCATGTTCGACAATGGGTTCGGCGACGGCAGCCCCTATCGTCATGCGCGGATTGAGGCTGGCGAAGGGGTCCTGGAAGATCATCTGGATGCTGCGGCGCATCTGACGCAGGCTGATCGCGTCGAGGTTCAGCACGTCATAGCCGTCAAGGCTGACGGAGCCGGCGTTCGGCTGCACCAGGCGTGTGATCGAACGTCCAGTGGTGGATTTACCGCAGCCGGATTCGCCGACGAGCGACAGCGTCTCGCCCTGGAAGAGTTCGAAGGACACATCCTCCACGGCGTGGATGGCGCCGGTCTTGCGGCCGAGGAGACCGCCGCGAATATCGAAGCGGGTAACGAGGTTCTTCACTTCGAGGATCGGCGTCTTGCGGCGGTCGACGGTTTCGGCCACTTCCACCGGCTCGCGGCGTTCGCCAGTCGCCGTGTCGATCACCGGGAAACGCAGCGGCCATTTGCGGCCATCCATCGAGCCGAGCCGCGGCACGGCAGAGAGCAGGGCCTGCGTATAGGGATGTTTGCCGCGATTGAATATATCGTCCGTCGTGCCGGTTTCGACCGCTTCGCCGCGATACATGACGATAGTGCGATCGGCGATCTCGGCGACGACGCCCATGTCATGGGTGATGAAGAGAACGGACATGCCTTCCTCTTCCTGCAGCACCTTGATGAGATCAAGGATCTGGCCCTGGATGGTGACGTCGAGCGCGGTGGTCGGTTCGTCGGCGATCAAAAGCTTCGGCCTTGATGCGAGTGCCATGGCAATCATGACCCGCTGGCGCATGCCGCCGGAAAACTGGTGCGGATATTCATCGAAGCGGGATGCGGCGTTCGGAATGCGCACCTTCTCCAGGAGGCGGATCGTTTCGGCTCGTGCGTCAGCCTTGCTGATATCGCCGTGGCAGGTGAGTGCCTCGGAAATCTGCCGGCCAATGGTGAAGATCGGGTTCAGGCTGGTCATCGGTTCCTGAAAGATCATGGCGGCATCCTTGCCGCGCACGGAACGCATCTCCTTGTCGGAGAGGGAAAGGATATCGCGCCCGTTGAGCGTGATGCTCCCCTCGACGCGGCTTGAGCCTTTGGCGAGCAGGCGCATGATGGAAAGCGAGGTGACGCTCTTGCCGGACCCGCTCTCGCCGACGATGGCGACCGTTTCCCCCGGCATGACATCGAAGGAGACATTGCGGACGACGGATCTCCACTCGCCGTCGGCGAGAAAGGAGGTTGTCAGGTTCCGGACGGAAAGAACCGGAGAGACGGGTGCTGCAGGCTGATCACTCATATCGTTCCCTTATTCTTTTTGTGCCGGAGGGGCTTTCAGGTCTTCAGAGGCGTGGCGAAGGAGGCCGACGGCCGTCCTTCCGCAAGGCGCACCGCTTCCAGCGCCGCGATCTTTTCATCGATCTCGCGCCTGTCAATCATTCCGTTCGGGTTCGCTTTGGTCGCCATCGTTTCGGCGACATGCATGTAGCGCTCCTGGGCCACCGCATAGAGCCGGCGCAGTTCGGCGAGCGGATCGGGATGATCGTCCGCGCGGATGCTAAGCCAGGGATAATCCTGATCGCGGTGGACGAGGAGAGCGGCAGACTGCTTGCCACGCTTGTCGCCGCCGGCATCTTCGCCGGCCTGCATGGCTTCGAGCAGGCGCTCGATGAAGGGCTTATCCAACGCCTTCTTATAGGTAGCAAGCGTCTCGGCGACGACATTGGGGCCGGCCAGCATATTGCCGGCGACGGAAACATTGTCGTCGATCAGATGACCGGCCCAGTCGATGCATTGGGCGCCGGTGAAGGCGGCGTTGCGGCCGCGCGCATCGATCAGGTGAAGCTGGCGCTGGTCTCGGCCGGCATCACGGGCGGTCAGTTCGGTGATGATCTCATCCGGCGCCTTGCCGGTAGCAAGCAAAGCGAGCCCATCCGTACCGTAGAGCGGGCTTACGAAAGCCTGCGTCGCGACTGCGCCGATGCCGCCGCGGATATGCGGCACCAGCCCGCCGACCGCAAAGAAGCGGGTGGCGACGGCAATGCCGAGATAGCCTGTCTCAGGATCACGGGCGACGATGGACCAGGTCATACCTACCTCCCGACCGCATAGGCCTGCATGAGGCGCGGCGTGGCGGCGGCACGCAACAGCCCGTCGGCATCGCGGCGGGCTGCTGTCAGGCGACCGATGGTCCAAGGCTCGGCGACGGTGAGCTTGTGGCCGCGGGCACGCAGACTGTCGAGTACTGTAGCGCTGAAATTGCCTTCCACCATCAGACCACCCGGTTCACGTGTGCGCGGATAGAAGGAGCCGGGGAAATGCGAGGTGTGGAAGAGCGGCTGGTCGATTGCCGCCTGCAGGTTCATCTTGTGGTGCACATAGCGCAAGAAGAAGGAGAGCTGCCACTGTTCCTGCTGGTCGCCGCCGGGCGTGCCGAAGGCGAGCGTCGGGCGTCCTTCATAAAGGCCGAGCGAAGGCGTGAGCGTGGTACGGGGGCGCTTGCCAGGAGCAAGCGATGTCGGCAGTCCGGGCTTCAGCCAGAACATCTGGGCCCGCGAATTCAAGCAGAAGCCGAGGCCCGGAACGATCGGCGAGGACTGCAGCCAGCCGCCCGAGGGGGTGACCGAGACCATGTTGCCTTCACGGTCGATGACGTCGATGTGGACGGTGTCGCCGCGCTTTTCCGTCAGATGCGCCATGGTCGGCTCGTAGACGGCGCCGGTCTTGGAGTCTGCGCCGAGCATGTCCATCGTTACATCATATTGCTGCTCGAAACCCGCCACCTTGCCGGGGCGAAGATCGAAGGAGGCTTCGCCCGTGATGAGCTTGCGGCGGGCGGCGGCGTAGGTGTCCGACAGAAGATGGTCGAGCGGTATATCGGAGAAAGCGGGATCGCCATAGTAGACCTCGCGGTCGGCAAAGGCGAGCTTCATGGCCTCGGTGACAGTATGGACGAAATCGGCACCGTCTGGCGCCATCGAGGCGATGTCCATATCCTTGAGGAGCGACAGCGTCTGCAGGAAGACAGGACCCTGGCCCCAGGGGCCGATCTTGGCGACCGTCCAGCCGTGATAGTCATAGGTCTGCGGCTCCTCGATCGTCGCCGACCAGTTCGCCATATCGTCTGCCATCAGCACCGCCTTGTGGCGACTGCCGCTTGCATCCATCACTTCGGCCGTCTTCAGATAGTTTGCGATCTTTTCGGCAACGAAGCCGCGGTAAAAGGCGTCGCGGGCCGCTTCGATCTGCGCCTCGCGGCCCTGCTTTGCTTCCGCTTCGGAAATGATGCGCTTCCAAGTTTCGGCGAGAACCGGGTTCTTGAAGTTGGAATGTGGCTCGGGAACCGAACCGCCCGGCACCCAGGTCTCATAGGAGGTCGGCCATTCCTTTTCGAAGAATTCGGCAAGACCCGTGATGGTGGCGGAGACGCGCGGCAGCATGGGATGGCCTTTTTCGGCGTAATAGATTGCCGGCTCCAGCACGTCGCGCACGCTCAGCCTGCCGTAGTCGCGCAGCATCAGCATCCAGCCGTCGAAGGAGCCGGGAATGACGGTTGCAAGCAGGCCGTCGCCGGGGATCAGCTTCAGGCCCTCGGACGTATAGTGCTCGATAGTGGCGCCTGCCGGGGCAGGGCCCTGAGCACAGATGACCTCGACCTTGTCCTTCTTCTTCGAATAGATGATCGCCGGCATGTCGCCGCCGGGGCCGACGAGGTGCGGCTCGAGGATCTGCAGGGTGAAGCCGGTAGCAACCGCCGCATCGAAGGCGTTGCCGCCCTTTTCCAGGATGCTCATGCCGACGGCCGAAGCGATCCAGTGCGTTGAGGTGACGACGCCGAATGTGCCCAGAATTTCGGGGCGGGTCGTAAATGCGGTCATTTCATATGTCCTTTCGAAGAGTCATGCTTCGCGCGGATCGAGCGCATCGCGCAGCCCGTCGCCCAAGAGATTGAAACCGATAACGACGAGGAAGATGGCAATGCCGGGCCACATCGCCATCCACGGCGCCTGGCTCAGGAAGTTCTTGGCAACGTTCAGCATCGAGCCCCAGCTTGGCGCCGGCGGCTGCTGGCCGAGGCCGAGGAAGGAGAGGCTGGCTTCGGCGATGATGGCGGTTGCTATCGTCAGCGTCGCCTGCACGAGGATCGGCGCGAAAACATTCGGCAGGATGTAGCGGGTGATGATGCTGAAATGGCGAAGACCGATGGAACGCGCGCCTTCGATATATTCTTCGGTCTTGACCGCCAGTACCTGGCCACGCGTCAGCCGCACGAAGATAGGCATGGCCGAAAGGCCGATCGCGATCATCGCATTGCTGAGGCTCGGGCCGAGGAAGGCGGCAAGCGCGATCGCGGTGATCAGGAAAGGCATCGCCAGGAAGGCTTCGGTGATGCGGGAGATGATCATGTCGATCCAGCCGCCGAAATAGCCTGAGATCAGGCCGAAGGGCACGCCGATGAGAACGGCGATCGCCACGGAAAAGACGCCGGCCATCAGCGAGGCCTGCGCGCCCCAGATCATGCGCGAGAGAATATCGCGGCCGATGTCGTCGGTGCCGAGCCAATGGGCTGCTGACGGCGCCTTGCGGATCGTCGACCAGCTCGTGGCGTTCGGATCGGGGAGCGGCAGGAGCGGCGCGATGATGGCAAGGATTGCGAAGAAGGCGATGATGGCGAGGCCGACGAGCGCGCCCTTGTTGGCTTTCAGCTTGCGCCAGGCGCGGCTCGGCGAACGCTGCTCTGCAGACGTGGCGGGCGCGGCTGCGACTTGATCGACTGCGGTCATAGCGAAGCTCTCATGCGCGGATTGAGAAGAACATAGAGCACATCGGCCACAAGGTTCATCAGGATAAAGCCAATCGCCGTGCAGATGACGACGCCCTGGACGACAGCATAATCGCGGTTAAAGACGGCATCGACGATGAGTTTTCCGAAGCCTGGAATGGTGAAAATCTGCTCCGTAAGAACCGCACCGGCAAGCAGCTCGCCAAAGAGCAGTGCAGTGAGTGTGACGATCGGCAGGAGGGCATTGCGGAAGCTGTGCTCCAAGACCACGGATCCTTCCGAAAGCCCCTTGGCGCGGGCAGTGCGGATATAGTCGGCGCTCAAGACGCTCAGCATCGCCGACCGGGTGTGGCGCATCAGTGTGGCGGCAAGTGCATTGCCGAGCACGAAGGAGGGCATCAGCATCGTCTGGATCGAGCGCAATGGATTGGAGAAGAAGGGTTCGTAGCCCGAGGCCGGAAGCCAGCCAAGATTAACTGAGACCAGCAGGATCAGCATGATGCCGAGCCAAAAGTTCGGGATCGACAGGCCGGTGAGTGCGATGAGGTTGGCGAGATAATCAATAATCGTGTTTTTCTTGACCGCGGCCAGGATGCCCATGGGGACGCCGATGACGAAGGCGAAGATCATCGACATGATCGCAAGCTGGATGGTGACCGGCAGCTTTTCGGCAACGAGTTCGAGCACCGGCTGGTTGGTGCGCAGCGAAATGCCAAGATCACCCTTCAGGGCCGAGCCCAGCCAGTAGAAATACTGGTAAGGAACGGGGTCGTTGAGGTGATATTTTTCCCGCAGGAATTCCAACACCTGTGGATCACGCTCTTCGCCGGCCATGGCTAGAACTGGATCGCCCGGCAGAAGTTTCTGCAGCGAGAAGACAAAGACCGAAATGATCAGCAAAGTTGGAATGGCGACCAACAGCCGCTTGGCGATAAACCTGTACATGGGCGCTCCGATACCATCAGCGGAACGCGGCGAGGGTCGTCGCGTTCCTGAAGCGTGTGGCTATCAGCCTTCCTTCTTCACACCGACGAGGCGGATCATGCCGTCGGGCGATGCGACGAAGCCGGTGATGTTCTTGTGCAGCGCCCAGATCCAGGACTGGTGGCCAAGGAAGATGATCGGCAAATCGTCATTGAGGATTGCGGTTGCAGCATCATATTTCTGCTTGCGCACGGAATCGTCAGGAGACTGGCGAGCCTCGTTCAGCAGCTTGTCGACGTCAGCATTGCAATATTTGCTGTCGTTCAGTCCGGCGCCGCAGGTGACGAACTGCTGGATATTGCCGTCAGGATCGACGCGGCCGGACCAGTCGGAGCGGCTGAGCTGGTAGTTGCCGGCGGTCTGCTCATTAAGCAGGGTCGCAAATTCCGTCGCTTTCAGGCTGACATCGAAACCGGCTTCGGCGACCATGGACTGGATGATCTGCATCATCTGCATCGTGACCGGGCTGTTCGGAACCTGCATTTCGACCGGCACGCGGTCGAAGCCTGCAGCCTTGACGAGGGCCTTTGCCTTCTCGACGTCACGAGCCTGAACCGGGACGTCCTTGTCGAACCACGGGCTGCTCGGCGGGAAGGGCTGGTTGCCGGCTACGCCGGTGCCTTCGAAGACGATCTGCATGGCAGCATCTCGGTCGATTGCCAGCGAGAAGGCCTGGCGCAGACGCTTGTCCTTGCCCAGCGGGTTGTCGGCGCGCGCACCATTGCCGACATTGGCATAGATGCCGAGCCAGCCGGTATTGACGACATCCTTGTAGACGAGGTTCGGATCGCTCTTGACCGTCTCGGCGTCGGTTGCGGCCAGGCGTTCGATCATGTCGAGATCGCCGGAACGCAGGTTGGCGAGGCGTACGGTCGAATCCGGGATCGGCAGATAGGTAAGCTTGTCGATGAAGACATTGTCCTTGTTCCAGTAGTCCTGGAACTTTTCGAGCACGATACGGTCCTGCTGGACGCGTTCGACGAATTTGAAGGGGCCCGCGCAGACGGGATGGTCGCCAAACTTTGCGCCGAGTTCCTTTGCGGCCTTCGGCGAGACGATCATGCCGGCGCGGTCGGAAAGTTGGGCCAGCAGGGTGACGTCGGGGCTCTTCAGCGTGAACTTGACTTCGTATTCGCCTGTCGCCTCGACCTTCTGGACGGAGCTCAACTCGCTCTTGCGACGCGATTCCGGCAGGGTCATGTTGCGCTCGATGGTGGCGACGACGGCTTCAGCATTGAAGGGCGTTTCGTCCTGGAACTTCACGCCCTGGCGAAGCTTCATGGTGAGCGCCTTGCCGTCGGCCGACCAGTTCCATTCCGTCGCAAGCTGCGGCACGATCTTCAGGTCGGGCGAGACGTCGACGAGCTTGTCGCACATTGCGGTATAGACGATGCGGCCGACGAAGGTGCGCGACTGCGCGGGATCAAGCACGTCTGCATCGTCCTGCAGGCCGATCTTCAGTTCGACCGCGAAAGCGGGAAGCGCAAAGAGCGCTGCCGCTGTGGCTGTGGTCAGCAATCTGGCGAATTTCATTTCATTCTCCTCTGTTATGTTTTTGTTTCACGTTTGTCGTGCCGAGCCGGCGGTTATCTCCGCCGTGCTTTTTCCCCGCTCAGGTGGGCTCCTTCTCGACCTCCGTTTCGGTGTGGTCGAGAGAGGTGATGCGGATGAGGCTTTCCTGCAGCGTAAGCAGGTGCTGGCGCATGGCTTCGCCGGCTTTTCCCGGATCGCGGGCGGCGATAGCATCGACGATGGCTGTGTGCTGGCCATGGGTGACTTCGCGCGTGCGGCTGGCGCTGCGGGCGCGCTCGCGGATCGTCTGCCAGGCTTCGTCCTGGCGCACTCGGTTGATGACGTCGAAGATCGTCAGGAAGAATGTATTGCCGGCGCATTGGGCGATCTGGCGATGCAGCGCGCCATCCCAGAGTTCGCGGCCGTCGGCATCCGTGCTTTCGTAGATCTTCTTCACCAGATCATACATGCGCTCGACGTCGGCGGCCTTGGCGCGCATGGCCGCAAGCTGTGCAAGCTGCGGTTCGACGCGCAGGCGCACTTCCATGATTTCCATGAGATCGGTGTCGGCGATGATGGAATCGACATGGTTGCTCCAACCGTCCGGCCGCTTGCCGGCAAAGGTGCCGGAGCCTTGCCGGCGCCAGATGCGGCCTTCGGCTTCCAGCACTTCCAGCGCGCGCCGGATGGAGCGGCGACTGACGCCGAGGATTTCGGAGAGCGTACGTTCGGTTGGCAGCTTGCCATCGGCATCGAGACTATCCGACTGCAGGAGAGCTCTCAGCTTCTCCAGCGCATAGTTCGAATTGCCTTGCGTTTCGTCCATGATTGGCTGAACCAATTTAATATTGGTTCAATGCAAAACCAAATCCGGCGGATCGTCAAGCGCTTTTTTGTGCAGATAAATATCTGCCTGTTTATTGGTCGAATGGCCTGGATTTGCGGCAAATCAAACGGCAGGCGCACGTCTTGACGAGAACCGCACGCCAGGCAAGCGTGCGGTACCAAAAATCAATTGGTTCGCCTTTCAAGCCTCAGCGGTTCGCGGAGCGCGCAGAAAGGAAAGCCTGCGGCTCGAAGCTGAAATCCTTGTCGAAAGGATAGGTCGGGTGCTCTTTGCGCAGGCGCGGCAGGCGCTCGACGAACTGGTCGACGACGCCGGCCGAGAGCGCCATCAGTTTGGGATTGGCGATCGGTGCGAGTTCCGGCGAGAGATAACCCGACTTGACGACGACGATCTTTGCCGTGTGCGGATCAAGACCGAGGCGGGTAAAATCGGCGATGTTGTGATAGGGGCGGCGCTTGGCGGAGAGCACCAGATCGATGCCATCGATCGAGACGACGGCCTGGCGGTCGGCCGCGTCAGCGGTCTCGTGCAGGAACTTCACCATGAAGCGTCCCGTCACCGGCTTGCTGCCCTTGGTATCGAGCGAGGCGCCGACCGTCAGCTCCAGAGTGGCGCCGACGCCCTCAGCATAACAGGTCTCGGTGGCCGCCTTATCGGCGATGCCGGCGAAGACGACACCGGTGGCGCCCTTCGCAATCAGCTCGGCCAATACGTCAGCACGATCGCCCACACCGCCGCCGGTCGGATTGTCGCCGGATTCGGCAAGCACGACGGGGCCGGTGGGGCTGGCGATCGCCTTGGCAACGCATTCCTCGATCGAGCCGGTCTCGCAGCCGAACACGAATTCCTCACGGACGTCCCAATAGGCCTTTGCCAGACGCTTTGCCTCGCGCTCCAGCACCGCGCGGTCGGTGCCGGTCATGATGGCGGCGGCGGTGGCGCGGGGTTCGTCAGCCCAGACGTAGCCGACCATCAGCGAAGCATCCCAGACGCCGTCTAGCGCGTCGATGCCGGGCAGTTCGGCGTAAAGGCTCTTTGCCGGTTCATCGACGGTGCTGGTGCGTTCGCCCGGCAGGACGGCGGGGATCGGCGCCCAGAGCAAGGTGGGCTTCACGCCGGTCTTCAGGCTTTTCACCAGCATGGAGACCGAGCGTCGCATGGTCTCCTCGACATCGATATGCGGCGCAGTGCGATAGGTGGAATACATATCGAGCGCATCGAGGATGCGCTGGGTGACGTTGCCATGCAGGTCATAACTGGCCGAAACCGTGCAGTGATCGCCAACAAGCGCGCGGGCAGAACTGATCCAGTCGCCTTCTGCATCCTCCATGCCCTCGACATACATGGCGCCGTGCATGGCGAGATAGAGGCCGTCGAGCGGCAGCAGGGGCTTCAAGCGTTCCAGGAACTCAGTCTTGAAGGCCTCATAGGTGTGGCGCGCGACCGGGCCGCCGGCAATGGCACGAGCATGGATCGTCGGCAGGAATTCGGCGTCGTAGTCCCCAAGGAAGGCGAAATAGGGGGCTGCCAACAGTCCCTCGCCGCGCACCACCCGGAAATCCTTCTCCTCGTTCAGGACGGGATTGTATGTGCTGCATTCGATGTGAATGCCACCGACGGCGATGCGCATGGGAAACCTCAGCTTAAATTGGGACCAATCAGGAAATTATGGGCGGCGATGCTGGCGGCGCCCCGCGCCCAGACGTCACTATCGACGCGACGGGTGCGGATCGGCGTCTGGCCGGCATAACGCGGAAGAACATTGGCTTCGATCGCCTGCTGCACGACCGTGCCGAACAAGCCTTCGAAGGAACCTTCGACATGGGTGACGAGGATCATGCCCGGATCGTTCATCTGAATCAGATGCGAGATCGCCAGGCCAAGAGCCGCGCCGGCCTTGTGGATGATGGAAATCGCTTCGGCCGTGCCGTGCGATGCTTCCTCTTCCAGTTCCGACAGCGAGGTGCATTTCAGGCCGGCGGCTCTGGCCATCTCCTTAATCGCTTTCATGGAGGCGATCGTATCCAGGCAACCGCGTTTGCCGCAACGGCAGGGTGCACCGCCGGGCTCGATCGTCGCATGGGCGATTTCGCCCGCACCGCCATGATTGCCGCGATAGAGCTTGCCGTCGATGAAATGGGCACAGCCGATGCCGTCTCCCAGCGAAACGACCGAGAAATTCGGCGTGTCGCGGGCAATACCGAACAGTTTCTCGCTGACGGCGACGGCCTTGGCGTCGTTTTCGATGAAGGTATCGACGCCGCTTGCGTGGCGGATGATTTCGGCAAGCGGCACATCTTGCCAGCCAAGCAGGGTGGACTGCACGCAGGTTGCCTGCTTTTCATCGACGAAACCGGACAGCGCCACGCCGATGCCGGCAAGCTTCGAGCTTGCCTGCGGGTGGCCCTTCAGGATTTCCGGCAGGCCGTAGGCGATGGCATTGGCGATGACCTTGGGATCACGGGAATGGGGCAACTGCTGACGGGCGATGATATTGCCGTTGAGATCGCTGAGGATCATTGGAGCGGGATCTTCAAGAAGCGAGATGCCAATGAAGAAGGCGCATTCGGGTTTCAGGTCGAGCAGCACGGAGGGCCGGCCCTGGCCGTAGATGGTCTCCGTCTCGTGCAGCACGCCGCGATCGATAAGCTCGCGGGCAATGCCGCTCATCGCCGCTTTGCTGAGCCCGATCGCGGAAGCAAGATCGGTCCGGCTTAAAGGGCCCGACTCGCTTATGACCCGCAGGAGCTCGCGCTGCGACGAATTGAACATACAAATTCCCGATCTGCCGACGTGCTATTTTGCCTTGACAATAAGTTTACAAAATGAACCAATCAACCAAAATAAATTACAAAATTGATCAAAGCCGACCTGAGAGCCGGTTTCAAGAATCAACAAGAGGGTGAACCAATGGAAATCATTCGCAAGAGATTTATCAGTACTCGACATTTCGCATTGAGCTGCGCTGTTGCCGGAGCGCTGTTTGCGCCGTTTTCGGCCTTCGCTTCCACGCTGACGGTCATGCAGACAGAAGCGCCGCGCTCGATGGATCCGGGTGATCAGACGGCGACGTTTACAGCCGCGGTTCTGGACCCGATGTATGAGGGCCTGCTTTCCCGCGCCAAGGATTTGAGCCTCCAGCCGGCGCTCGCTACGGAATGGTCGAGCGATGCCGCCGGCATCGTCTGGACCTTCAAGCTGCGCCCGGGCGTGAAATTTCATGACGGCACGCCGTTCGATGCAGATGCCGTGGCGAAGAATTTCGCCCGCCATCTCGACACCAAGCGCGGCCTTGCCGCTAGCGGTCGTCTGCGCACCTTTATCGACAGCGTTACGGCCATCGATTCCTCGACCGTGCAATTCAAGCTCAAAAAGCCTTACCCGGCCTTTCTCGCGCTGCTGACCACAGGCGCCTGCCTCATGGTCAGCCCGACCTCGGATGCTGCCGGCACGATCGGCAGCAAGGCCGTCGGCACCGGCCCCTATAAGCTGCAGGAATACAAGTCCGGCGAATATGTGCTGGAAACGAAGAACACCGACTGGTGGGGAGGCGCGCCGAAGGGTGCCGACGAGATCAAGTGGACCTGGACGGCCGAGCCGTCGGTCATGAACATGGCGCTGCAGACGGGTGATGCCGATATCGTCAACCCGCTGCCGGCGGCCTTTGCCAAGCAGCTCGCAACCAATCCGGACATGAAGGTCAACAAATCAGACGGTTCGGCCGTGTTCTGGGTATCTCTCAACACCAAGCTGAAGCCGCTCGACGATGCGCGCGTGCGCCAGGCTCTGAACTATGCGACCGACCGCGACGGTCTCGTCAAGGCGATCATGCAGGGCAATGCTACGCCGGCAAATTCGCCCTTGGCGCCGGTCACACCCGGCTATGACAAGACGCTTGCGCCATACACCTATGACGTCGACAAGGCGAAAAAGCTGCTCGCCGATGCCGGCTATCCTGATGGCTTCTCGATGACAACCATCGTGCAGGAGCCCGAGGCACGCATCGGCGAACTGCTGCAGGCCATGTGGGCGAAGGCCGGCGTGAAGCTTGACGTGCAGCGCATGGAAAGCGGCGTCTGGGCGAAGGCGGCCTTTGCCGATCCGGCCGGCAAGGCGGCTGCTAATACGGGTTCGGTGATCGCGTCGTGGTCTTCGGGCGTCAATGGCGCCGACCTACAGTTCCGTCCGCTCTATTATTCGGCAAGTGCTTCGCCTGCCAGCGCCAATCTCGGCTTCTTCAACGATCCGAAGCTCGATGAGTTGATCGACAAGGCAGCCTCGACGCTGGACGAGACGGCGCGTAATGCGATCTATGTCGATGCCCAAAAGGAGGTCAACGAGCAGGCACCGCACGTTCTCCTCTATACGACGCAGGATCTCTATGCCGCCCGCAACAATGTGAAGGGCGCCTGGGTCATCCCGGGAGGCCAGGTCGTGGTCAAGGAAGCCACCAAGGACTGATGCGTAACCGGGCGGGCCGCGCAATGCGCCGTCCGCCTGCTTCACTGACAATGACGGTCCGATGAAAGCCTATATTCTCAAGAAGCTGCTCGCATTGCCGCTGATCCTGATCGGCGTGTCGCTGCTCATCTTCATCGCCATCCGCGCGCTTCCCGGCGATCCGGCCCGCATGATGGCCGGCCCCGAAGCCACGCAGGAGGCGGTCGATAATATGCGCGCCCGCCTGGGGCTCGATCGCAGCATTGCCGAACAGTATGGTTCGTTCGCCTATGGCGCCGTCAGGGGCGATCTCGGCATGTCCCTCAAGTCGAAGCTGCCTGTCGTCGATGAAATCGCCGAGAGGATGCCCTTTACGCTGGGTCTTGCTATCACCGCCTATCTGCTGGCGATTGCGATCGGCGTGCCGGCCGGCATGATCGGCGCGATCTACCGGCATGGCTGGCCGGACCAGGCCGTGATGTTGCTTGCCATCGCCGGCGCTTCCATTGCCAATTTCTGGCTGGCGCTGATGGCGATGAACACGTTCTCCGTCAGTCTCGGTTGGTTGCCGCTTCTTGGCGCCACCTCGTGGAAGAGCTTCATCCTGCCGTCGATCACACTCGCGGTGCTGCCGATGGCTGTTATCGCCCGCATGACGCGCTCCAGCATGATCGAAGTGCTGGCACAGGATTATATCCGCACGGCGCGAGCCAAGGGTGTGGCACCCAGGTCGATCTACTGGAGCCATGCGCTGCGAAACGCGCTGATCCCGATCGTCACTATCGTGGGGCTGAATTTCGGCAGTCTGATCGGCGGTGCCGTCGTCACCGAATCGGTCTTCAACTGGCCTGGCATCGGCCGCTTGCTCGTCGATTCGGTGCGCTATCGCGACTATCCGGTCATCCAGGGTGTGACGCTCGTCGCTGTCACGGGTGTCGTCGTCATGAATTTCCTGGCGGAAATGGCGATCGCCGCGCTCAACCCGAAGATAAGGTTCGACTGATGGCAATGAGCGAAGCGGAAAAGGTTTCGACCGGCAACAGCGGCTTGCGCTGGCTTGCGACGCATAAGGGCATCACCATCGGCGGCGGGTTTATCGGCATCATTGTGCTGATGGCGATCTTTGCGCCACTCATCACCTCGGCCGATCCTTATTCGCAGGATCTGCTTTCGACCATGCTGGAACCATCCTGGGAACATCCCTTCGGCACCGACGATAACGGCCGGGACATTTTCGCCCGCGTGCTCTACGGCGCTCGCATTTCGCTGCTGGAGGTCATTCTCAGCGTCGGGCTTGCCATCATGGTCGGCGTGCCGCTCGGCATTGTCTCGGGCATGACGGGGCGCTATGTCGACCAGGCAATCATGTGGTGCATGGATATTCTCTTCGCCTTTCCAGGCATCGTACTCGCCATCCTGATCGTCAGCGTGCTCGGCACCAGTCTCGTTAACCTGCTGATTGCCATCGCGATCTTCTCGGTCCCAGTTTACGCGCGGCTCAGCCGTAACCTGACGCTCGGCCTCAAGGCGATGGACTATGTGGAGGCGGCAATTTCGCTCGGCGTTTCGCGCCATCGAATCATGACGCATTACATCCTGCGCAACGCGATCGGCCCGATCATCGTGCAGTCGACGCTGACGGCAGGCACCGTCATCCTGTCGGCCGCAAGCCTGTCATTCCTCGGCCTCGGCGCGCAGCCGCCGCTTCCGGAATGGGGTGCGATGATGAGCGACGGCCGCAACTATCTCGGTCTCAACATCTACATGTCGCTCTTTCCGGGTCTCGCGATCATGGTCACCGTGCTCGGCTTCAACATTCTCGGCGATGGCCTGCGCGATCTACTCGATCCGCGAAAATAGCAAATAAACGCAATGCGCAATGTGTTGCGCGGTAAGCAGGACCGATTGTCCAGGAGTCGAGCCTCGTTTGGAGCCCTGCCTGCGATGTATCACCATCGCCACGGAGAAGGCCGTGCTCATCCGTTCTCGCATCATTCTCCGTCGCCCGGCCCAGGAACCCTGCGCCAGATCCTGGCATTGCAAAATCGCTCGATGGAGGAAACAGACGAAAAAATCCTCGCTCTGTTGAAAAAGCTGGGCCTGGCGCATCCTCTCACACCTGGCGACCTAGACAGCGAGCAAGACTGGTCCACTTTGCTGTCGCCACGCGAACAAAGGCTCGTTGCACTTGCAAGCGCGATTATCGCAGCTCCATCCCATATTCTGCTGAGAAGGCCGATGCCATCTTCGGCTACGAACTTCTGCCCGACATCGTCGGGCTCCTGGCGGAACGAGGGATTGCGTGCGTCAACTTCGCCGAACCGGGTGCTCCACGCGCAGCCTATGATGCTGTTCTCGAATATCGTTCGGACGGCTCTTGGAAGTGGATCGACCAAAATCGGAAGGAGTGACTATTCCAGGGGCTGGGATACCTTGTTCATGATCGACTCGTCCTTCATCGAGCCATCGGATCAGAGCCGGTGGCGGAGGTTGAACAGCTGAGCTCGCGAGCGCCGTCATAACCAGCCGTCTGAAAAGCCCGCTCGTCTTAGCCCGACGACGACCGGCTCGCATCGACGCATGATGTTCCACAGCAAGCCCGTTCGGTAGTTTTCGATCATCAGGACGACAGGCCCTTGGTCGATGCCGAAATGGTAGGGGCTGACCCACCATCCTTCATCCTTGTCTTCCATCGTATATGTCTGATTGAACGATGGTCTGAATCCATAGAGGCGCGTCATGCCAAGCTGCATTCGAGCAAAGTTTCGCACGGTTGGGACAACGATTTCCGGAGCGAATGGCAGCGAGGCGACCACGACCCACGGAGATACGGTTCCGTCATCCGGTCCATAGGGTGCGCCACGCGCAACGTAGTCGAAGAATTCCCTGTCGATGCCGTCCACGTTTCGCTTTGTCCAACCGGGTCCATCACTTGCTGTGAAACCCCAGCAATGTTCGCCGTAGCCTTTGAAGTTCAGCGGATTGCGGATTGCATATTCCTGCTGAACGAAAGTGGCGTGTCGGCTGTTCCGGAAGTAGTCGCTGTCATGCTCGCGCATGAACGTGTCGCGAATTTCGCGAAAATCGATCCACATATGCGAAAGCTGATGCGTAAAGAGCGGGCCGGAATAGAGCAGTTCGCGACCAAAGATGTTTCGCCATTCGTAGCTCTCCGTATAGGCCCTGTAACTCTCGGGCGGCAGCGGGTGGCTGGGCGAGCCGAGTCCGAGAATGTAAAGAAGCAGACCTTCGTCATAGCCGCGCCACCGATAGGGAATAAATCCGTTTTCCGGCCGCCAGCCATGGGTGAGGGTAGCCCCGTTGTCACGCGCCCAATTCCAGTCCACGCGCTCATAGAGCGATTTGGCGAGTGCGCGAACCTTTGCCTCGTCTTCGGTGTCTGCGTCAAAATAGGCCGCGACGGTCAAAGCACCTGCGAACAGGAAGGCCGAGTCGATGGTTGACAACTCGCACTGCCAAACCCGTCGTCCTGTCTCAATGTCCAGGAAATGGTAGAAGAAGCCCTTGTAGCCGGACGCGTCAGGTTCCGGTCCCTGGTGGCAGGACATCAGGAATTCCAGTCGACGCCGGGCAATCTTAGCGGCAAACTCGCGAATGACGATGCCGCGCTCCACGACGACAGGAATGGTGGCAAGCGCCATGCCGACGGCAGCAATACTTGCCGGTGCGCCGGCCTGTGTCTTGTCCCGAACCAATCCGTTATCCGGATTCGTGCAATGCAGATAGTAGAGCAATGTCGTGAACTGAAGACGACCGAGATCCTGCTCCGTCGGCATTCGGTTCAGTTCGGGATCGGTGGACAGTAACTCCGACATGATAGGTTAACCGAGGAGATCAGATGGTTTCGTCGAGCATCTGGAGGCGGCCTCGATAGGACGCCTGCCGGCATGATCGTTTGCGCGCAACGCGTAGCCTAGGCATTGTCTCCCTCTGTGGAGGTCGCAGCCTTCGCTTTCTCCGCACTCTTGACGCCCCATGTCCAGCCGCTGATCTGCGGCATGTCATCACCGTGCGCTTCGATATATTGGCGATGCTCGATCAGCCTGCCGCGGATCGCCTGCTTGAAGTAGGCCGCGCGCGCGCCAAGTTGCGGCAGCCGATCGATCACGTCTTCTACGAGATGAAAGCGATCGAGCTGGTTCAGAACGACCATGTCGAACGGTGTCGTGGTTGTTCCTTCCTCCTTGTACCCTCGAACATGCAGATTCTTATGGTTGGTCCGTCGATAAGTCAGCCGGTGAATCAACCAGGGATATCCGTGGAACGCGAAGATGATCGGCTTGTCCTTTGTGAAAAGCGCATCGAAGTCAGGGTCCGAAAGCCCATGGGGATGTTCGCTTGAGGGCTGCAGCTTCATCAGATTGACTATATTGATGACCCGCACCTTCAATTGGGGGAGGTGTTCTCGGATCAGCTGGACGGCAGCGAGCGTTTCCAGAGTCGGCACATCGCCACAGCAGGCCATGACCACATCCGGTTCCGAGCCTCGGTCATTGCTGGCCCATTCCCAGATGCCGAGGCCTTCGGCACAGTGTTTGATGGCCTCATCCATAGTCAGCCATTGGGGCGCGGGCTGCTTGCCGGCCACAACCACATTCACATAGTTGCGGCTGCGCAGACAGTGGTCGGTAACGGATAGAAGTGTATTGGCGTCCGGCGGAAGATAGACCCGGATAACCTCTGCCTTCTTGTTGATCACATGGTCGATGAAGCCCGGATCCTGATGAGAAAACCCATTGTGATCCTGCCTCCAGACATGCGAACTCAGGAAGTAGTTCAGCGAGGCGATCGGTCGCCGCCAGGGAATGTGGTTACACACTTTCAGCCACTTGGCGTGCTGATTGAACATCGAGTCTATGATGTGAATGAACGCCTCGTAGCAGGAGAAGAAGCCGTGACGCCCGGTCAACAGATAGCCTTCAAGCCAGCCCTGGCATTGATGCTCGCTTAAGACCTCCATGATGCGGCCGTTAGGGGAAAGGTGGTCGTCCTCGGGATAGATCTCGGCCATATAGCAACGATCGGTGACCTCCAGCACGTCCTGCCAACGGTTGGAATTGTTCTCGTCGGGGCTAAATAGCCGAAAGTTATTGTTGCGAAGGTTCAGCTTCATCACGTCGCGCAGGAACTTGCCCATGACGCGAGCGGATTCTGCGGTCACCGTTCCGGGTTTGGGCACCGAGACGGCATAATCGCGGAAATCCGGCATCTTCAGATCGCGTAATAACAAACCACCGTTTGCGTGCGGATTGTCACTCATCCGGCGATGTCCCGTCGGTGCCAGGGCAGCCAATTCAGCCCGCAGCCTTCCGTCGCCGTCGAAAAGTTCTTCGGGTCTGTAGGTCTTCATCCAGTGTTGAAGCACCCTGATATGGTCCGGTTTGTCCATATCGCCCATCGGAACCTGGTGCGAGCGCCAATAGTCTTCGCATTTCTTGCCGTCGATTTCTGACGGGCAGGTCCAGCCCTTCGGTGTGCGGAAGACGATCATCGGCCAAGCCGGGCGGGTAACATTCCCCTTGTCCCGCGCTTCCGTCCAGATTGTCTTGATCGTCGCGACGGCGGTGTCCATGGCTGCGGCAAGCTGCTGCTGCACCTGATCGGGCTCATGGCCTTCGACGAAGAGAGGCGCATACCCCATGCCCTCGAAAAACTTCTCCAACTCCTCCCTGGGAATACGGGCAAGGAAACAGGGATTGGCGATCTTGTAGCCATTGAGATGCAGGATCGGCAGAACGCATCCGTCGCGAGCGGGATTGAGAAACTTGTTGCCATGCCATCCCGTGGCGAGGGGGCCGGTTTCGGCTTCCCCGTCACCGACGACACAGGCGACGATCAGATCGGGATTGTCGAAGGCTGCGCCATAGGCGTGGCTGAGTGCATAGCCGAGCTCGCCACCTTCATGGATGCTCCCCGGTGTTTCGGGAGCGACGTGGCTCGGGATGCCGCCGGGAAAGCTGAACTGCTTGAAAAGCCGTTTCATGCCCTCCTCGTCCTGGCCAATATTCGGGTAGAATTCGCTGTAGGTTCCCTCCAGATAGGCATGTGCAACGAGCGACGGTCCACCGTGGCCGGGGCCGATTACATAAATCATGTTGAGATCGTCGCGCTTGATTACCCTGTTAAGGTGCACATAGAGCATGTTCAGGCCCGGCGAAGTTCCCCAATGGCCGAGCAGCCGCGGCTTGATGTGCGCGCGTGCGAGGGGTTTTTTGAGCAAGGGATTGTCGAGCAGGTAGATCTGCCCGACCGACAGATAGTTCGATGCGCGCCAGTAAGCGTCCATCAGGCGGAGTTCCTCGGCTAAGAGCGTTGCTTTTCCATGCGACGCTACCGAGGCTGTTTTTTTCATCACTGCCGTGTCGGGCGAAACCATCTGAGTCTCCCAATCAAAATGACATTGCTGAATCTCATGAGGCCTTTTTCATGAAGGCCGGGGCAGTCTCATGTCGGCGCTGTGGCACTATTGAGGAGGAGATTCCGGGAAATGCTCCACCACGCCGCGGACACCGTTGACGCCCTCCGCCAGAATCCGCGCGGCCCTGCGGCGAGCCGCCGTGTCGACGTTACCCCAAAAATGCACGATCCCGTCAGTGACCGTGACGGACACGTCCAATCCCTCCAGGCCGGTATTTTCACCGAGCCGAACGAGAATGCTGCGGCGAATGGCTTCGTCCCCAGCTGCTGTATCATCCGGTTTTGCGGAGTAGATTACCTGCAGGAGGTCGGCGCGGCTGACGATGCCGACCAGTTTACCGTCCCGCAGAACCGGAATGCGCTTGATGCCATGGTCCTGCATGAGGCTGGCGACACGCGAAAGGGGGGCATCCTCGTCAATTGTTACAGGATCGGGCGTCATGACGTCACCCACTCTCCAGCCGCATCGCTTGACGAAGGCGTTCGCTCTCTCATCGGCGCCAACTCCCATGTCCGCCTTCAGGACGAATGCGCCACTCGACAGTTCCGTTCGGCGGATCAGATCGCCCTCGCTGATGACGCCCAGCAAGCGCCCACCGTCGTCAACGACAGGAGCGCCGCTTATGTGCTGATCGGACATCAGCTTGGCTGCATGCCGAACGCTATGGTCAGGTGATAATCCGACGACCTTTGTCGTCATTACATCTTTGACCAGCATGTCGATATAACTCCGGCTATATCCTCTCAAGATACTACAGTTAGCTGTCGCTAATTTAAATCCATCATTGGGTTCGGCAACAAGCGTTCACCATGCGTCGTGAGGAGACAGAACGACGCGGACCCTGTCCGCCTGCGCAAGGTGTGGAAAAACCTAGCCAGATACCGCCGTCGTTTGCATTGAGTAGGATCAATCGGGGCCGAAAGTTGTGAAGGAAACCGTGACCGATGGTTTTATGAGGATCGATCTGCGGTGGTGGTGCAGCCGGAGCGTTGGGCAGGAAGGCACCCGAAGGATATCTGTCTGAGTGAAAGCGGACCCTGTTAGCGAGATCGCGGGTACCGTCAGTATCCCATCAAAGGTGTGAAGTAGCCGATCGGCTACGTCAAAAGAGGCCTGAGAGCGTGGCCACACATGGAACCCAACATCTTCATTGATATGAGAAGGAAACTGGAGCGGGCGAAGGGATTCGAACCCTCGACCCCAACCTTGGCAAGGTTGTGCTCTACCCCTGAGCTACACCCGCTCAAATCCGCACTGGTCCGGGGTAGTAAGTAGCGGACCGTGGGCGCCACCTTGCGGCGACGGGCGCTATATCGCCCAAACGATTTTCAAATGCAACAGGGAAATGACGGAAAAACGAAGAAAAGTTCTAGCGGTGGAAAACCGGCTTCGGAAACGCCGCGAAAGCAGGGCAAAGCGTCGGTCCTGAAGATTGCCAAGCTCATGAGGCAGACGTAAGCAGACAGTCCAATCTGCCTCTCTCCTGTCTGATGGAATGACGATGACCGAAAACAAGCCCAAGACTCGCCAGGATCTTCTCGCCTTTCTCGACGGCCTTGGCATTGTCCACAGCACCAAGGACCATGCGCCGGTCTTCACGGTGGCCGAATCGGTGGCGCTGCGGGATGAGATCCCGGGCGGGCACACCAAGAACCTGTTCGTGAAGGACAAGAAAGATCGTTATTTCCTGCTGACCGTGGAAGAAAATGCCGCCGTCGACCTCAAACAGGTCCATACTCTTATCGGTGCTTCAGGCCGCGTCTCTTTCGGCAAACCCGAGAAGCTGATGGAATATCTTGGTGTCATTCCGGGCGCTGTCACCGCACTCGGCGCGATTAACGATGCCGGCAACAATGTCACCTTCGTGCTCGATGCGGATCTGATGCATGACGAGATCATCAACTGCCATCCGCTTTCCAATGATGCGACGACCTCGATCGCGAGCGCCGATCTGATACGATTCATGGAAGCGACAGGGCATAAGCCGCTTGTCTTGAAAGTGACGTCCTGACATACGATTTTAGCGCTATCAGAGACGCCGGCAGATCGGCGCGGCGGGAGATACCTATGAGCGGCAGCGACAATCCTTATAACGGTTCCTTTGGCAACCAGATGTCGGCAACGGCAAATTATGGCGCGGTACCTCAGCCAGCGGCGGGTGGCGGCTATATCAAGGACACGACGACGGCGAATTTCACCAAGGACGTCCTCGAGGAATCGCGCAACCAGCCGGTGCTGGTCGATTTCTGGGCGCCATGGTGCGGCCCGTGCAAGCAGCTGACGCCGGTGCTGGAAAAGGTTGTCAATGAAGGTCAGGGCCGCGTCAAGCTGGTCAAGATGAACATTGACGATCATCCCTCGATCGCCGGCCAGCTCGGCATCCAGTCCATTCCAGCCGTCATCGCCTTCGTCAACGGCCGCCCGGCCGATGGCTTCATGGGCGCTGTACCGGAAAGCCAGGTTCGCCAGTTCATCGATCGGCTTGCAGGTCCTGAGGGTGCGGATCAGGCTGCCGAAATCGAGGGTGTTCTGGCACAGGCTGGCGAGTTGCTTGCTGCCGGCAACATCAATGAAGCGGGCCAGCTTTATGGCGCGGTCATGCAGGCCGATCCGGAAAATGCCAAGGCGCTTGCCGGCATGGCCGAATGCCTGATCGCAGCCGACCAGCACGGTGAAGCCCGCCAGATGCTGAGCGAGCTGCCGGAAGAGCTTGGCAAGGATGCCGGCATCCAGGCGGTCCTGAAGAAGCTCGACCAGATCGAAGAAGCCCGCAAGCTCGGCGATCCCGTCGCCCTGGAGCGCGAGCTGGCCTTGAACCCAGATCACCATGAAGCCCGCCTGAAACTCGCCAAGATCCTCAATGTCGAGGGCAAGCGCGAGGAGGCGGCCGAACACCTGCTCACCATCATGCGCAAGGATCGCGCCTTCGATGATGATGGTGCGCGTCGCCAGCTTCTGCAGTTCTTCGAGGTTTGGGGCTTCAAGGATCCGGCGACGGTTTCGGCCCGCCGCAAGCTTTCATCGATCCTGTTTTCCTGAGTTTGCCGCATCCGCCCTTGCGTTTTTACGCAAGGACACCACATTTCTCGTGAGGACGGGCGCCGCAGATGCGCGCGCCGAGAGAGCGCGGGACTAGTCTTCATGCAAGTCGGCAATGCGAGATATCTGAAGCCCGGCGATCTACCGGATGAGATTGCAGTTTTTCCCTTGACCGGTGCGCTTCTCCTGCCTGCCGGGCAGCTGCCGCTCAATATCTTCGAGCCGCGTTATCTTGCGATGTTCGATGCCGCACTGACCGGCAACCGTCTGATCGGCATGGTGCAGCCGGCACACGGCGAACATGAAGACAAGACGCATGCCCCTGAGCTTGCGGCTGTCGGCTGCCTTGGCCGGATTACCTCTTATGCCGAAACCGGTGACGGGCGCTATATCGTCTCGCTCACGGGCGTGTGCCGCTTCCGGCTGCTGGAAGAGAGATCGCATGGCCAACCATTCCGCAGCTTTCGCATCGCGCCGTTCATATCAGATCTCTCCGCCGAGAACGAAGAAGATGCCGTTGACCGCAGCGCGCTGCTGACGGCTTTCAAGGCCTATCTTGATGCCAATAAGCTCGAGGCGGACTGGGAGAGCGTGGAGCGGGCGAGCAACCTTACCCTCGTCAATTCGCTCGCGATGATGTCGCCTTTCGGCCCGGCCGAAAAACAGGCGCTGCTCGAAGCGCCCGATCTCAAGACGAGGGCGGAAACCCTGATAGCCATCACCGAAATCGTGCTTGCCCGCGTTTTCGGCGATTCCGATACCGTGCTGCAGTAGAGGGCGCGATGGACGAAAAACTGAGCCGGGTCGATCCCAAACTTCTCGAACTTCTCGTCTGCCCGCTCACCAAGGGACGGCTTTCCTATGACCGCGAACACAACGAGTTGGTCTCGGAAAAGGCGCGTCTTGCCTATCCGATCAGGGACGGCATTCCGATCATGCTCGTTTCAGAAGCGCGCACACTCGAAGACTGAGCTCTAAAGAGTTCCTTTGTTTTTACGCAATTCCGGACGCAAAACCGCAGCACACTTTTGCTGGAATTGCTCTCATTCAGATCGTTTCGCCCGACAGCAGCCGCGGATTGTCCTTGGCGGTCGTTCCTGCCGCCTGGCCGATGAAGAAGGATTTCAGGCCCGGCAGGCGATCGACGATGCCGAGGCCGAAGTCGCGGGCGATGCGGATTGGCGCCATGTCATTGGAAAACAGCCGGTTCAACACATCTGTCGTGACGCCCATGCGGAAGGTATCGAAGCGGCGCCAGCTCTGGTAGCGCTCCAGAATATTGATGGCGCCGATGTCGAGCCCAAGGCGATCGGCGTCCACGATGGTTTCGGCGAGGGCGGCCACATCCTTGAAGCCGAGATTGAGGCCCTGGCCGGAAATCGGATGGATGCCATGTGCGGCATCACCGGCAAGCGCAAAGCGCGGCGCGACGAAGGAGCGGGCAAGTGTGAGGCCGAGCGGGAAGGCGCGCTTGTCGCCAACCACCTTGAGAGCGCCGAGCTTGTGGCCGAAACGGCGTTCAAGTTCCTCCTCGAAAACCAGATCGTCGGCGGCAACGAGACGGTTGGCGTCATTCGTTCGCTCGGTCCAGACCAGTGACGAGCGGTTGTTGCGCAGCGGCAGGATAGCGAAGGGGCCGGATGGCAGGAAATGTTCTTCGGCGCAGCCGTGGTGCGGGCGCTCGTGCTCGACGGTCGTGACGATGCCGGACTGACCGTAATCCCAGGTGACAGTCTTGATCCCTGCAAAACCGCGCAGTCTGGAGCGCACGCCATCGCAGGCAACCAGCAGGCGCGATTGCAGCGTGCTGCCGTCGGACAGGCTGATCTCGATATCGGTATCACCCGTCTTCAGGCCGGTGGCGCTCAAGCCATGGCGGATTTCGATGCCGAGCCGCTCGCAGGCGCCGCGCAGCGCGCCGACCATAACGACATTTGGGATCATGTGGGCAAATGGCCGGCCGTCGGCGACTTCGCCATCGAAGGTCAGGAAGATCGGGCGGACAGGATCGGACATCTTGGAATCGGTTACGATCATCTTGGTGATCGGCTGGGCCTCCGGCTCGATCTCGTTCCAGATACCGAAGACTTCGAGCATCTTCGTCGCCGCCGCAATGATGGCAGAAGCGCGCATATCCTTTTTCCAGGCATGCTCGGGTGCCGCCTCGGCGACGCCGATACTGAGATGCGGTGCGGCCTGCTTGACCGCCAAGGCCACGGACAGGCCGACATAACCTCCGCCTACAACCAGCATGTCCAGCATCGTCCGCTCCTGTTACTTTCTACGATCAGATGCGATCTATATAGATCATCAAGTTATCACTTCCTACCGCCGGGAGCTGAACAAATGACGGAACAAACGGGCAAGCCCACTGCCATGGAAACATTGATTTCGACGCTCGATATCGAGCCGATCGAGGTGGATATCTTTCGCGGCCGCAGTCCGCAGGTCGGCTGGCAGCGCGTATTCGGTGGGCAGGTGATCGCCCAGGCGCTGATGGCGGCGCAGCGCACTGTGGAAGGCGAGCGGTTCATTCACTCGCTGCACGCCTATTTCATGCGTCCTGGTGATCCCTCCGTGCCGATCATCTATCAGGTCGAGCGCATCCGGGACGGGTCGAGCTTCAACACACGCCGGGCCGTCGCGATCCAGCACGGCAAGGCGATCTTCGCACTGTCGGCCTCGTTCCAGGTCGAGGAACCGGGCTTCGACCACCAGATGCCTATGCCGCCGGTACCGATGCCGGAAACGCTGCTCGGCGAACAGCAGATCAAGGAGCAGTATCTCGCTCATGCTCCGGCGGCGGTGCGCAAATATTGGGAGCGCGAAAGGCCGATCGAAATCCGGCCCATCTCGCTCAAGCACTATTTTACGAGTGAGAAGCTCGAGCCGCGGCAGGATATCTGGGTTCGTGCTACCGGTCCCGTGCCGGACAGCAGGCTCTATCAGGCCGCCGTGCTTGCCTATCTCTCGGACATGACGCTGCTTGATGCATCGCTGCATGCCCACGGAACATCCATTTTCGACCAGAACCTGCAGGTTGCAAGCCTCGACCATGCCATGTGGTTCCACCGTCCCGACAAGCTTGATGACTGGCTGCTCTATACACAGGACAGTCCGTCGGCTTCGGGCGCTCGGGGATTGACTCGCGGTAGCCTTTTTACTCGATCCGGTGTCCTGATCGCGTCGGTGGCGCAGGAGGGTCTGATTCGGAAAAAGGCAAATGAATAAAAAATGTGCATATTTATAAATTTGCGCATTATTTGTGCGCTTATTGGCCCATCATTTGCCTGTTTATTGGCGTCTTCAATTATAATCTTTATATTTCAATAACTTATAGACTGCCACGAATCTGGCACGTCCTTTGAATGTCTATCGCCGGTCGCTGGTCAGGAAACCGTCAGCGGCAAGGAGAGTCGGCTCCGCGCCGAGGATAACGAAGGATGGGAAACCAGATGAAAATTGTGATGGCCATTATCAAGCCGTTCAAGCTCGATGAGGTCCGCGAAGCCCTCACGGCGATCGGCATTCAGGGCCTGACTGTGACCGAAGTGAAGGGCTACGGTCGCCAGAAGGGGCACACTGAAATCTATCGCGGCACAGAATATGCGGTCAGCTTCCTGCCGAAGCTCAAGATCGAAATCGCGGTCGCATCCGAAATCGTCGACAAGGCGGTAGAGGCCATCGCAGCATCTGCCAAGACCGGCCAGATCGGTGACGGCAAAATCTTCGTCTACTCGATCGACCATGCCGTGCGCATCCGTACGGGCGAGACCGATTCAGAAGCGCTGTAAAAGAACGGCAGATCAAGGAGCTATTTCCAATGTCAATTTCGAAGTTTTCCTCCAACATCGCACGGGTAGGCGCCCTTTCGGCCGCTCTCCTGGCGCCGGTCGTCGCTTTCGCGCAGGAAGCAGCCCCGGCAGCCGCCGATGCTGCAGCCGCTGCTGCTCCGGCCTTCACCATGGACAAGGGTGACAATACCTGGATGCTCGTCTCCTCGGCGCTCGTCCTCCTGATGACGATCCCCGGCCTTGCGCTTTTCTACGGCGGCCTCGTACGTGCCAAGAACATGCTCTCCGTGCTGATGCAGGTCTTCATGATCACCGCCGTCGTGGCGCTGATCTGGGTGACCTACGGCTATTCGCTCGCCTTCACCGACGGTGGCTCGCTGAACAGCTTCGTCGGCGGCTTCTCCAAGGCTTTCCTCGCCGGGGTTAACACCTCATCGCTCGCAGAGACCTTCTCGAAGGGCGTCGCCATCCCTGAATACACCTTCATCGTATTCCAGATGACCTTCGCCTGCATCACGCCCGGCCTGATCGTCGGCGCATTCGCCGAGCGCATCAAGTTCTCGGCCGTCATGCTGTTCGTCGTGCTCTGGGTTACCTTTATCTACTTCCCGATGGCGCACATGGTCTGGTTCTGGGGCGGTCCGAGTTCCTACACCTCGCCGGCCGGCCTGATCTTCTCCTATGGCGCAATCGATTTCGCCGGCGGCACGGTCGTTCACATCAATGCCGGTATCGCCGGCCTCGTCGGCGCGATCATGCTCGGCAAGCGCACCGGCTATAAGAAGGAGATCATGGCTCCGCACTCGATGACGCTCACCATGGTCGGCGCATCGCTGCTCTGGGTCGGCTGGTTCGGCTTCAACGCCGGCTCTAACCTCGAAGCCAATGCCTATGCATCGCTCGCCATGATCAACACCTTCGTCGCGACGGCCGCCGCCGCCGTGTCCTGGTGCATCGTCGAAAGCTTCGCTCGCGGTAAGGCTTCCATGCTCGGCGGCGCTTCCGGCGCCGTCGCCGGCCTCGTCGCTGTCACTCCGGCGGCAGGCTTTGCCGGCCCGATGGGTTCGATTGTTCTCGGTCTCATCGTCTCGCCGGTCTGCTACTTCTTCGTCGACGTCGTGAAGAACAAGTTCAACTATGACGACAGCCTCGACGTCTTCGGTGTCCATTGCATCGGCGGCATCATCGGCGCTCTCGGTACCGGCATCCTCGTCAACCCGGCCCTCGGCGGCGCCGGTATCGTCGACTACTCGACGGCTGATTTCGCTGCCTCCTATGCCGGCACGGCTACGCAGGTCCTGGCCCAGGCCAAGGGCGTGCTCACGACGCTGCTATGGTCGGGCATCGGCTCGGCGATCCTCTACAAGATCGTCGATGTCATCATCGGCCTGCGCGTTTCGGTCGAAGCCGAGCGCGAAGGTCTCGACCTCGCAACGCACGGCGAAGCCGCTTACCACTCCTGATCACAGGGTTTGCGGCGCCTGGCACAAGGGCGCCGCTGAACGGCCCGTCGCGGCCTATCTAACCATAAGCCGCTCTTGGCCCGGACCTTCACAGGTTCGGGCCCTTTTCTTTTTAGTGATCCGGCATATGCATGGTTAACATCGCTTTAACTCTACTTTGATTAGGTGGAGCGGACGCATTTGGCGCGGCGAAGCATTGGCGATTCGCGTGCCCCCAGGCATTGGACGGGTTAGACACATGGCAAGAAGCACGTCGCCGGCGATGGATGGTCGTCCTGACCGGTTCTCCTTCTCGGCATTCATGCTGCGGCAGATCCAGGCTCTCATCGGCTTCGCGGTCTTCCTGGTCTTAGCGCTCGCGGTTGCGGCGCTTGCGACATGGAACGTCACCGATCCCAGCTATTCCTACGCCACGGGCAACCTGCCGACCAACATACTCGGTTATAGCGGTGCTGCCTTTGCCGACGTCGCCATGCAGTTCCTGGGGCTCGCAAGCGTCGTTTCGATGCTGCCGATCGTCGCTTGGGCGCTGGCGCTGATTTCCGGCCGTCGCATCAGCCGTATTCCGGCGCGCGCCGGCGCCTGGCTCGTGGGCACCATACTTTCCTCCGCCGTCATCGGCTGTTTCCCGCCACCGCTCACCTGGCCGATCCCGAACGGTATCGGCGGTGTTATCGGCGACATGATCCTGCGTTTTCCCGCACTCTTCGTCGGCGCCTATCCGACCGGCGTTTTCGCCACTGCCGTCGGCTGCATCTTCGCCGTCCCGACCGCGTGGATGATGCTCTTTGCAGCCGGCATCGTCGGCCGCAGCGAACTCGATGAGGAGGAAAACGAAGAAGAGGATTATGTCGATACACGCAGCAAGGTGCGTGTCGTCGGCGATGAGGACGATGAGGACGATGGATCCCGCTGGATGGCCTTTAGCGGTGCCATGACTCACGCCTGGTATATGAACCAGGCGCGTTTCCGACGGCTTTTCGGCATGGGACCGCGCAAGCGCCGCCAGAGCGATTTCGAATCGCCTTATGACTTCAACGATGACGAATTCGGTACGCTGAACGAGCCGGTGCGCGCCAAGCCCGCAGCGCGCGGCGAGCGCATGGATCCTTCCATGGAGCCGCGTGCCGCTTCGAGCCGTCGGGTCGTTTCGGCGCCTTCCGTCTCGCTCAACGACGATGAGGACGAGGACGACGATCCGCCATTCGATACCGACATGCCGCCGCGTCCGGCCGATATCCTGCCTGATGACGATGATGACGATTGGATGATCCGCGCGCCGGCCAAATCGGCCGGTAAACCCGAGCCGCGTATCATTCCTGCCTCCGCCCGTCCAAAGCCCGGCGCCCGTGTCGAACGCGAGGCGCAAGGTTCGTTCATCCGGCCGGAAGGCTTCCAGCTTCCCTCCATGCATCTGCTTGCGGAGCCGAAGAATGTCGTGCGCGATTCCACGCTTTCGGCCGATGCGCTGGAGCAGAATGCCCGCATGCTGGAAGGCGTACTGGAAGATTTCGGCGTTAAGGGCGAGATTATCCATGTTCGCCCCGGTCCGGTCGTCACACTCTATGAACTGGAGCCGGCACCCGGCATCAAATCGTCCCGCGTCATCGGCCTTGCCGACGACATCGCCCGCTCGATGAGTGCGATTGCCGCCCGCGTCGCCGTCGTGCCGGGCCGCAATGCGATCGGCATCGAGCTGCCGAACCAGACGCGTGAAACCGTCTATCTGCGCGAGCTCATCGCCTCGCGTGATTTCGAAGGCTCCAAGGCGAAGCTTGCCATGGCGCTCGGCAAGACGATCGGCGGCGAAGCCGTGATCGCCGATCTCGCCAAGATGCCGCATCTGCTGGTGGCCGGTACGACCGGTTCGGGTAAGTCCGTCGCTATTAACACGATGATCCTGTCGCTGCTTTACCGCATGACGCCGGAACAGTGCCGTCTCATCATGATCGATCCGAAGATGTTGGAACTCTCCGTCTACGACGGCATTCCGCATCTGCTTTCCCCTGTCGTCACCGATCCGAAGAAGGCAGTCGTCGCGCTCAAATGGACCGTCCGCGAGATGGAAGAGCGCTACAAGAAGATGTCTAAGATCGGTGTTCGCAACATCGACGGCTTCAATACGCGCGTCGAGCAGGCACTTGCCAAGGGCGACACGATCTCGCGCACGGTGCAGACCGGTTTTGACCGGCAGACCGGCGAAGCTGTCTACGAGACCGAAGAATTCGATCTGCAGCCGATGCCGTATATCGTCGTTATCATCGACGAAATGGCCGACCTGATGATGGTCGCCGGCAAGGATATTGAAGGTGCCGTGCAGCGCCTCGCGCAGATGGCGCGCGCGGCCGGTATCCATGTCATTATGGCAACGCAGCGTCCGTCCGTTGACGTCATCACCGGCACGATCAAGGCGAACTTCCCGACCCGCATCTCCTTCCAGGTTACGTCCAAGATCGACAGCCGCACGATCCTCGGCGAGCAGGGTGCCGAACAACTGCTCGGCATGGGTGATATGCTCTATATGGCAGGCGGCGGTCGCATTCAGCGCGTCCATGGTCCGTTCGTGTCCGACGTTGAGGTCGAAGAGATCGTCTCCTACCTGAAGACGCAAGGTTCGCCGCAATATCTCGATGCCATCACTGCCGATGACGACGAGGACGGCGATTATGGTGGCGGTCCGGCAGGTACGTCAAATCTTGCCGATTCCGAAGATCCCTACGATCAGGCCGTCGCCATTGTGCTGCGCGATGGCAAGGCCTCTACTTCCTATGTTCAGCGCAGGCTCGGTATCGGATATAATCGTGCGGCATCGCTGATCGAACGCATGGAGCAGGAGGGCATCATTGGCCCGGCGAACCATGCCGGTAAACGCGAGATTCTTGTGCCGACAGATGGAGATATCCTCGACCGTTGAGGAAAGAATATTTGATGGCGCAGCCCATTCGGTGGAAACCTCGGAGGATGTAATCCGTTACCTTTCACCGGGCGATCGCGGCGCCTTGAAGACGCCGCCTTTCGGCGGCATGCAGACCGCATACAGGAGGTTCACATGACCAACTCCGCGTCCATCTTTTCCGGCCTGCCGGTAACCCGCCGTGACGTTCTTGGCGTCTTTGCTGTTGCGGCCGTTGCAAGCGCCGTTCCGTTTCCCGCTCTCGCCCAGGTCGCTCAGGTGGCAGCACCCGCTGCCAACAGCGCCACGGCACAGGCGATTGCCGATCATTTCTCCAGTGTCGCCACCATGCAGGGCGAGTTCGTACAGTTTGGGCCCCGTGGCGAACAGACCGGGGGCAAGTTCTTCATCGAACGTCCCGGCAAGCTGCGCTTCAACTATGACGATCCGTCGCCGATGCGCGTCATTGCCGACGGCAGGAACGTCGCGATCGGCAATGTGAAGCTGAAGACCTGGGATCTCTATCCGCTTTCCAAGACGCCGCTCAGCCTACTCCTCGCGCCGCATATCGACCTTTCCGCCGGCATGGTGAAGGGCGTGAAGCAAGAGTCCGATCTGACGACGATCTCGCTCGGAAACAATACGGTGTTCGGCAATTCGACCATCACAATGATGTTCGACCCGAAGACCTATGACTTGCGCCAGTGGACGATCACCGACAACCAGGGCAAGGACACGTCGGTGATGATCTTCAACGTGAAGACCGGAGTTGCCTTCGACGAGCGCGTCTTCCGCGTGCCCTACGAGGATATCAAGGGCACATCGGCAAACCGCGACTAGAGCCCCGTGTGTCCATTCGGGCGCACAGAGGACGCTCTATCTCGTCGAATCCACGCATCAGGCTTTCCGAAAATCGATCCCGATTTTCGGGCCGGTGCTGTAGCGCTTTTCGGTTGATCGCCGACCGCTTTTGCCTGCGGCCGGTTTTCTCGCTGACGCCTTTGCTCTAAAGCCTTTTCAGAGGGATCTGAAAGGGTATGGCATGAGCTTCTCCATCACCACCTGGAATATCAATTCGGTGCGGCTGCGCATGCCGATCGTCGAGCAGCTCGTGCTGAAGCACAGGCCCGATATCCTCTGCCTGCAGGAAACCAAGGTTACGAACGATCTCTTCCCGTTGGCACCCTTGCGCGCCATGGGTTACGAGCACATCATCATCCACGGCCAGAAGGGCTATCACGGCGTTGCCATCGCCTCGCGCCTACCGCTGACCGAGGATCACCGGCAGGATTACTGCAATGTCGGCGATGCGCGCCATATCTCGGCGGTCTTCGAGCGCGGCAACCGGCGCATCCGTCTGCATAATTTCTATGTTCCTGCCGGCGGCGACGAGCCGGACCGGATGATCAATCCGAAATTCGGCCACAAGCTCGATTTCATCGAGGAGATGAAGAACCTCAAGGCGAGCGCCGAGCCGAACACGTCAGCCATTCTCGTCGGCGATCTCAATATCGCGCCGCTGGAACATGATGTCTGGTCGCACAAGCAGCTTTTAAAGATCGTCAGCCATACGCCGGTCGAAACCGACGGGCTGCTCGAGGTGATGAAGCGTGGCGGCTGGCACGATCTCATGCGCCAGCATGTACCTGCCAATGAGAAGCTCTATACGTGGTGGAGCTATCGCGCGAAGGATTGGGAAGCTGCCGACAAGGGCCGGCGCCTCGACCATATCTGGTCCTCGCCCGACCTCGGTCCGCATCTGCAGCGCATTGAGGTGCTGAAGGAAGCACGCGGTTGGGAGCGGCCGTCCGACCATGTGCCGGTGACCGTACATCTCAACCTCTGAAACGTCAGCTGAAACGGTGAAACTGGCTTGCGGCCTGTGCCGCGAGATCGGCAATGCTGTCGCGGATACGGTTTTCCATAATGCGCGCCGCCGAGGGATATTCCTCGATCAGGCGAAGGAACAGCGCCCGCGTAATGCGGATGATGCCGGTATCTTCGCGGGCAATTGCCGTGAACTTGCGCTCCACCAGCGTTATAAGGGCCAGCTCCGAGATCAATGCACCGGCGCCAGCGATGGCTTCGGTTCGCGCCATGCCATCCGAGCCCGTCACGCTAAGTTCGAGGCTGCCGCTCGTGATCACATAGGCGCTTTCGGCGGGCGAGCCCTGACGGAACAGCATCTGCCCGGCCGCAATCACGCGACGGTCTGCGCCGAAGGCAATCAGGCGCAACTGGTCGTCGTTCATGTCCTTGAAGAGCGGAAGCTGCGCCAGCAGATGGATATCGTCGGAAAGAGACATGCTACGGGATGATCTTGTAGCCGCCGTTTTCCGTCACGAGGATCTCGGCGTTGGACGGATCCCGCTCGATCTTCTGGCGCAGACGGTAAACGTGGGTTTCCAGCGTGTGCGTCGTGACGCCGGAATTGTAGCCCCAGACTTCTTCCAGCAACACGTCGCGGGTCACGACCTTTTGTTCGGCGCGGTAGAGGTAGCGGATGATCGCCGCCTCCTTTTCCGTCAGACGGATCTTCTGGCCGTTGTCTGTGGTCAGCAGCTTCTGGCTCGGCTTGAAGAGATAAGGGCCGACAGTGAAAGTGGCATCTTCGCTCTGCTCGTGCTGGCGAAGCTGCACGCGGATGCGAGCCAAAAGCACGGCGAAGCGGAAAGGTTTTGTCACATAGTCGTTGGCGCCGGCCTCAAGGCCAAGGATCGTGTCTGAATCCGTGTCATGACCGGTCAGCATGATGATCGGCGCCTTGAAGCCACCCTTGCGCAGCAGCTTTACCGCCTCGCGGCCGTCCATATCGGGCAGGCCGACGTCCATGATCAGCAGATCGACCGGATTGGAGCGGGCGGCCTGGACGCCCTTGCCCGCGGTCGCTTCCTGCAGGACCGAGAATTCCTCATACAACGACAATTGCTCCGTCAGCGTCTGGCGAAGGTCGTCGTCGTCATCCACCAGAAGAATGGTGCGTGCGGTCATGCGGGTGCGTCCTTGCGTTGGTCAGATACTCCTACGCCAAATTCCACATTTGGCAAGGATTGGCGATCTGCTGCTGTTGCTGCCTAGGGTCTCATATGGTTTCAATCGAAGCCCAAGGCAATTCAAGAACATGCGAGAAAAATGGAAAAAGCAAGGCGAGAGCGAAATGGGCAGCCCTCAACGCTCGTGGTGCGTGCCGCGCCGGGCCAGCCAAACAGAGCTATTGTCTGTTTTGGCCCGCTTACCTTGCCTGCTGCGATCGGCCGTAGCGGCCGAACCGTGATCAAGCGCGAAGGCGACGGGGCAACGCCGATTGCTGCCATGCGGCTGCTCTACGGTTTCCGGCGCGGCGAACGACACGGCCGTCTCCCTACGGCGCTGCCCATCAAGCGCATCCGCTCCGACATGCTGTGGTGCGATCAGCCCGCCGATGCGAATTACAACAGGCTGGTCAAGGCGCCGTTCAAACCGAGCCATGAGGAGATGAAGCGAAAGGACGGGCTTTACGATATCTGCCTGGTGCTCGACTGGAACGTGACCTCTCGGGCGCGCAATCGCGGCTCAGCGATCTTTTTCCATCTGATCCGGCCAGGATACGAGCCGACCGCCGGCTGTGTTGCGATCAGCGCTCGCGACATGCGCCGCATTCTGCCTCACCTCAGAAAGGGAACGATCCTCCGCGTTCTCTGATTGTATTGCGGGCTCTCTGTCCTATATGGACTTTCGACCGGATGCGCGGGCTGCGATGCGTCCAGGGAAAACCGCTTCACGGCTTCAATTCATGCCCCATTCCATTCGTGTCTTGGCCATTCCTTCAAACTTCCGGAGATATATTGTGACCACTCAGCCCATCATTACTTTCCACGACGGACATTCCATTCCCCAGGTGGGTCTCGGCGTCTGGCAGACGCCGCAAGATATCGCGGCTCCGACCGTGCGCACCGCACTGGCCGCCGGCTATCGCCACATCGATACGGCGTCCGGTTATGACAATGAAGAGGGCGTCGGCGAAGGCATCCGCTCCTCCGGCATCGACCGCAAGGATATCTTCGTCACCACGAAACTGCGCAATACCGACCAGGGCTATGACAATGCACTGCGTGCCTTCGAGGTCAGCCTGAAGAAGCTCGGTAGCGATTATATCGATCTCTATCTGATCCACTGGCCGTCGCCGCATCGCGGGCTTTATCGCGAAACCTGGAAGGCTTTCGTGCGCTTGAGGGAAGAGGGTCGTGTCCGCTCCATCGGTGTGTCGAACTTCTATCCGGACCATCTCGACCATATCGTCGGCGATACAGGCGTGGTTCCCGTCATCAACCAGATCGAGCTGCATCCGGACTTTCAGCAGAAGGCGGCGCAGGAGGCGCATAAGAAGCTGAACATCGTCACGGAATCCTGGAGCCCGCTCGGTCAGGGCCGTTTCATTTCCAATCCGGTCATCGGTCAGATTGCTGCCAAGCACGGCAAGACGCCAGCGCAGGTGATCATCCGCTGGCACATCGATACCGGCCTCGTCGTCATTCCGAAGTCGGTGACGCCCTCGCGCATCGAGGAGAACTTGAACGTCTTCGATTTCAAGCTGGATGGCGAAGACATGGCCGTGATCGCCAAGCTCGACAGCGCCGGCGCCCGCATGGGTCCGGATCCGTACACGGCGACGTTCTAAGCGCTGTCTCCTCTGCATCTGCTCAACTAAAAAGCCCGGCGCGAGCGCCGGGCTTTTATCATGTCAGATGTGCGAGAAAGATCAGTTCCACTCGCGGATATCGACGAAGTGGCCGGCAATCGCGGCTGCAGCGGCCATGGCCGGCGAGACGAGATGTGTGCGGCCCTTGAAGCCCTGGCGGCCTTCAAAGTTGCGGTTCGAGGTCGAGGCGCAACGCTCGCCCGGCTTCAGGCGGTCGTCGTTCATGGCGAGACACATGGAGCAGCCCGGCTCACGCCAGTCGAAACCGGCCGCCTTGAAGATCTTGTCGAGGCCTTCGGCTTCCGCCTGTTCCTTCACGAGGCCAGAGCCCGGAACGATCATGGCATCGACGGTCGACGCAACGGTCTTGCCTTCAACAACCTTGGCGACCTCGCGCAGATCCTCGATACGGCCGTTGGTGCAGGAGCCGATGAAGACGCGGTCGAGGGTGATATCGGTCATTTTGGTGCCCGGCTTCAGCCCCATATAGTCGAGCGCGCGCCATTTGGAGGTGCGCTTCGTTTCGTCCTGGATATCGTCAGGGTTCGGTACGATACCCTGCACGGAAATCACGTCCTCGGGTGAGGAACCCCAGGATACGATCGGCGGCAGGTTGGCAGCATCGAGCACGACGACGCGGTCGTAATGAGCACCTTCATCGGTCTGCAGTGTCTTCCAGTAGGCAATCGCCTGTTCCAGCGCCTCGCCCTTCGGCGCACGCGGCTTGCCCTTGATGTATTCGAAGGTCTTTTCGTCAGGGGCGATCAGACCAGCGCGGGCTCCGCCTTCGATCGTCATGTTGCAGATCGTCATGCGACCTTCCATCGACAGCGCGCGGATAGCTTCGCCCGCAAATTCGATGACGTGGCCGGTGCCGCCGGCCGTGCCGATCTCGCCAATGATGGCGAGGATGATGTCCTTGGCGGTTACATGCGGTGGAAGCAGGCCGTCGACCCGCACCAGCATGTTCTTCGCCTTCTTCTGGATCAGCGTCTGGGTCGCCAGGACATGTTCGACCTCGGAGGTGCCGATCCCATGCGCCAGCGCGCCGAAGGCGCCGTGCGTCGAGGTGTGGCTGTCGCCGCAGACAATGGTCATGCCGGGCAAGGTGAAACCCTGTTCCGGACCGACGATGTGAACGATGCCCTGACGCTTGTCGCTTGCCGAGTAATACTCGACGCCGAATTCGGCCGCATTGGTTGCCAACGCTTCGACCTGGATGCGGCTTTCCTCATTCTTGATGCCGAGATGGCGGTCGGGTGAGGTCGGAACGTTATGGTCGACGACGGCAAGCGTCTTTTCAGGCGCGCGAACCTTGCGGTGGGTCATGCGCAGGCCTTCGAAGGCCTGCGGCGAGGTGACTTCATGGACCAGGTGACGGTCGATATAGAGAAGACAGGTGCCGTCAGGCTGTTCATCCACCAGGTGGTCGGCCCAGATCTTGTCGTAAAGGGTACGCGGTGCGCTCATGGCTATAGTCCGTTTTGGCTGGAGCATGGAACTTAAGGATATGGCGGACAGGCTCCGCCGGCCGTCATTCGATCAACGAAGTCGGCTGTTGAGCGCACCGGAAACGGACGCAAAGAAACGCGCCGGCAGGCGATAATGGTCCTGCAGCACGAAAATATGCGCACCGATGCATCTGAACTTGGATTCCATGGCGCTGGATATAGCGATTTTTGATCGAAACGGCAATTCGAATCGTGCGACGGCTCTAGCGTCGCGGCATCTGCTTCATCTTCTTCTCGATCCGCCGCAGGAAGAGCGACAGGCCGATTGTCAGGATCAGGTAGATATAGGTGACGATCGAATAGGTCTCGAAGAAGCGGAAGGAGCCGGAGGCATAGACCTTGCCCATCTGCGTGATGTCGGCGACGCCGAGAACGGAGACGAGGGAGGAATCCTTCACCATCGAGACGAAGTCGTTGGAGAGCGGCGGGAAGACCACCCGGATCGCTTGCGGGAAGACAACGAGCCTGAAACGGCGGTAGCGCGACAGGCCGAGCGACTTGGCCGCCTCGATCTGGCCGATATCGACCGACTGGAAACCGGCGCGAAAGATTTCGGCGATGAAAGAGGAATAGCCGATCATCAGGGCGATGATGGCGCGCCACATCAGCGACAGATCACGCACGAGGATCGGCTCGGCAATACCGGCCTTCACCAGGGGGGTGATCAGGAAATTATAGGCTGCGACAACGCCCGGCGCGCCGACGAAGGCGATATAGAAGAGCAGCACGAGGATTGGAATGCCCCGGATGATCTCGATGTAGAAGCGGGCGACCTGGCGCAGCACGATATTGTCGGAGAGGCCAAGTAGCGCAATGCCCAGACCGAGCACGGTCGCCAGCACAAAGGCGACGAGTGTCACGAAGACGGTAATGCCGGCACCATTCACGACGGTCCGGAAGACCTGCGTGTAAATATCGTTGGTAATGATGACGACGGCGAGAACGACGCCGATCAGAACAAGGACGACCAGCCACCAGGGACGGTCGTCCTTCTCGTGTCGCGGGGATGGTGGTAATGCCATCTGCGATCGCTCGGGGGACTACTGGCCCATCTTGTAGTCGAGGAACCACTTCTTGTTCAGCGCATCAAAGGTGCCGTCCGCCTTCAGGTCGGCAATGGCGGCATTGACGGGAGCGACGAGATCGGAGCCCTTCGGGAAGATGAAGCCGAAATCCTCGGTGCCGAGCGGTTCGCCGACGACCTTCAGCCCGCCATTCGAGGAATCGACATAACCCTTGGCAGCGACACTGTCGGTCAGGACGAGATCGACATCGCCGGTCTTCAGAGCCTGCACGGTTGCGCCGAAGGTTTCGAAGAGTTTGATGCGCGGGTTCTGTTCGTTGCCATCGAGGATTTCATAGACGGCGGTATAGAAAGGCGAAGTGCCGGGCTGGGCGCCGATCAGGCCATCGTTGAAGGCACCGAAGCTCTTGGCGTCGGTGAAGCGCTTCTCATCGCCACGAACAAGCATGAATTGCTGCGAGCGCATATAGGGATCGGAGAAATCAACCTTCTGCTTGCGATCGTCCTTGATGGTGATGCCGGTCATGCCGATGTTGTACTGGCCGTCGGATACGGCCTGGATCATCGCGTCCCAGCTGGTGTTCTGGTATTCGACCTTGAAGTTCAGCCGCTTGGCAATTTCGTTCATCGCGTCATATTCCCAGCCGATCTGCTGACCGGACTTGGGGTCGACGAACTGCAGCGGCGGATAGGCGTTTTCCGTCACCACGACGACAGTCTTGCCGCCAAGGTCCGGCAGGCTGCCGGCGAAAGCTGCGAGCGGCGAAAGCATTGCGGCGGTCAGGCTGGCAAGAACAGTGCGGCGAAAGAACATGGTGTGGCTCCCCAATATTTGAACGGCAGAATTGTCATGGAAGATGCTGATATGGCAAGGCTGCAAGCGCTGCACACTGGCGCAAAAAAGAAAAGGCGGCCCAAAGACCGCCTTTCCCATGCAATGATTTCGCTTTCGCGAGCTGCTTATTCAGCCGAACCTTCAGCAGCGGCTGCAGCTTCTGCGGCGGCCTTTGCTTCAGCGGCTTCTGCTGCTGCCTTTTCGGCGGCGAGAGCCTGAGCTGCTGCAACCTTTTCAGCTTCGATACGTGCCTTTTCCTCGGCAAGGGCCTGACGCTCGGCATCGTTGAGCTTGCGGGCGCGGGTGCCGGTGTTCTCGACGATACGAGCCGACTTACCGCGACGATCGCGCAGGTAATAGAGCTTGGCGCGACGGACCTTACCGCGGCGAACGACTTCGACGCTTTCGATCATCGGGGAGTAGACCGGGAATACGCGCTCGACGCCTTCGCCGTAGGAGATCTTGCGGACCGTGAAGTTTTCCTGCAGACCGCCGCCGGAGCGCGCGATGCAAACGCCTTCGTAGGCCTGAACGCGGGTACGGTTGCCTTCCGTGACCTTCACGTTGACACGGACGGTGTCGCCCGGGGAGAATTCAGGAAGGGTGCGCTTGGCTTCGATCTTGGCGGCCTGTTCGGCCTCAAGCTGCTGAATGATGTTCATCGTCTTAACCTTTGGTTCTTCTGAAACAGCCAGAGCGCTCACACTGTCCTTCGGTCGATGCCTCCGGAGTTTGCCCTTGCGGGCGGGAGCGGATTCGCCATTCTTTGTTTGCTGGCAGACAGGGTTAAACCCCATTTCCGCGTGCGCCATTACACGAAAGACTTCCACCTGTCATCCCTTGGGCGACAAATTTATGAAATCAGCCCGCTTTTTCGGGCTTCTGCGCCCCAATCAGGTCTGGCCGCCGTTCTTTTGTCAGCGAGACGGATTGTTCATGGCGCCACTTCTCGATGGCGCCGTGATTGCCGGAAGTGAGGATCGCAGGTATCTCGCGGCCTTCCCATTCCTGCGGGCGGGTATAATGCGGATGTTCCAGAAGTCCGCCTTCGAAGCTTTCATGCAGGCCGGAGAGGTCATTGCCCATGACGCCCGGAAGGATGCGCACGATCGCGTCGAGCAGGATCAACGCTGCCGGCTCGCCGCCTGACAGTACGTAATCGCCAATCGAGACTTCCTCGAGTTCGCGTGCCTCGATCACACGCTGGTCGACGCCTTCGAACCGGCCGCAGACGATGATCACCCCGTCGCCGACCGCCAGCTGCCGCACGCGCTCCTGCGTCAGCGGTTTGCCGCGCGGGCTCATCAGCAAGCGCGGGCGGTTGTCATTTTCAGAAGCGCTGTCGATGGCCCGGGCGAGTACATCGGGCTTCAGCACCATGCCGGCGCCGCCGCCGGCCGGTGTATCATCGACGGTTCGGTGCTTATCCGCCGCAAAATCGCGGATCTGCACGGTATCGAGCGACCATTGTCCACGCTCTGCCGCCTTGCCGGCGAGCGAAAAATCCAGATGGCCCGGAAACATTTCCGGGTAGAGTGTCAGCACGGTCGCCCGGAAAGCCATGGCGCCTACTTCTTTTTCTTCGGCTTGCCGGGGGCGAGCCCCTTCAGGTCGTCGGGATTGTCGACGAGGCCGGCTGCAAGCGGATCAATGAGCAGCTTGCCGGCTTCAAGGTCGATTTCCAGCACGGAGGCTTCCGAAAAGGGGATCAGCACCGGACGTTTGCCGGGACCTTTGAGCTCCAGAAGATCGCCGGCGCCGAAATCGAAGACCCCGGTCACTGTGCCGTAACTGATGCCCTGATCGTCGAAGGCTTCGAGCCCTTCCAGATCGGCATAGAAGAACTCGTCGTCCTCCAGTTCCTCATCCGACAGATTGTCGCGTTCGATATAGAGTTCCAGGCCGTTCAACGCCTCGGCGGCGTTGCGGTCGTTGACGCCGCGGAAGCGGACGACGACGATGTTCTTCATTTCGCGCAATTCGAGAACTTCGAAAACGCGTCCATCCATGCTGTGCAGGTGGCCATAGTCGCCGAGCGCGGTCGGATCGGCCGTATAGGCCTTTACGCGCACCTCGCCGCGAATGCCCTGCGCGCCGCCGATGGTTGCCATCAGCACCGGATTTTCAAGCTTGGTCATGGGTTCCTTCATTCGAACGCAGGCAAGAAGCTGAGATCACGCTTCTCATAAACGAAGTGCGTGGGAATGGAAACGAAAACGGGCGGCATGTCGCCATGCCGCCCGTCCGGATTGGGTCGAAACCTATTATTCGGCGGAAGCAGCAGCTTCAGCGGCGTCAGCAGCCTTCTGAGCCTTTTCGGCAGCGCGCTCCTGAGCCTTCTTGCCCGGCTTTGCCTTTTCCGGGTTGTTGCGGGTTTCGCGCTTGGAGATGCCGGCTTCATCGAGGAAGCGCAGGACGCGGTCGGTCGGCAGCGCGCCCTGGTCGAGCCAGTGCTTGATGCGCTCGCCGTTCAGCTGAACGCGCTTTTCGTCGTCCTTGGCGAGCATCGGGTTCCAGGAACCGAGGCTCTCGAGGAAGCGGCCGTCACGCGGGCTGCGGGCATCGGCGAGAACGACGTGGTAGTACGGGCGCTTCTTGGAACCACCGCGTGCGAGACGAATTTTCAGTGCCATATTCTTTACTCCTTAGGCTTTTCTTGAACCGCTTCGTTGAGCGGCATGGTTATCGGGCTGCGGCGCTCTGTTCAGCGTGGTCCGCAGCGATCTGCTCATGATGCCGGATGACTTCCTTGATGACGAAGTTCAGGAACTTCTCGGCGAAATCCGGGTCCAGATGCGCATCTTCGGCAAGCTGACGAAGACGAGCGATCTGGTATTCCTCGCGCGCCGGATCCGCCGGCGGCAACTTGTACTTAGCCTTCAGCACGCCGACCTCTTTGGTGCAGCGAAAGCGTTCGGCCAGAATGTGGACGAGCGCCGCGTCGATATTGTCGATCGACTGGCGGTAGCTCGAAAGCTGGGCTTTGACGTCTGGATCAATCATGGGGCAGGCGATCCTTTCACTTCTTCTTGGGCAATCCGGGCAGGCCCGGGAAACCACCACCGAGGCCCGGCAGCTTTGCGCCGCCAAGACCGGGCAATCCGCCCGGCAAGCCTCCGCCTAGACCGGGCATACCCCCACCCGGCTTTCCGAGACCCGCGGCTTCCGCCTGCTTCTGTAGCGCTTCAAGCTGCTTCGGGTCGATATTCGAGAGATCAGGCATGCCGCCCATGCCGCCGAGGCCCCCCAGCCCCATTTTGCCGGCAAGGCCGCCCATCATCTGCTTCATCATGCCGCCTTTGCCCTTGCCGCCCATCATCTTCATCATGTCGGCCATCTGCCGATGCATCTTCAGAAGCTTGTTGATGGCGGCCGCATCCGTGCCGGAGCCGGCGGCGATGCGCTTCTTGCGCGAATGCTTGAGCAGGTCGGGATTGGCGCGCTCGGCCTTGGTCATCGACTGGATGATGGCGATCTGGCGGCCGAACAGCTTGTCGTCCAAGCCGGCGGCGGCCATCTTGTCCTTCATGCCGGCCATACCGGGCATCAGGCCCATGATGCCGCCCATGCCGCCCATCTTCTGCATCTGACGCAGCTGGTCGGCGAGGTCGTTCAGGTCAAACTTGCCCTTGGCCATCTTGGCGGCCATGGCAGCCGCCTTTTCGGCGTCGATGTTTTCAGCCGCCTTCTCGACGAGCGAGATGATATCGCCCATGCCGAGGATACGGTCAGCGATACGACGGGGATGGAATTCCTCCAGTTCGCCCATTCGTTCGCCGACGCCGATCAGTTTGATCGGCTTGCCGGTGACGGCGCGCATGGAAAGGGCCGCACCGCCGCGTCCATCGCCATCCATGCGGGTCAGTACGAGGCCGGTGATGCCGACACGTTCATCGAAGTTGCGGGCAAGGTTGACGGCGTCCTGGCCGGTCAGGCTATCGGCGACCAGCAGGATTTCGTGCGGGTTCGACTTCTTCTTGATGTCGGCCATTTCGACCATCAAGGGTTCGTCGATATGGGTACGGCCGGCGGTGTCGAGAATGACGACGTCATGGCCGCCGAGCTTGGCGGCCTGAACGGCGCGGGCGGCGATATCGGTCGGAGACTGGCCGGCAATAACAGGCAGGGTGTCGATGTTTGCCTGAGCGCCGAGTTGGCGAAGCTGCTCTTGCGCTGCCGGACGGCGCGTGTCGAGCGATGCCATCAGCACCTTCTTCTTCTCGCGCGTCGTCAGGCGATTGGCGATCTTTGCCGTCGTCGTCGTCTTACCGGAGCCCTGCAGGCCGACCATCATGATGACGACTGGGGCGGCTGCATGAAGGTCGACACCGACACCCTCGCCGCCGAGCATTTCGATGAGCTCGTCATGGACGATCTTGACGACCATCTGGCCGGGCTTGATCGACTTCAGGATCTCGGCGCCAACGGCCTTTTCACGCACGCGGTCGGTAAAGGAGCGGACCACCTCCAGCGAAACGTCGGCTTCCAGAAGCGCACGGCGAACCTCCCGCAGCGCTGCGGAAACATCACTTTCCGAAAGCGCGCCACGGCCTGTCAGTCCATTCAGGATGGAACCAAGACGGTCCTGGAGGTTCTCAAACATCGGCTCTTCCTTGATACGTTTCGGGGAGTTTTTGGATGCCCTGGAACGTCGTGCTTTTCCTTGACGAAAACAAGACGCAAAGCCAAAAAGCACCCGAGGGCGCAGCGCGCTGTCGGGTGTTGACCTCCGGAATCCAGTCCCGGTCGGCGGCTCGGAGTCTGTTACTCGTCGCAGATTTGGCGCGATAAACAGGAAAGCCGCGGGAAAGTCAAGGCGAATGCGTTCAACGACGTCGTGGCGGACTTTTCTGAAGTCGTGTGGTCTGAAGTCGTACGGCAGGAGCGGTGCGTGGATATTCCGCTATGCAGCCGGTCGCGGCAACGGAAGTACATATTTGTATATACTAACATATCCGCTTTAAAATTCACCCATATTTAGTTGAATATTTTGATCGGCAAGCCGAATTCGCGCTGAATGCCAGTTGCAAAATATTCAGCTTCTGATTCTACTTTCTACTTAAGTAAATTCTGTAAAATGATTCGTGAATATCCTTGATGCCGAATGAATCGGCGGAGATATCAAATGATAAACCCAGATATAGAAAGCTGGGCGTTGGCGCGCGCCCATAATATAGTTCTGCGGGAAGGCCTGAATTTGGCGAAGGCGGCACAAGACCTGGATCGCAAGCGGTCCCGCTTGCTGGTCTACGAGCTCAGAAAGGTGATTACCGCTGCTATCGTCGAAGCCCACGCGGCGTCTCTCAATCCCGAGGGCACGGTGCGATAGATCTGGATTTTGCGCGATTCCAAAGGCTGACTGTGCCGTACCCGTTCTGATTTGCGGGGCCTGGCTTTTATGCGTAAGAAAGAGGGCGAACCTCGCTTGGCGCTCACCCACTGGTAATCCCCGAGCATTTCCGCCATATACAGCCAAAACGCAGCGGAAATAGTCAGATGAGTAACACGGTCGAATTCGCGAAGATGAACGGGCTTGGCAACAAGATCCTGGTTGTCGACATGCGTGGGCGGACCGACAAGGTGACGCCGCAGGCGGCGATCGCGCTTAATGCCGATTCTGAGACGCAATTCGATCAGATCATGGCGATCCATGATCCGAAGGTCCAGGGAACCGACGCATATATCGACATCCTCAATTCCGATGGCTCGAAGGCGCAGGCCTGCGGCAATGGTACGCGTTGCGTCGTGCAGGCGCTGGCCGCCGAGACCGGCAAGAAGGCCTTCACCTTCCAGACGGTCGCCGGCATCCTGAACGCAGTCGAGCATGAGGATGGCACGATCTCCGTCGACATGGGCCGGCCGGTTTTCGAATGGAATCGTATTCCACTCGCAGAAGAATTTCACGATACGAGCCGCATCGAGCTGCAGATCGGGCCGATCGACAATCCGGTGCTGCATTCGCCTTCGGCCATGTCGATGGGTAATCCGCATGCGATCTTCTGGGTCGACCGCGATCCGATGAGCTTCGATCTCGAACGTTTCGGGCCGCTGCTCGAAAACCATCCGATGTTCCCGGAAAAGGCCAATATCACGCTGGCGCAGGTCATCTCGGATTCGGCGCTGCGGACACGCACCTGGGAGCGCGGCGCCGGCCTGACGCTTGCCTGCGGTTCTGCCGCCTGCGCCTCTGCCGTCAGTGCTGCGCGCACCGGCCGCACCGGCCGCAAGGTGACGATCGACGTCGCCTCCAGCCCGATCCGCCAGCCGCTGGTCATCGACTGGCGCGAGGATGACCATGTTGTCATGACCGGCCCTGCCGAATGGGAATGGTCCGGTGCGCTCGATCCTTCGACCGGCACATGGTCTCGCGATGCCGAACGTGGGGCGGAAGCGCGGTGAGCGGCGTCGAGGTCATTACCTTCGGCTGCCGTCTCAATACCTATGAATCCGAAGTCATGAGATCGCAGGCGGAAGCGGCCGGGCTCAACAATGCCATTCTGGTCAATACCTGCGCCGTGACCGGCGAGGCCGTTCGCCAGGCCCGGCAGGCGATCCGCCGCGCGCGCCGCGACAATCCGCATGCCCGCATCATCGTCACTGGCTGTGCCGCCCAGACTGAAAAGCAGACCTTCGCGGAAATGGCCGAGGTTGATGCCGTGCTCGGCAATGAGGAGAAGCTGAAGGCTGCCTCTTATCGCGCGCTTCCGGATTTCGGCGTTTCGGCGGAAGAGAAGCTTCGTGTCAACGATATCATGAGTGTGCGCCACACCGCGCCACAGATGGTCAAGCATATTGACGGCCACGTGCGCGCCTTCATCCAGGTGCAGAACGGCTGCGACCATCGCTGCACATTCTGCATTATCCCCTATGGCCGCGGCAATTCGCGTTCGGTGCCGATGGGGGCCGTGGTCGATCAGGCCCGCAATCTCGTTGACAGCGGCTATCGCGAAATCGTTCTGACCGGCGTCGATGCTACGAGCTATGGCGCAGATCTTCCCGGCGAGCCGACGCTTGGTCTGCTCGCAAAGGCACTTCTCAAGCAGGTGCCTGACATACGCAGGCTGCGGCTATCGTCGATCGATAGTATCGAGGCCGATCGCCATCTCATGGACCTCATCGCGGGCGAACCGCGTTTCATGCCGCATCTGCATCTTTCCCTGCAGCACGGCGATGACATGATCCTCAAGCGCATGAAACGCCGCCATCTGCGTGCCGATGCTCTGCGTTTCATCGAAGACGTGCGCCGGCTGCGGCCGGAGATAAGTTTTGGCGCAGACATGATCGCCGGCTTCCCGACGGAGACCGAGGAGATGTTCGAGAACGCGGCGCGCCTCGCCGAAGAAGCCGACATCGCGCATCTGCACGTCTTCCCCTACAGCCCGCGGCCCGGCACGCCTGCCGCGCGCATGCCGCAGCTCGATCGCTCGCTCATCAAGGATCGCGCCGCTCGCCTCCGCGCCACTGGACAGATGCTGCACCAGCGCCATCTGGACAAGATGGTCGGAACGCGGCAATGGCTGCTGGTGGAAAATAATGGTCTTGCCCATACGGAAAACTTCACGCTTGTCACTGTCCTCGGTCTTCGCCCGCGCGATATCGTCGAAGCGACGATATCAGGCCACAACGGCAAGCATCTCCACATGCAATTGACGGCTGCCGCGGCGGCCTGACTTCACGGACAGCTCATGGCGCTCAGTTTCATCAAAAAGGTCTTCACCTTCGGCAAGCCGGCGGAAGAGCCTGTGCCGGAGGCAGTTGAAAGGGAGCTGGAGCCGCGCTCGCGCGACGAAGATCTGCCAGTTGCTGACGATCCAGTTCTTGCCGAGGAGATGGACACGGCTGGCGGACCTGCGGCCGATCTCGATGAAGCTGTAGCGGAACAGGAGCCTATTGAAGGCGAGCCGGAATTGCTCCCGATCGCCGATGATCTGAGCGATATGGGTGTCGTGCCCTTGTCGCTACTGGAAGCCGAAGCGGAAGCGGCTGCAGATGACGTCGCGGTGGCGCCCCCCTCTGTCGCTTCGGGACATCTCCCCCACAAGGGGAAAGATCATTTGGAGGATGCTGCTGCCGTAAGAGCGGAAGGCAGGGTCGAGCCAACTGAGACATTTCCAGAAGAGATTCCGACTCGCGACGCCCTGGAAATTTCGGCTGAGCTAGAGCAGGATTCTCGTTCCATGCCGATCTCCCCTCTTGGGGAAATGTCCGACAGGACAGAGGAGGGTGCCACCTCCGACAGATCGGCACCGAACCCCATCCTTCCCAAAGGCTTCGCTACCGGACCGGCCGCTGAACCGGAACCGGTAGCCGCGCCGCAGCCGAGACTCTCCTGGTTCCAGCGCCTGCGCAATGGTCTGGCGCGCACCTCCTCGCAGCTTACTGGCCAGATCACCGCACTCTTCACCAAGCGCAAGCTTGACGACGAGACGCTTCAGGATCTCGAAGACCTGCTCATCCAGGCCGACCTCGGCGTCGAGACAGCTATGCGGGTGACCGATACGCTCGCTTCGGAGCGTTACGGCAAGGATGTGACCGGCGAAGATGTCAGCCGTATCATGGCGAACGAAATCGCTAAGGTGCTGAAGCCGGTCGCCAAGCCGCTGCAGCTCGATCTTTCGCACAAGCCGCATGTGATCCTCGTTGTCGGCGTCAACGGCACCGGCAAGACGACGACGATCGGTAAGCTTGCGGCGAAGCTATCTGGCTCCGGCCTGAAGGTGATGCTGGCGGCCGGCGATACGTTCCGTGCTGCGGCCATCGAGCAGCTGAAGATCTGGGCCGATCGCACCAAGTCCGAATTCATCGGCACCAAGCTCGGCGCGGATGCGGCAGGCCTTGCCTATGACGCTTTTGAGCAGGCGAGGGCTAGGAAATGCGATGTGCTGATCATTGATACGGCTGGCCGCCTGCAAAACAAGGCGGAGCTGATGGCCGAGCTCGAGAAGATCGTGCGCGTGCTCGGCAAGCTCGACCCAGATGCGCCGCACACCGTTCTCCAGACGCTCGATGCGACGACGGGCCAGAACGCGCTCAATCAGGTGGAAATCTTCCGCAATGTCGCCGGCGTCAGCGGGCTGATCATGACCAAGCTTGACGGCACGGCGCGCGGCGGCATTCTGGTAGCGATCTCCGCCAAGCATAAGCTGCCAGTCTATTTCATCGGTGTCGGGGAAGGGGTCGACGATCTCGAACCGTTCGAGGCAGAGGATTTTGCGCAGGCCATTGCCGGCATTGGCCAATGATGCCACAGATTAGCCGTTGATGGCTTGCATGCATTGCAAAAAAGCAGGTTTGAAGAAGCATGACGACTGAAAGCGATATTACTCCCAGCGCCGCAGACCGGCATCATCCGCTTCTAAAACTGGCCCTGGAACTCGGACCGCTTATGGTCTTTTTCTTTGCCAATCTGCGTGGTGAATGGCTTGTCGCGCGTTTTCCGGCATTGGCCGAACTCGGCGGTCCGCTCTTCGTGGCGACCGGGCTGTTCATGGGCGCAACTATTCTCTCGCTGGTGGTTTCCAAGATCATGCTCGGCCATCTGCCGATCATGCCCTTCGTTTCGGGCATCGTCGTGTTGATCTTCGGTTCTCTGTCGATCTGGCTGCAGAACGAAACCTTCATCAAGATGAAGCCGACGATCGTCAATGCGCTCTTCGGTTTTGCCCTGCTTGGCGGCCTCGCCTTCGGCAAGTCGCTGCTCGGCTATGTCTTCAACGCCGCCTTCCAGCTCGATGCCGAAGGCTGGCGCAAGCTGACGATCCGCTGGGGTATCTTCTTCCTGTTTCTTGCGGTGCTGAACGAAGTCGTCTGGCGTAATTTCTCGGATAATTTCTGGATTACCTTCAAGGTCTGGGGCACGATGCCGATCACCATCATCTTCACCATGGCGCAGATGCCGCTGGTGCTGAAGCACAGCATTTCCACCGAGGCTGAAAGCGAGAAGTGACTGTTATCGAGGGCACCGACCGGTCACGGCATCAGATCTTCTGGTTTTCCGCCTGCCTTGCGGTGCTGGTCGCGCAGATCGTTGCCGAATATCTGATGGGCCGGGTGCCGATCTGCACTTGCGGCTATGTCAAGCTGTGGGAAGGCACGGTCAATTCCAGCGGCAATTCCCAGCACCTGTCCGACTGGTACACGCCGTCGCATATCATTCACGGTTTCCTGTTCTACGGGCTGGCGCATCTCGTGCTACGCGGCAAGCCGTTTGCGGCGCGCCTGCTCCTGGCTGTTCTCATCGAATCCGGCTGGGAGCTTCTGGAAAATTCGCCTCTGATCATCGACCGCTACCGCACGGCGACGATCTCGCTCGACTATTACGGCGACAGCATCATCAATTCGGCCATGGACACGATCTTCATGGCCATCGGCTTCTTCTTCGCCTCGAGAGCGCCTGTGGCGCTGACCGTTGCCATTGCCATCTTCTTCGAGATTTTCACCGGTTATATGATCCGGGACAATCTGACGCTGAATGTGCTGATGCTGATCTGGCCGGTCGAAGCGATCAAGGTCTGGCAGGGCGGTGTTTAGAGGCTTTCCTGGTCAGAATTCTGCAATCTCACCAGGAAGACTCTAGGAAAGCGGCTTGCCTAGTGCCTTTTCCATTGCTGGAAAAAGACCTTCCTTCAGGCTGATATCGTCGAAGGGGCCGACACGCTTGTAGATGATCGTGCCATCGGGCGCGACAAGATAGCTTTCCGGAATGCCGTAGACGCCCCAGTCGATCGCCGCCTTGCCGTTCGGGTCGACGCCGATGGCGTGGTAGGGATTGCCGAGTTCACCGAGGAAACGCAAGGCGTTCTCGTTCTTGTCCTTGTAGTTGATCGCGACGATATTCAGCCGCCCATCCTCGGCAAGCTGCTTGAGAAGGGGATGTTCATCGCGGCAGGGAATGCACCAGGAGGCGAAGACGTTGACGAGGGTGAGCTTGCCCTTGACCGCTTCATCCGTCAGCGCCGGCAGATTGGAGCCTTCGAGCGGCGGCAGGTTCAGCGACGGCGCCTTGGTGCCGATTAAAGCCGAGGGAATTTCGGCGATATTCTTGCCATGAAAATCCTGGTCGTAGAGCATTTTGGCTGCCGTTGCCGCGATGCCGCCGAAGACGAGCAGCGGGATCAGGGCAAGCGCATAGCGACTGACGCTGCGGCTTTTCGGCCTATTCTCTTGCGGAGCCGCGGTCATTCGTCGTCCTTCGGTCTGGCGGACCGGCGACGGATACCGGCGGCTTCAAGCGCTGCCAATTCCTTCTGGCGTGCACGCCCGTCAGTCCAGGTCCAGAGCGTCACTGCGATCGTCACAATAGCGGCAAAGCCATAGGAGCCGTAGACGTAGAAGGCGTAGGAGCCCATCGTCAGTCCTCCCGGCTTGCCATGCGGGCGGCCATGCGGCGCTGGGAGGCGATGCGGCGGCGCCAGATCTCGTTTCTCATCGCCATCAGATGCAGCGTGAAGAAGAGCAGGGTGAAGGCGATCGCCATGATCAGCAGCGGGCGCAGGAATTCCGGATCGATCGCCGGTCCATCGAGGCGCAGGACGCTTGCAGACTGATGCAGCGTGTTCCACCAGTCGACCGAAAACTTGATGATCGGAATATTGACGAAGCCGACGAGAATGAGGACGGCGGTGACGCGCGCAGCCTTCGAGGGCTCATCCATGGCGCGGTTCAGCGCTATCAGGCCGAGATACATCAGGAAGAGGATGAAGACGGAGGTCAGCCGCGCATCCCAGACCCACCATGTGCCCCACATGGGCTTGCCCCAGAGTGAGCCGGTGACGAGTGCAAGGAGCGTGAAGGCAGCGCCGAGCGGAGCTGCGGCCTTGGCCGAAACATCCGCCAGCGGATGGCGCCAGACGAGCGTGCCGATCGCCGAAATGCTCATGATCGTATAGCACATCATGGAGAGCCAGGCGGAAGGTACATGCACGTACATGATGCGTACCGTCTCGCCCTGCTGATAGTCGCCCTCGGTCGAGAAGCTCAGATAGAGCCCGGTGATAAAACAGAGGGCCGTGATGCCGGCCAGCCATGGAATGACGCGCGATGCCAGCGCCAGAAACCGCGTCGGGTTGGCGAGATCGCTGAATTTGCTGATGGCAAGGCTCGTTTCGCTCATATCCGCTTCCTTACCTTGATCCGCCGGGAGCCGCAATCGAAGCGCCGATCAATCCGCCGTGTTTCTGAGCGCAAGGGCTGCCGCTGCCGGACCGATGACGGCGAAGAAGAGCGTCAGGGCGATGAGGATCAGAAACGGCGGCAGGAAGGGCGACGGTCCCACAACCGCGGCATATGTAGCGCTGACGCCAAAGATCAGCACGGGGATCGTCAGCGGCAGGATCAGTACCGAGACCAGCAGGCCGCCGCGAGGTAGCGCGACGGCAACGGCTGCGCCGACAGCGCCAATGAAGGTGATTGCCGGCGAGCCGACAAGGAGCGTGAGCATGGTCGCGCCGATCGCCGTTTCGTTCATGTTCATGAAGAGGCCGAGCAATGGGGAGGCGATGACGAGCGGCAGGCTTGTCGCCGTCCAGTGTGCGGCGCATTTGATGAGCACGGTCAGCACCAGCGGCGTTTCCTGCATCAGCATCAAATCGAGCGAACCGTCGTCACGCTCCGCCTGGAACAAGCGGTCGAGCCCGAGCAGGGCAGCGAGCAGCGCACCGATCCAGACAATGGCCGGGCCGATGCGGGAGAGAAGTGCAAGATCAGGCCCGACGCCGAACGGGATGACGGCGACGATCGTCAGGAAGAACAGAATGCCGATCAGGGCACCGCCGCCGGCGCGGATGGAGAGTCTCAGGTCACGCAGGAAGAGGGCGGTCATCCCCACACTCCCTGGTCCACCCCGGCAAAACCGGTCATTTTCAATTCCTTAGTCCCTTCCAGCCCAAGAGGTTGATGCGTCGCGGCGACGACAATTCCGCCTTCCCTGCGATGCGCTTCAATCAATTCCGTGAACAACCGGTCTGCACTTGCATCCAGCGCCGCAGTCGGCTCGTCCAGGATCCAGATCGGGCGATGCGCGACCAGAAGCTTGGCGAAGGCGAAGCGGCGTTGCTGGCCGGCCGAGAGGTAGCCGAAGGGCAGGTGGGTAATGCCGGGCAGGCCGACGGCTTCGGCGGCTTCCTCGATGCTCATGCTGGCGGCTTTGCCGGGTCCAAGGAAGGATCTCCAGAAATCCAGATTCTCTGCAACCGTAAGTTCTGTCTTCATGGCGTTACGATGGCCAAGGTAGTGGCTCGCTTCCGCTGCCGGACGCCTCTCGGCACCGACCGAATCAGCGACTGTAACGGAGCCTTTTTCCGGCCTCAAAAGACCGGCGATAACGCGCAATAAAGTGGACTTTCCCGATCCGTTTTTACCCGTCAGAATCAGCGCTTCGCCAGCCTGCAAGTGAAAGGAAACGTTAACGAAAATCAGATCCTCACCGCGCCGGGCTGCCAGATTTTCAGCGGTGAGATGCATGCATCGGCTCTTTCTTCATTGGCACCATCGGCAAGCTCAAAAAATGTCCGATTTTGACCTTTGTCGCTATGGCAAGTCTCTACGAAATTATCTATAAGACCTGCAACCACGCCAGCGGTCGGCGTGAATTTCATCCTTGCGCCGAACTTGGGGTCTTTCCTCACGTGCGGACAGCGGAAATGGCCGTACCCGCATCCTGATGTGCATTAAGTGCATAGGCGTTCGCACGACTGTGTTGGCTATCAGAAACGGGGTCTCTCGTGTCTAAATCTCTTGACAGTTTCAATTGTCGGTCCACGCTTTCCGTGAACGGAAAGGACTACGTCTACTACAGCCTGCCGAAGGCTGAGGCAAACGGTCTCCCCGGCGTATCGAAGCTCCCCTATTCGATGAAGGTGCTGCTGGAAAACCTGCTGCGCTTTGAAGACGGTCAGTCGGTCACCAAGGAGCACATCCTTGCCGTCGCCGAATGGTTGAACAACAAGGGCGCTGTCGAGAATGAAATCGCCTATCGTCCGGCCCGCGTGCTGATGCAGGACTTCACCGGCGTTCCCGCCGTCGTCGACCTTGCCGCAATGCGCGACGCAATGGTCTCGCTCGGCGGCGACCCGGAAAAGATCAATCCGCTTGTTCCCGTCGACCTCGTCATCGACCACTCGGTCATCGTCGACGAATTCGGCACGCCGCAGGCTTTCGCCAGGAATGTCGAGCTGGAATATCAGCGCAACGGCGAGCGTTACCGCTTCCTGAAGTGGGGTCAGCAGGCATTCAAGAATTTCCGCGTCGTTCCTCCGGGCACCGGCATCTGTCACCAGGTCAATCTCGAATATCTCGGCCAGACTGTCTGGACGAAGGAAGAGGACGGCGAAACGATCGCTTATCCGGACACCTGCGTCGGCACCGACTCGCATACGACAATGATCAACGGCCTCGGCGTTCTCGGCTGGGGTGTCGGTGGTATCGAAGCTGAAGCCGCCATGCTCGGCCAGCCGGTCTCGATGCTTCTGCCCGAAGTTATCGGCTTCAAGCTGACCGGCAAGCTGAAGGAAGGCGTAACCGCGACCGACCTCGTTCTGACCGTCGTGCAGATGCTGCGCAAGAAGGGCGTCGTTTCCAAGTTCGTCGAATTCTTCGGCCCGGGCATGGACAACATGCCGCTCGCCGATCGCGCGACAATCGGCAACATGGGTCCGGAATACGGCGCGACCTGCGGCTTCTTCCCGGTCGATGGCGAAACCATCAACTACCTCACGATGTCCGGCCGCACGCATGACCGGATCGCGCTTGTCGAAGCCTATTCGAAGGCCCAGGGCATGTGGCGCGACGGTGATGGTTCCGACCTCGTCTTCACCGACACGCTGGAACTCGACCTCGGCGACGTCGTGCCGTCGATGGCCGGTCCGAAGCGTCCGGAAGGCCGCATCGCGCTCGAAAACATCGCTACCGGCTTTGCCGGTTCGATGGATGCCGACTACAAGAAGCCCGGTCAGCTGAACAACCGCTATGCGGTCGAAGGCACGGATTTCGATCTCGGCCATGGTGACGTCGCGATTGCCGCCATCACCTCCTGCACCAACACCTCCAACCCGTCGGTGCTGATCGCAGCCGGCCTTCTCGCCCGCAATGCCGTTGCCAAGGGCCTGAAGACCAAGCCGTGGGTCAAAACCTCGCTTGCTCCGGGATCGCAGGTCGTCGGCGAATATCTCGCCAAGTCCGGCCTGCAGGCTGACCTCGACAAGCTCGGCTTCAACCTCGTTGGCTTCGGCTGCACGACCTGCATCGGCAATTCCGGCCCGCTGCCGGCGCCGATCTCCAAGACGATCAACGACAAGGGCCTGATCGTTTCCGGCGTGCTCTCGGGCAACCGCAACTTCGAAGGCCGCATTTCGCCCGACGTTCAGGCGAACTACCTCGCTTCGCCGCCGCTCGTCGTCGCCTACGCTCTTGCCGGTACGGTCCAGAAGGATCTGACCAAGGAGCCGATCGGCGAAGACCAGGATGGCAATCCGGTTTATCTCAAGGATATCTGGCCGACTTCAAAGGAAGTTCAGGAATTCATCCTGAAGTACGTCACCCGCGAACTCTACGAAACAAAGTACGCCGACGTCTTCAAGGGTGACGAAAACTGGCAGGCCGTTCAGGTTCCCCCGGGCCAGACCTATGCGTGGGACGACGATTCGACCTATGTCCAGAACCCGCCCTACTTTGTCGGCATGGGCAAGAAGGGCACCGGCATTTCCGACATAAAGGGCGCCCGCGTTCTCGGCCTCTTCGGCGACAAGATCACCACCGACCACATTTCCCCGGCCGGTTCGATCAAGGCTGCTTCGCCGGCAGGCGCCTACCTGCTTGGCCACGACGTCGCAGTTGCCGACTTCAACCAGTACGGCACGCGCCGCGGCAATCACGAAGTGATGATGCGCGGCACCTTTGCCAATATTCGCATCCGCAACTTCATGCTCGGTGCGAACGGCAAGGAAGGTGGCTACACCATCCACTATCCGTCCAAGGAAGAGACCTCGATCTACGATGCGGCCATGCAGTACAAGGCCGAAGGCGTTCCGCTCGTCATCTTCGCCGGCGTGGAATATGGCAACGGTTCCTCGCGTGACTGGGCTGCGAAGGGCACGAACCTGCTCGGCGTCAAGGCCGTGATCGCCCAGAGCTTCGAGCGTATCCACCGTTCGAACCTGGTCGGCATGGGTGTCATCCCCTTCGTCTTCGAAGAGGGCACGACATGGCAGAGCCTCAACCTTAAGGGCGACGAACTCGTTACCATCGAGGGCCTCGAAAACATCAAGCCGCGCGAAAAGAAGATCGCCAAGATCACCTATGCCGACGGCACGGTGAAGGACGTTCCGCTGGTGTCGCGCGTCGACACGCTGGACGAGGTCGTCTACCTCAACAATGGCGGCATCCTGCAGACGGTTCTGCGCGATCTCGCAGCCTGATTGTTAAGATACTTGCCTGATAATGACCGCCGGAGAGCAATTTCCGGCGGTTTTTCTTTGTGGAAAACGAGGCTGTTTCGCTGCTCACGGTGATGTGTTTCGGCCGTCGTCCGCCTGGGGCTCCGTCTCACCCGTTCGTGACTTTCCGTTTGGACCCGGAAGGATTATTCGTACGTTCATATCTCAGAGCCGGCAGTTCAGGACCGCTGCTGACCCTGGAAAAGAGGTGCTGGTGAATGTCCCCGCGTTTTATGATCCCGCTGATCGCCGGGCTTGCTTTTGCAAGTCCGCTCCTCGCCGAAGATGGTACGCCGAAAGGCGTCGTTGAGCTGTTCACGGCGCAGGGCTGCGCCTCCTGTCCGCCGGCCGATGCCGCATTCCGCAAGCTCGTCAGCCAGGGCAATGTCATCGCCCTCGCCTATCACGTCGATTACTGGAATTATCTCGGCTGGGCCGACACGCTGAGCTCGAAGGAAAATACCGAGCGGCAGTACGGCTATGCCCGAATGATGGGCCGCAGCAACGTCTATACGCCGCAGGCAATCGTCAATGGCCGTGACCATCTCGCAGGCGCCGATCTTGCCGGCATCAACGGCAAGATAAATGGCTATGCCAACGAGGGCAAAGGCCTGACCGTGCCTGTCAGCGCTCGCATGAGCGGCGACCAACTAGAGATCAAGCTCGGCGCCGGCCAGGGCAAGGCCAATGTGGTGATCGTCTATTTCGACAAGGAAAAAACGATCGACGTCGAGAAGGGCGAAAACAGCGGCCAGAAGATCTCCTACCTCCACAGCGTGACCGATGTGGAGACCGTCGGTATGTGGGATGGCAAGGCAACGACGCTCACTCTGCCGGCCAGCGTGATGGAAAAACCAGATCTCGAGGGATCAGCGATTCTCTTGCAGTCCGTGACTGATAACGGCGATCCGGGAGCGATCCTCGGCGCGACAGTCGTCATGGCGGGAAAAAATATCTAAGGATTTCATCTACTTGTTGATGAAAGTCAGGCGGCCCGGCCAAGCGTATTCGGGGCTGGGGTTAAGGTCGATACGCTCCGCCGGGCCCTTTGGCGCGCTGGCGCCAAACTGGAGCCTATAGTTCTCTTGGAAATGAGGCGCTGTTTTGACTGAAATGCGGCACACCGGAGAAAGCAGGTTTCGTCCCCAGTGTGACAGTCGGTCCCTTGCAATTTGCCGCGGCTCGGGCAAACTGTCACTCTCCTGTCACACGTGGAGGTCTTGGGAGTCTGATGACAGATACGCCGGATTTGCGACACGGCGAAAGCCGCTCCGTCGACAATAGCTCTTCAACCGTCGTTGATCTCAAGGAATACAGACAAAATAAAGATCCGATGCCAGTGACATTTCACCGGCGGGAGCTCGACCAGATTCTGTGGATCTACGGTCGAATGGTGGGCGAAGGCGAGTGGAAAGACTATGCCATCGACCACACGGGGGAGAAGGCGGTGTTCTCCGTCTTCAAGCGCTCGGGCGAAATGCCGCTCTTCCGCATCGAGAAGAATCCGAAGCTTGCTGCCAAGCAGGGCGCCTTTTCGGTCGTGAACACCAACGGCATGATCCTGAAGCGCGGCCACGAGCTTGGGCCAGTCCTGAAGGTTTTCGACAAATCGCTGAAGCTCGTCGACAAGTAAGCGATATCACCCCTTGAACAGCGTGCCCGGATAGGCCTCAGGATCGGGATGGGTTTCCGTTCCTTCGCCCAGTCTGCGCTGCATCAGCATCGTATCCAGCCAGCGGCCGTGCTTGTAACCGGCGCCCTTCATCAGACCGATCTCTTCAAAACCCAGTGAACGGTGAAGCGAGATAGAAGCCGGGCTTGCACCGCCGATGACGGCGGTCATCTGGCGGAAGCCAGAGACGGTGCAGCGCGAAATCAACTCTCCAAGGAGTAGTTTGCCGATACCCTTGCCGCGCGCCTCCGTGCCCAGATAAATCGAATCCTCGACCAGCCAGCGATAGGCAGGACGGGTGCGGAATGCCGAGGCATAGGCATAGCCGAGCAGGCTTCCGTCCTCGGCTGTAGCGGCGATGTAGGGATAGCCCTGCTCGCGAATGGCGGAGTAGCGAGCCGTCATTTCCGCTTCGTTTGGCGGCACGATTTCATAACTCGAGATGCCGTTCAGCACGGACTCGCGGTAGATTTCAGTAATGGCGGGAAGATCGGAAGGAAGGGTGTCGCGCAGGAGAGGGAGCATTTCGTATCGATCGGCACGGTTGAACGAAGGCTCACGTTGAAGCACTCCAGCGAACCGACCGCAACAAAAAAGGCGGCCGAAGCCGCCTTTTCGTTTTTCAGTCCGGCCTGCTTACTTACGGTTGCCCATGAGCTGCAGCAGGAACATGAAGAGGTTGATGAAGTCGAGGTAGAGCGTCAGCGCGCCCATGATGGCCTTGCGGCCGGCGACGTCATAACCGTCTGCTTCGAAATACATTTCCTTGATGCGCTGCGTGTCGTAGGCGGTGAGGCCTGCAAAGATCAGCACGCCGATCGCGGAGATCGCGAACTGCACGGCGGACGAAGCCAGGAAGATGTTGACGATCGAAGCGATGATCAGGCCGAAGAGGCCCATGATCAGGAACGAACCCATTGCCGACAGGTTGCGCTTGGTCGTGTAGCCGTAAAGCGACAGCGCACCGAAGGAGGCGGCCGTCACGAAGAAGGTCTGTACGATGCTCTGGCCCGTATAGATTATGAAGATTGACGAGAGCGACAACCCGACCAGTGCGGAATAGACCCAGAAAGTGGTCTGCGCTGCAGCCACGCTCATCTGGTTAATACGGAAGCTCAGAAAGAACACGGCAGCAAGCGGTGCAAGGATCACAACCCACCGAAGCGGGCTCGCATAAATAGCCTGACCGAATGCAGTTAGCTCGCCATTGGCGAAAGCGAACTGGAATGACAGATAGGCGGCCACACCAGTGATCGCCAGACCCAGCGCCATCAGGTTGTAGACCTTGAGCATATAAGCGCGGAGGCCTTGATCAATCACTTCGCCGGCTTGTGCGCGGCTTTGATAGTTACGGAGATCAGCCATAGTTTCCTCTTACAAGCTCCGATGGAAATACGGTGTCGGGTTTACGACCCGGGCGCCGCTGCGGAGCTTCCAGCATGCCTGCTGACAATATGAGGCTTTCGTCCAATTCAAACAAGGCCTTTGCAATCTGCCGTTCGGTTAAATCGCCGTAAGGTGAAGGGATTTGGGGCCTTCACCCATTACAGCTCGCGCAAAACTGGTGCTGCCTTCTGTCCGAGGACGCGCCAGGTGCCGATCAAGCCGATACCGACGGTCAATACTAGGGCTGTAACAAGGGTGAGACCTGCGACATCCGGCATGAAGCTGGAGGGTAGGCGCATGATGCGGCTGACGATGAACCAGGCAGCCACACTGCCGGCAAAAAGCGCGAAAATGGCGGTGGCAACACCGAGGATGAGATATTCATAGCTGAAGGCGCGGATCAGCATGGTTCTCGTCGCACCAAGTGTCTTCAGCACCACCGCATCATGCGTGCGCGCCCGATTTCCGGCGGCAAGTGCGCCTGCCAGCACGAGAACGGAGGCGATCAGTGCAACGGAAGCTGCGGCGCGGATCGCAGTCGCAAGCTCGCCGACCAGCTGGTTGACGATATCGATCGCGTCCTTGACGCGCACGCTCGTGATCGTCGGATAGGCGTTGGTCACCGATTTCAGGATCGCGGCGTCTTCAGTCTCGGTCGATGCGGGATCCGTCAGTGTCGCCAACCATGCATGCGGAGCGCCACGAAAGGTGTTCGGCGAGAACACCATGACGAAATTGATCGACAGCGATTCCCATTCGACCCGCCGCAGATTGGCAACTTTGGCAGTGATGTTGCGGCCGAGAACGTTGACGGTGACGGTATCGCCGATCTTGAGGCCCAGTTCATGCGCCTCCTCGCTCGAGAAGGAGACAAGCGGCTCGCCGCTATAGTCCTTGCCCCACCACTGGCCTTCGGTAAGGACGGAATTCTCCGGTGGGCTTTCCTCGTAGGTAATGCCGCGGTCGCCATTCAGCACCCAGCGGCCCGCTGCCGGCACATTCATCTTGGTCACATCCTGGCCATTGAAGGCGATGATGCGGCCGCGCAGCATCGGCACTTCCACCAGCTTGCCATTCGGGGACTGGGTATGGATCAGGTTGCGGAAGGCATCGACCTCGGCGCTCTGGATATCGACGAAGAAGAAGTTCGGCGCACCCTCGTTCATGCGGCCGGTCAGCTGCTGGCGCAGGTTGCCGTCGATCAGTGTGAGGGTGACCAGCAACGCAAGGCCGAGACCGAGCGAGAGGACGACGGAGGGTGTCAGTGCTCCGGGGCGATGGATATTGCCGATCGCCAGCCGCAGCGCCGGCGAGTTGACGCGCGGGCTTCTGCGCGCCAGCCAGGCGATCAAGGCTGCGACGAGGCGCAGGATGACGAAGGCGAAGATGATGGCGCCGACGAAGATCACTGCGATGAAGCGGTCATAGGCGGTAAAGATGGCAAGGCCTGCGAGCGCAGCCATGAAGAGCGCGGCGAGTAACACATAGGGCCAGGAGGGCAGGTGGCGTGCCTCAAAACCCTGCTCGCGGAAGAGTGCGGTTGCCGGCACTTCGCGCGCATGGCCGAGCGGCAGGATGGCAAAGGCAAGCATCGTCAGCATGCCGAAGAGGGCCGCAAGCACTAGAGCGCCGGGATAGAGGGTCGGATCGGTAGAGACCGGCAGGAACTGGGCGAGGAACTGTGCAGCCAGCATCGGGGACAAGGCGCCGAGCACAAGACCGATCAGGATGCCGGCTGCTGCGATGATGGCGATCTGGAAGAGATAGATCCAGACCACGACGGCTGCCGGGGCGCCCAGGCATTTGAAGGTCGCGATCGTCGTACGTTTGGCATCAAGGAAGGCGCGCACGGCATTGGCGACGCCGACGCCGCCGACGATCAGAGCGGTCAGGCCGACCAGCGTGAGGAATTGCGAAAAGCGGGTTATGTTTTCCGTCAGCGATGGGGCGGCGCGATCGCTGGTGCGGACGGACCAACCGGCCGAAGGGAATTCTGTGGTGGCGCGGGCCTGGATACCGCTCATCGTGCTGCGGTCTTCCAGCTTGATCTTGTAGGCATGTTCCACAAGGCTGCCGGTCTGGATCAGGCCGGATGCCTGAAGTGCGTTTCGGCTGACGAGCATGCGGGGGGCGAAGCCGAAGCCTTCCGAGAGCGCATCCGGCTCGGTCTTGACCGTGCCCGTGATGCTGAGCTTGACGTTGCCGAGCAGCAGTTCGTCGCCGATCTGCAATCCCAGTCGCTCCAGCAGCAGTGGAGCTACGACAGCGCCATAGGTGCCGCCTTCGCCTGATAGCAGGGAGGCGAGCGGGTAGTTCGGCTCCGCTTCAAAGGTGCCGTAGAGCGGATAGGCATCGTCGACGGCCTTGACCTCGACCAGCGCTTGATCGGATCCATCCGGCTTGCGAGCCATGGAGCGCAGGCCGGTGGAAACGGAGACTTCGCCAAGGCCACGCAGGAAATTCATTTCCTCTGGCGTTGCCTCGCGGTTGTTAAGCTCGAAGCGGACGTCACCGGCCAAGAGTTCCTGCCCCTGCGAGGCGATCGTATCGGTGATCGACTGTGAGACAGAGTTGACGGCAGCGATCGCGGCGGTGCCGAGCGCGATACAGGCGAGGAAGATGTAGAAGCCCCTCAAGCCGCCGCGCAGCTCGCGAAGGGCCAGACGGAAGGCGAGCGAGATGCGCGGAGTGACGATCGTCATGCAATCGCCGCCTCGGACTGACGGACTGCGCTATCGCCCTCGATGCGCCCGGAGCGGACGCGGATCTGGCGCGAGCAACGATTGGCGAGGCCGATATCGTGGGTCACAAGCAGCAGGGTCATGCCGCGCTCGGCCTGCTTGGAAAACAGGAGGTCGGCAATCTGCCGGCCGGTATCGGTGTCGAGATTGCCGGTCGGCTCGTCAGCAATCAGCAGGGCGGGCGAGGGGGCGATCGCACGGGCGATCGCCACACGCTGCTGCTCGCCGCCCGAGAGCTGGCCGGGATAATGGCTCAGGCGTTCACCAAGGCCGACGGAATTCAGCTCGCGTTCGGCGATCTCGAAGGGGTTGGGAACGTTGGCGAGCTCAAGCGGCACTGCGACATTTTCCAGCGCCGTCATGTTGGCGATCAGATGGAAGGACTGGAAGACGATGCCGATGTTGCGGCCGCGGAAATCGGCGACCTGATCCTCACTCAGCGCATGCAGGGGCGTGTCATTGATGTTGATCTCGCCGCTGTCGAGCTTTTCCAGGCCTGCAAGCACCATCAACAGCGTGGACTTGCCGGAGCCCGAAGGGCCGACGATGCCGACGGATTCGCCCGCGCTGATCTCCAGGTCAATGCCTTTCAGCACATGGACCGAGGCAGCGGCATTACCGAGCGTCAAATCGGCGTGTTTCAGATCGATGATGGTTTTGGCCAACAGAAATCGCCCTATATAGTTCCGTAACCGAATGGCCGCATAACGGCACCTAGCCAATCTAGGGAAAGCATTATGAGATTTAAAGTTGCCGCCCTTCACTTCGCTGTCATCGTCTTCTCGCTGATTTTCTCGACAGTTGCCGAAGCGCGCACGATCAATCTGGTCGGGTTTGGCGACAGCCTGATGGCGGGTTACCAGTTGCCGCCAGGCGACGGCTTTCCCGAGAAGCTGCAGGCAGCACTGAAGGCCGGAGGGATCGACGTTTCGATCACCAATGCCGGCGTCTCGGGCGACACGACCACGGGCGGGCTTGCGCGAATCGACTGGTCCATTCCTGACGGAACCGACGGGGTGATTCTCGAACTCGGCGCCAATGATGCGCTTCGCGGCATCCCGCCGGAGCAGAGCGAAAAGAATCTCGACCAGATGATAAGCCGGTTAAAAGAGCGCGGCATTGCTGTATTCCTTGCCGGCATGATGGCGCCGCCGAACATGGGTGCGGACTATGCCGAACGCTTCAACCCGATCTACCAGAAACTTGCGGAAAAACATGGGGTTGAGCTTTATCCATTTTTTCTCGACGGTGTGGTCCTGGATGCCGGCCTGAAGCTCGATGATGGCATGCATCCCAATGCCAAGGGGGTGGATGTGATGGTGGAGAAGATGGAGCCGGCTGTCACAAAATTCGTCGAGACGATTTCTTCTGTGAAGAAATAGGGGCTTGCACAGGTTTGTAATGCGTGATTCCGTGTGAGCACCTGCAAAAGATTCGGGGAGTGCTCGTTATGCCGAGACTTTTTACCGCCCTCGAAATTCCGCGCAATGCGGCGATGAGCCTGTCATTGTTGCGCGGTGGTCTTCCCGGAGCACGATGGATCGATGTGGAGAATTACCACATCACACTTCGCTTCATCGGCGATGTCGATGGACGCACGGCAGACGAAATCGTCGAGCGTCTCGATCGCATCGACCGGCCGGAATTCCAGCTCCGGCTTGAAGGCATCGGCTCCTTCGGCTCCAAAAAACCGCATTCGATCTGGGCGGGAGTTTCTCCTTCGCCTGAAATGTACGCCTTGCAGGGCGAGATCGAGCGGATCTGCCAGCGCATCGGCCTGCCGCCGGACCCGCGCAAGTTCACGCCGCATGTCACGCTTGCCCGCCTGAAATATTCGCGCGTCGACGATGTCGTCCATTACCTCGCCGGCCGCGGCAACTTCCAGACCTCGACCTTCACCGTGCCGCGCTTCGTGCTTCTGTCGTCGCGCGAATCGGTTGGCGGCGGACCTTACCTGACTGAAGAGGTCTTCCCGCTCCACGAGCCAAGGCTGGTGCCGAGCCTCTCTACCAGCGTGCTACAGCCGCTGAAGAGCCTGGCGTAAACGAACTCGAAGTCTTCCCGGTCGCCATAATAGGGATCGGGAATATCTTCCCCGGTGCCGAGCGCGAAATCGCCGAAGAGATGGACGTTGTCTGCGTACGATGAACGCCGGCTCAATTCCGCGACATTCGAGCGGTCCATGGCGAGGATCAGATCGAAATCGTCAAAATCCTCAGGTAATATCTTCCGGGCGCGCTGCCCGGTGATGTCGATGCCATGCGCGCTTGCGGTGATGATCGAGCGTCGGTCGGGAAGTTCTCCCTGATGCCAGCCGCCGAGACCGGCGGAACCGATGCGGAAAGCATCGCCAAGGCCCGCCTCACCCGCGACATGGCAAAATATCCCCTCGGCAAGCGGAGAGCGGCAGATATTGCCCATGCAAACAAAGAGGATGCTGATACGTTTCATCTGAGGATCCGACGGAAGGATGAAAGGAACATGGCATGAAAATGGAAAAGCTGGAAAGGCCGGCAATCAACCAGTTGCTTGGCGAACTCACGGGTTGGACGCTCGATGATGTGGCAGGTTCGATTTCGAAGACATTCAAATTCGCGAATTTCGTGGAAGCTTTCGGTTTCATGACGGAATCGGCGCTTGCGGCCGAAAAACTCAACCATCATCCGGAATGGTTCAACGTCTATTCCCGCGTCGAGGTGAAGCTCAACACGCATGATGCTGGCGGGTTGACGGAGCTGGATTTCAAGCTCGCAAAGGCCATGGAGAAGGCGGCGGCGCGGCGGGCTTGATTGAATCGGCCGATTGAAACGGCTTGCGCCGTCACCATATTTTCGGAGCGACCATAAGGGATATCGGGATGGACGACGTCAAATACGGGGAAATTCTGTTGCCGGGCGACGAGGATACGCAGAACCGTCGTGAAAAGACGGTGCGGCAGAAATTCTGGCCGACCTTTCGCCGCGCCGTGCGGCAGATTCCATTCTCCCGCGATGTGGTTGCCGGTTTCTATTGCGCGCTCGATCCGCAGACGCCCACCAGAGTGCGCGGCGTTCTTCTGGCAGCCCTTGCCTACTTCGTCATGCCGGTCGATATCATCCCCGATATCTTCGCCGTTATCGGCTTTTCGGACGATGTCGCTGTCCTGTCGGCAGCCTTTGCCATGGTGAGGGGCAATATCCGGCCGAGCCACTACGAGGCGGCCGATCGCGTTCTCGCGGACCGTTCCGAAGACGGCATGAAGACGATCTAAAGCGCGTCGCGATCTTTCAGATCCGCTCGCCGCGCTTTAGGTCTTTGTTTTACGCATGTCGTTATCGCAAAACCGCTGCACACTTTTGCGCGACATGCTTTAGACCTCTTCTCGCTCCAGCAGGTTTCTGAGCTTGCCGAAGGCGAGCCTGATGCGCGATTTCACCGTGCCGAGCGGCAGGCCGGTCGCATCTGCGATTTCGGTATGCGACTGGCCAAGGAAGAAGGCAGCCTGCAGCAGCGCCCGCTGCTCCTCGGGCAACTGACTGACGGCATCGCGCACCTGGGCATCGCGGTCGTCATTGGCGACGATTTCGTCGGCGCGCAATTCCGCCGGCGGCTGCAGCGTCGGATCCTCGCCATCGAGAACACGAACCTGAGCGCGGCGCTGCAGATCGATGCGCCGGTTGCGGGCGATGCAAAAAAGCCAGGTGGAAAGCGAGGATCGGGCCGGGTCATAGAGGGCGGCCTTATGCCAGAGAACGATCATGATTTCCTGCACCAGTTCCTCGGCCTCGCCTGGTGTCATTTTCTGGCGCATCAGCCATGATTTCAGGCGCGGTGCGAAATAGTCGAAGAGTACGGAGAATGCGGACTCGTCGCGCTCATCGGCAACGGCCTTTGCGAGGGCAGCGAAACGCTGTCTTTCCTCGGCATCCATCCCTCTCACGAACTCCCTGCAGTCAAGATTTCGGTCTGAATTTCCTTATCTTAACGACCTACAACGGATTTTAGAAAGGTCAAACTCTTGCCTGAATCTTTGTGTCTTAAATTCACCCGAACCGATGGGCTGGGCCATCAAGACAGAGCGCAATCCCACGCGCCGCTGTCGGTTCGCAAGTTAACAGTCGGGCGAAAATGAAACAGGCAGATACAATTCGCAGCCATTGTTGACCATTTGGTAACCTGAATTAAGTCAAAATAAAGCAGATCGTGATTATGCGCCGCCCGCAATGATCGCTTCGGGCCTTGAACCGCAAGAACCGGCAGGAATTCCATGTTCGTAAAAAGTATCGTATCCGCTTTCGCCCTCACAGTTGTTATGACCGGAGTGGCGGCAGCGCAGCAGGCGGCTCCGACCCGCATCCAGCAGTTCCAGGCATGGGGCGCTTATTCCTATAAATCGGGCGCTTCCACCGTCTGCTACGTGCTTTCGGTGCCGACCGCCAAGCAGCCGGCGAGTGTCGATCACGGCGACAATTTCTTCATCGTGTCGCAGCGCCCGGGTCAGAACATCTCCTACGAGCCGCAGGCGATGATGGGCTATTCGCTGCAGGAAAACTCCAAGGTCAACGTGGTCATCGACAACAAGACCTTCGTGATGTTTACCAAGGACAAGGCCGCCTGGGTCGAGAACGCCGCGCAGGAGCCTGCGCTCGTCGCAGCCATGAAGACGGGTCATTCCATGACTGTCAACGCGGTTTCGCGCAAGGGTACCGGCACCTCTTACAGCTATTCGCTCTCAGGCATTTCGGCCGCGCTGAAGCAGATCGAAAGCTGCAAGTAAGCTGATTACTTCAGGCAATGTTTCGAAGGCCGGCCTTGTGCTGGCCTTCGTCGTTTCCATCTATAGTGACGTGGGCCGAAAATGATGCTAAAGCGGCGCGCAACTGCGGAAGGATGGCGATCTTATCGCCGCTCCGCCCATTCATTTCTGCAATCATGCGTCAACGGCCCCGTAAGTCTTCCGGCTTTCCGGGATGGTTGCCATGTTGAGTTCGGGATTAGAAGATTATGTCCGTTATGGATGCGATGACCGTTGCCAAGCCTGCTGCGCGGGCGCCTCTCGGCACGGAGCTTTCGCCAAAGCCCTCGCTGATCGGTCTGACGCGCGAGGAAATGGGTGCGGCGCTGCGCGAAAAGGGCGTGCCGGACAAGCAGATCAAGATGCGCGTTTCGCAGCTCTGGAACTGGATCTATGTGCGCGGCGTCTCCGACTTCGACCACATGACGAATGTCGCCAAGGACATGCGCGAGATGCTGAAGCAGCATTTCACCATTGCCCGGCCTGAAATCGTCGAAGAACAGATTTCCAACGACGGTACGCGCAAGTGGCTGCTACGCTTTCCGCCGCGCGGCGCCGGCCGTCCGGTCGAGATCGAGGCTGTCTACATTCCCGAGGAAGGGCGCGGCACGCTCTGCATTTCCAGCCAGGTCGGCTGCACACTGACCTGTTCCTTCTGTCATACCGGCACGCAGCGGCTGGTGCGCAACCTGACGGCCGAGGAAATCCTCTCCCAGCTTCTGTTGGCCAGAGACCGGCTGGGCGACTTCCCGGACCGCGACGTGCCGGTCGGCGCCGTCGTGCCCGCCGAGGGCCGCAAGGTCAGCAACATCGTGATGATGGGCATGGGCGAGCCGCTCTATAATTTCGACTCCGTGAAGCAGGCCTTGCTGATTGCTACGGATGGTGATGGCCTATCGTTGTCCAAGCGCCGCGTAACGCTTTCTACCTCGGGCGTCGTGCCTGAGATCTTCCGAACCGGCGATGAAATCGGCGTCATGCTGGCGATCTCGCTGCATGCGGTGCGCGACGACCTGCGCGATATCCTCGTGCCGATCAACAAGAAGTATCCGCTGAAGGAACTGATCGACGCCTGCCGGAGCTATCCGGGGCTTTCGAATGCACGGCGCATCACGTTTGAATATGTGATGCTGAAGGACGTCAATGACAGCCTGGAAGACGCCAAGGGGCTCATCCAGCTTCTGAAGGGCGTGCCGGCAAAGATCAATCTCATCCCTTTCAATCCCTGGCCGGGCACGAACTACCAGTGTTCCGAATGGTCGCAGATCGAGAAGTTTGCCGATTTCATCAATTCGGCCGGCTACGCTTCGCCGATCCGCACGCCGCGTGGCCGCGACATTCTCGCCGCCTGCGGCCAGCTCAAGTCAGAATCCGAGCGCATGCGCAAAACCGAGCGCCTTGCCTTCGAAGCGATGATGATCGCCAACCACGGCGCCGATGACTGATCAGCAAGTTTGATCCTCATTACAATTCTCCGCGATTGATTAAAGGGGGCGCTTTTCCTAAAAGTGCCTCCAAAATCATCTTGGAGGACACTCATGCGTTCAATTCTTCTGGCTTTTGCCGCAACTTTGGCCGTGACGCTGCCGGCGAAGGCCGATGATGTCACGGTTGCCGTAACTGCGATCGTCGAACATCCGGCGCTCGATGCGGCCCGCAACGGCGTGCGCGATGCGCTGGCCGCTGCCGGCTACAAGGAAGGCGAGAACCTCAAGTTCGTCTTCGAATCCGCGCAGGGCAATCCGGCAACGGCAGCCCAGATCGCTCGCCAGTTCGCGGGTGACGAACCCAATGTCATCGTGCCGATCTCCACGCCGTCGGCCCAGGCCGTCGTTTCCTCAACGCGTGATATCCCCGTCGTCTTTACCGCCGTGTCCGATCCGCTCGGCGCGCAGCTTGTCAAAAACATGGACAAGCCAGGTGGCAACGTGACCGGTCTTTCCGACATGTCGCCGGTCGGCGAGCATATCGCGCTCATCAAGGAAATCCTGCCGAACGTGAAGACGATCGGCTACCTCTACAATTCCGGCGAGGCGAACTCCGTCTCGCTGCTCGCCGCGCTGAAGGCCGAAGCCGACAAGGCCGGCATCACCATTGTTGAATCGGCTGCAACGAAGTCCGCCGAAGTGCAGGGCGCAGCGCGTGCGCTCGTCGGTCGCGCCGACGCCATCTACATCCCGACCGATAACACGATCATCTCGGCCCTCGAAGGTGCGGTTGCCGTTGCGGAAGAAAGCAAGCTGCCGCTCTTTACCGCTGATACGGATTCCGTTTCGCGTGGCTCGATCGCAGCGCTTGGCTTCAACTACTATGATGTCGGCAAGCAGACGGGAGAGATCGTCGTGCGGGTGCTGAAGGGTGAAAACCCGGGCGACATCGCGGTGAAGACCGCAGCTGGCAGCGACCTCGTCATCAACAAGGCTGCCGCAGCCAAGATGGGCGTGACTCTGCCGGAAAGCGTCGTTTCACGCGCCAACAAGGTCATTGAATAAACGGCCGTCGTTCCAAGGTCTTAGTGACAATCAGCCGCTCCCGTCTGCACGGGGCGGCTGTTGCATTACAGCGCCGCGCGCCAGATGGCGCGCAAAGGACGCTGTAACAGTGTAAAAACTGCGCATAATCCTTTCCTTAAATCGGTTCCGATTTAAGGGGTTATGCGCTAAAAGGCTCCGGTTTCGCGACGGGCGGAACGGAAACAAAAAGGGGCTGAAAGCCTTGAGCCAAATCGCATTCTGGGGGGCCGTCGAGCTCGGCCTGGTCTATTCTTTCGTCGCTCTCGGCGTCTATCTAGCTTTCCGAGTCCTCGATTTTCCGGACCTGACGGTGGACGGCTCGTTTCCGCTCGGTGCAGCCGTGACAGCCGTATTGATCATCGCCGGCGTCAATGCGTGGGTTGCGGCGCTGATCGCGATGGGAGCGGGGGCTGCTGCCGGCATGGTGACGGCACTCCTCAATGTGCGCTTCAAGATCCTCAACCTTCTCGCCTCGATCCTGACGATGATTGCGCTTTTTTCCGTCAATCTACGGGTGATGGGAAAGCCGAATGTCGCGCTCATCAATGCCGATACGATGATCAGCCCCTTCTTCGGCCATGGGCTCAGGGATTTTTACGTGCGGCCGCTCTTCGTTGGCGTTCTGGTTGTCATCGCTGTCATCGTCGTCTGGCGCTTCCTTGAAAGCGATGCCGGGCTTGCGATGCGTGCGACAGGCGCCAATGCCCGCATGGCCCGTGCGCAGGGCGTCGATACCAGCCGGCAGATCTATCTGGGCATGGCGATTTCCAATGCGCTGGTGGCGCTTGGCGGCGCGCTCTTTGCGCAGACCAACGGTTTTGCGGATGTCACTTCGGGTGTCGGCACCATCGTCGTCGGCCTAGCTGCCGTCATCATCGGTGAGACGCTGCTCGGTCGGCGCGGACTGCTGATTGCACTTGTCGGATGCGTGTTCGGCTCGATCATCTACCGCATCGCCATCCAGCTTGCGCTGTCGAGCGATGTCATCGGCCTGCAGGCCTCCGACCTCAATTTCGTGACCGCGGTTCTCGTGACGGTCGCGCTTATTCTTCCCCGCCTTCGCGGAGGTGCCGCATCGTGATCAGTGTCAAGGATATCAAGGTTGTTTTCGGGCGTGGCACGCCGCTGCAGAAACAGGCGCTGAACGGTGTCAGCCTCACTATTGAGGAGGGCTCTTTCGTGACCGTCATCGGCTCCAACGGCGCCGGCAAATCGACATTGCTCGGCGTGCTTGCTGGCGATGTCATTCCGAGCGAAGGCTCGGTTCTGATCGGCAAGACCGATGTGACGCGCAAGTCCACATCGGCACGCGCCGGTCTGGTGGCACGTGTCTTCCAGGATCCGCTGACGGGAAGCTGCGGTGCGCTGTCAATCGAGGAGAACCTTGCTCTAGCCGCCCGCCGTGGCGAAAAACGTGGGCTTGCATCAGCGCTTGGCGGCAACAGGCGCGACTATTTCCGGGAGCGGATTGCGGAGCTGAACCTCGGGCTGGAAAACCGGCTGAAGGACCGAATGGATCTTCTCTCGGGTGGCCAGAGGCAGGCCGTGTCGCTCGTCATGGCGACGCTTGCCGGCTCCGAAGTGCTGCTGCTCGATGAACATACGGCAGCGCTCGATCCGGGCATGGCGGAGTTCGTGATGAACCTCACGCAGAAGATCGTCTCGGAGCGCAAGCTGACGACGATGATGGTGACACATTCCATGCGGCAGGCGTTGGATTACGGCCACCGCACGATCATGCTGCATGGCGGCGAGATCGTTCTCGACGTGGCCGGCGACAATAGGAAGAACCTGCAGGTTGAAGACCTGATCGCCATGTTCCGCAAGATGCGTGGCCAAACGCTCGATGACGACGCCTTGCTGATAGGCTGATCAGCGTGCCTGTGTAAGCAGGATCTTGGCGGCAAAGACCGAGAAGACGCCGGCAAAAGTATAATCCATGCCGCGCAGCACCTTCCTGTTGTTCTGCAGCCAGCTCGACAGCCAGTCGGCCGCCATGACGACGGCCGCGTTGACCGGCATGCCGATCACGATAAAGCAGAAGCCGAGGAAGAGCAGCTTGTGCGTGACGGCGGGATCGTTGGCGCTGACGAACTGCGGCAGGAAGGTCATGAAGAAGATGATGACCTTCGGGTTCAGTAGGTTAACCCAGAAACCCGAGGAAATGTTCGACAGGATGGTGCCCTTCGGGCCTTCGACCTTGGCAACCGTCAGCTTCGAGCCGTAGCGGATCGCCTGCACGGCCAGCCAGAAAAGATAGGCCGCACCGCCGGTCTTCAGGATCAGGAAGGCGGTCGGGGAAGCGGTAATCAGTGCCGAAATACCGAAGGCAACCAGCATCGTGTGTACGACGATGCCGAGGCTCGTGCCGAGCACCACGAAAAGCGCTGCCTTCTTGCCCTGCGCAAGCGCACGGCTGATCGACAGAGTCATGTCGGGGCCTGGTGTCGCCGCAAGCAACAGTGTGGCGGCGGCAAAGGCGAGAAGCGTCGGAAAGCTCGGCAGGAAATCCATGGTCTACTCTGAAAGCCGGAAAGTTCTGACGATCTCTTACCCGGCTTTCTGAAAATTACCAATCAAACCTTCTGATGGTGCCGATTACTTCTGCTCAAGGAAAGCCATGAACTTATCGGCGTAGTCCTTGTGCCAGCGCGATAGCGGCGGGCGGTTCTCGATAATATCGCCCATCGCCCAGGCCATGCGCCGCTCGTCCACAGGACGCGCGACATCGTTATCAGGGCAGAGGATGTAGAAATCACCGCGTTCAAGGCTTTCGACCATGAAATCAACAGTCTGTTCCGGCGTCCAGGCGCCAGCAGGCTTTTCCCTGCGGTCGCCTTTGGTGAGGCCGGTGAAGACGAAGCCGGGGATCAGCAAGTGCGCGGAAATACCTGCGCCTTCAGTGTTGCGCAGTTCATGCTCAAGCGCTTCGGTGAAGACCTTCACACCGGCTTTGGAGACGTTATAGGCCGGGTTGCCGGGCGGTGTGGTGATCCCCTGCTTGGAGCCGGTGTTGATGATGAGGCCGGGTTCGTTATGGGCGACCATGCCGGGACCGAAGGTTCTGACGCCGCTGATGACGCCGAGAAGGTTGACGGCGAGGATATTGTCCCAATTGGACTGGGCGCTGAAGATCGAGGTTTCCGGGCCGATGCCGGCATTGTTCATCAGCACATGCACGCGGCCGAAGCGCTGGATGACGGCGCGTTCGAGGGCCTCGACCTGCTCCTTCTGAGAGACATCGGTCTCGACGGCCATCACATGTTCCTGGCCGGCAATTGCCTCGAGTTCGGCGCGGGCATCCGCCAGCCTGTCGCCGCCAAGGTCGGCGATCACGACGCTCATACCGACCTTTGCAAAGTATTTCGCGGCGGCAAGGCCGATGCCGGAAGCACCGCCGGTGATGACGGCAACATTGGATTTCTTGAAAATGGCTTGAATATTCGTCACGGGACGGGCCTCTCCTCAGAGCATTGTTCGGACGATGCCGAATATGGGCTCCGGTTCCGTGCTGTCAAACCTTATCGGGCCCTATCGGGCCGGTTGCTATCCTCGTTGCCCTTGCGTCACGCGCCAATCTCGATAAAAGTGCCGCGATACCGGGCTTTGCGGGTGTGCCGCGGCCTCTATGCAACGGACCTCATCATCATGGCATCATACAAAGACGTGAAGAAAGTCGTGCTCGCCTATTCGGGCGGTCTCGATACCTCGATCATCCTGAAGTGGCTGCAGACCGAACTCGGTGCTGAAGTCGTCACCTTCACGGCCGATCTCGGCCAGGGCGAAGAGCTGGAGCCGGCGCGCAAGAAGGCCGAGATGCTCGGCATCAAGGAGATCTATATCGAGGACGTGCGCGAGGAATTCGTGCGCGATTTCGTCTTTCCGATGTTCCGTGCCAATGCCGTCTATGAAGGCGTCTACCTGCTCGGCACGTCGATTGCCCGTCCGCTGATTTCCAAGCACCTCATCGATATCGCCCGGAAGACCGGCGCAGATGCGATCGCGCACGGCGCGACCGGCAAGGGCAACGACCAGGTTCGTTTCGAGCTTTCGGCCTATGCACTGAATCCCGATATCAAGATCATCGCGCCGTGGCGCGACTGGTCGTTCAAGAGCCGTACCGATCTGCTCGAATTTGCCGAAAAGCACCAGATCCCGGTCGCCAAGGACAAGAAGGGCGAAGCGCCTTTCTCCGTCGACGCCAACCTGCTGCACTCCTCTTCCGAGGGCAAGGTTCTGGAAGATCCGGCGCAGGAAGCTCCTGAGTACGTGCATATGCGCACCATTTCGCCGGAAGCGGCCCCCGACAAGGCAACCACCATCAAGGTCGGTTTCCGCAAGGGCGACGCCGTCTCGATCAATGGTGTCGAGATGTCTCCGGCTACGCTGCTCGCGACCCTCAACAATTACGGCCGTGACAACGGCATCGGTCGCCTCGATCTCGTCGAGAACCGCTACGTCGGGATGAAATCGCGCGGTGTCTACGAGACGCCCGGCGGCACGATCCTGCTTGCGGCCCATCGTGCCATCGAGTCGATCACGCTCGATCGGGGTGCTGCTCATCTCAAGGACGAGCTGATGCCCCGTTATGCCGAGCTCATCTATTACGGTTTCTGGTTCTCGCCGGAACGCGAGATGCTGCAGGCCCTCATCGACAAGAGCCAGGAGCATGTCGAAGGCGAAGTGACGCTGAAGCTCTACAAGGGCAATGTCATGGTCATCGGCCGCGAGAGCGAAAAGTCGCTCTATTCCGACAAGCTCGTTACCTTCGAAGACGACCAGGGCGCTTACGATCAGAAGGATGCTGCCGGCTTCATCAAGCTCAACGCGCTGCGTCTTCGCACGCTCGGCAAGCGTAACCTGAAGAAGTAAGTCACGCCAGACCGATCCTGAAAGGCCCGCCGGCTCTGCCGCGCGGGCCTTTTTTTGTCGCACCGATTGCAGGTTGTAATGTCTTGACGCGGCAGGGCTATCGCATAAGCTGAGTCGTCATTACCGGAGCATTTCCATGCCGCTTTCCCTGCTTCTCGGCGCCTTTCTGGCGGCGCTTTTTTATGTACTCATTCCCGGCCCGGCCTTCCTGCAGCTTCTCGGCATTGGCGCCGGGCAGGGGCGCAAGGCTGGTGCCTTCTTCATGATGGGTCATCTCGTTGGCGACATCATCTGGTCGGGACTGGCGCTGATTGCGATCGTCGGGGCCAAGACGATCGGCACCTTCGTGTTCGACCTGCTCGGGCTTGCCTGCGGTTTCTATCTCGCCTGGATCGGCTGGAGTGCCGTCAATGCCAAGCCGAAGGCCGAGGGGCAGGCGCTGATGGTGGTGGAGCGGCCATTCCGCCGCGGACTGATTTTCGGCGTCACCAATCCGAAGGGCTATCCAGTGGCGCTTGCCACCTTCACGGCACTGGTCGCGGGCTCGGCAAGCGCGCTCGATTTCGAGGCTCTCCCCATGCTGCTCAGCGTTTCCTTCGTCGGTTTCGTCACGGCTGACATCATCCTGATCGGCATCATCGGCGCCGGCGTCGTGCGTCGCTTCTACCGCGCGCATGAGCGGCTGATCGTCCGCTGCTCCGGCGTGCTCTTCATGGGCTTTGCCGTACAGGCGCTGTGGCACGCCACACCCGGCCTACTTGGCTGGCGAAAGGCCTGATCAGGCCTCGTTGACGAGGAAGCCGACGACCGAATTCAGCGTCTGAACCTCATTCGGATCGCCGATCGACATGGCGATCTGAAGCTGGTTGCGATAATAGTCGAGGAAGTTGAAGCTCGTGCCGTCTGTGACGTTGGACAGGTCGATGACATTGCCGAGCGGATCGATCGCGTGCATCGGCAGCGGTTCGGATATTGCGGCAAACGTATTCTGATCGATCAGGCCGTTATCGTAGCCCTGGCGCGCATAGCTGCGCAATTCACCCGGGCTGACGGCTGTAAAATCGAGCGCCTGCCTGTTGTCAGAGTCTTCGATCTGGAATGAGCCTTGGGCGAGAGTGGGCTTCGGCTCAATTGTAGTATCAGCGGTCTTCGAACTTTTTGCGTTATTATTGGGATTATTTTTGAATAGCAAACTCTGAGAAGACCGCACGGAAAAGATTTCCATGCGCATGTCCTCTTACATGAAGATTAAAGAGAAACTAGCGTCTTGGCCTGATTCGCGTCAATCGTTAACGATTGGTTAATTTTTATGTATCAATTCTTGCCCCTAAGATTTAGCCGGGCGGGCAAAAGTCCAAGTCAGCCACATATCAATCCCATGATAGCCTCCCTATATTACCGATCCACTTGCCGGCATAAAGGACTTTCATATGTCTTCTCCCAGTCAATTCAATCAGGCACTTGTCAACTGGAATGGCCTTCATGGCCTGCCGCGTTTCGATGCGGTCGCCGATGGCGATTTCGCTGACGCCTTCGAGTCTGCACTTGCCTCGCACGAAAGAGAGATCGACGCGATCGCCGGTAACAAGGAAGAACCGAGTTTCGACAATACGGTCGTCGCGCTCGAAATCGCCGGAGATGAGCTGTCGCGCGTTTCCGCGCTTTTCTGGAATCGGGCAGGCGCCCATACCAACGACGTAATCCAGGCGCTGGAGCGGGATATTTCGCCGAAGATGTCGCGGCATTATTCGAAGATCGGCATGAATGCGGATCTCTTCAAGCGCATTGATACACTCTGGGAAAAGCGCGAAAGCCTCGGTCTGACGCTGGAACAGACACGCGTGCTGGAGCGGCACTGGAAAGGCTTCGTGAAATCGGGCGCCAAGCTGCCGAAGGCCGAGCAGGAGAAACTTGCCACGATCAACGAAAAGCTCGCAGGCCTCAGCACCAGCTTCGGGCAGAATGTGCTCGCCGACGAGAAGAGCTGGTCGCTGATCCTCTCCAGCGAAGACGAACTTGCCGGCATTCCCGATTTCCTGCGCGACGCGATGGCGGCGGCTGCCCGTGAGCGCGGTGAGGGTGGCAAATATGCCGTGACCCTGTCGCGCTCGATCATCGAGCCCTTCCTGACTTTTTCGGAGCGCCGGGATCTGCGTGAGCAGGCCTTCAAGGCCTGGGTGGCGCGCGGTGAGAATGTCGGTGCGACCGACAATCGCGGCATTATCAGAGAGACGTTGGCCCTGCGCGACGAAGTGGCGAAACTTCTCGGCTACGGCAACTTCGCCGAATTGAAGCTCGATAACACGATGGCGAAGACACCCGAGGCTGTGAACAATCTGTTGCGCGCTGTCTGGGCCAGAGCGGTGAAACGCGCTCATGAGGAAGAAGCCGATATCGCCGGGCTGATCGCTGCCGAGGGCAAGAACCACGAGGTCATGCCTTGGGACTGGCGCCATTACGCGGAGAAGATCCGCGCGCTGCGGTTCAATTTCTCGGAAGCGGAATTGAAGCCCTATCTGCAGCTCGAAAAGATCATCGATGCCTGCTTCGATGTAGCCGGCCGGCTGTTCGGCATTCGCGCGGTGGAGAAGAAGGGCATTGCTGCCTATCATCCCGACGTGCGCGTCTTCGAGATCCGCGATCGGGATGACAAGCTGGTCGCGCTCTTCCTCGGCGATTATTTCGCTCGTAGCTCGAAACGCTCAGGCGCCTGGATGAGCTCCTTCCAGTCCCAGCACAAGCTGGTGCTGAAGAATGGCCATCACGGCGAGTTGCCGATCATCTACAATGTCTGCAACTTCGCAAAACCCGCCGAAGGCAAGCCCGCCCTGCTTTCGCTCGACGATGCGCGCACGCTGTTTCACGAGTTCGGTCATGCGCTGCATGGCATGCTCTCCAACGTCACCTATCCCTCGGTCGCCGGTACAGGCGTCTCGCGTGATTTTGTGGAATTGCCCTCGCAGCTCTACGAACACTGGCTGACGGTTCCCGCCGTCCTCAAGGAATATGCCGTACATTTCGAGACCGGGCAGCCGATGCCGCAGGCATTGCTCGACAAGGTTCTGGCAGCCCGCACCTTCAATTCCGGCTTCAACACGGTGGAGTTCACCTCCTCGGCATTGGTCGACATGGCCTTCCATACCCGCGACAAGGTGGAAGACCCGATGGCGGTGCAGGCGGAAGTGCTTGCTGAAATCGGCATGCCGAAATCGATCGTCATGCGCCACGCCACGCCGCACTTCCAGCATATCTTCTCCGGCGGCTATTCGGCGGGTTATTACAGCTACATGTGGTCGGAAGTGCTCGATGCCGATGCCTTCGCCGCCTTCGAGGAGACGGGCGATGCCTTTAATGGCGAAATGGCCAGGAAGCTTCGGGACAATATCTACTCCACGGGCGGCTCCGTCGATCCGGAAGATGCTTACAAGGCTTTCCGCGGCAAGCTGCCGAGCCCGGACGCGATGCTGGTCAAGAAGGGGCTTGCGACCTTCGAGGAATTGACAGGCAGCGACGCTTAAGACAGTTTGATGACATGGAGCAGAGCGGCATGGTGATAGCCATGCCGCAGCTTTCGCGTGCCACCCCCTTTCGCAATCGCGAAAAAAACGGTATGAGCGCGCCAAACATAAATGGCGCGTCCACTAAGCGTAGCGCCCCAGCCTCAGAGATTATGACAAATGGCACTTCGCAACATCGCGATCATCGCGCACGTTGACCATGGCAAAACGACCCTCGTCGACGAGCTCCTGAAACAGTCCGGTTCGTTCCGCGAGAACCAGCGCGTTGCAGAACGCGTGATGGACTCGAACGATCTCGAAAAGGAGCGCGGCATCACCATTCTCGCCAAGGCGACCTCGGTGGAATGGAAAGGTGTCCGCATCAACATCGTCGACACCCCCGGCCACGCCGACTTCGGCGGTGAAGTCGAGCGCATTCTTTCGATGGTGGATGGCGCGATCGTTCTCGTCGACTCCTCCGAAGGCCCGATGCCGCAGACGAAGTTCGTTGTCTCGAAGGCATTGAAGGTCGGTCTTCGTCCGATCGTCGCGATCAACAAGATCGACCGTCCGGATGGCCGCCATGAAGAAGTCATCAACGAAGTCTTTGATCTCTTCGCCAATCTCGATGCGACCGACGAGCAGCTCGACTTCCCGATCCTCTACGGTTCCGGTCGCGATGGCTGGATGAACGTCAACCCGGAAGGTCCGAAGGATCAGGGTCTCGCGCCGCTTCTCGACCTGGTGCTCAAGCATGTGCCTGAGCCGACTGTCGAAGAAGGTCCGTTCCGCATGATCGGCACGATCCTCGAAGCCAACCCCTTCCTCGGCCGTATCATCACCGGCCGCATCGCATCGGGCTCGATCAAGCCGAACCAGGCCGTCAAGGTCCTCGGCCAGGACGGCAAGCTGATCGAAACCGGCAGAATTTCCAAGATCCTCGCCTTCCGCGGCATTGAGCGCACGGCGATCGAAGAAGCGCATGCGGGCGACATCGTCGCGATTGCAGGCCTCTCCAAGGGTACCGTCGCCGACACTTTCTGTGATCCGGCCGTCTCGGAAGCCATGAAGGCGCAGCCTATCGATCCGCCGACAGTCACCATGTCCTTCATCGTAAACGACAGCCCGCTGGCGGGCACCGAAGGCGACAAGGTGACGAGCCGCGTCATCCGCGACCGTCTCTTCAAGGAAGCCGAAGGCAACGTCGCCCTGAAGATCGAGGAAGCCGAAGGCAAGGATTCGTTCTACGTGTCCGGCCGCGGCGAACTTCAGCTCGCCGTTCTCATCGAAACCATGCGTCGCGAAGGCTTCGAACTTGCCGTATCGCGTCCGCGTGTCGTGATGCACAAGGATGAAAGCGGCCAGCTTCTGGAGCCGATCGAGGAAGTCGTCGTCGACGTCGACGAAGAACATTCCGGTGTCGTCGTGCAGAAGATGTCCGAGCGCAAGGCCGAAATGGTCGAGCTGCGTCCGTCGGGCGGCAATCGTCTTCGCCTGCGTTTCTACGCACCGACCCGTGGCCTGATCGGCTACCAGTCGGAGCTACTGACGGATACGCGGGGCACGGCGATCATGAACCGCCTGTTCCACGACTACCAGCCCTACAAGGGCGTCATCGGTGGCCGCGTTAACGGCGTGCTGCTCGCCAACGCTTCCGGCGAAGCCGTCGCTTACGCAATGTTCAACCTGGAAGATCGCGGCCCGATGATCATCGAGCCGGGCGAAAAGGTCTATGCCGGCATGATTATCGGCATCCATTCGCGCGACAACGACCTTGAAGTGAACGTCCTGAAGGGCAAGCAGCTCACCAACATCCGCGCCGCCGGCAAGGACGAAGCGGTGAAGCTGACGCCGCCGATCCGCATGACGCTCGATCGCGCGCTCTCCTGGATCCAGGACGACGAACTGATGGAAGTGACGCCGAAGAACATTCGTCTGCGCAAGATGTATCTCGATGCCAACGACCGCAAGCGTTTCGAAAAGTCGAAGGCAGCTCTCTAAGAGCCTCGGCTACTCCTTTAAAACCCCGGCCTTCGCGCCGGGGTTTTTTATTGTGCGCTGCGTCGATTCCGACTTGTGACAATCGTTAAAAAAGCGTTAAATTTTGCCTGTCGTCCACATATCAAGTCTGTGGGCAATCGATCACAATGCGGTCGACGCATATGGTTAATTGCCTCCGGCAGGACCAGAGTAAGCGTTATGAAGACGTTGTCGATCGATGTCCGGCGGGCTGAACCGCATGATGCCCGAGCCATTTCGGAAGCCCATCGGCTTTCCTGGCAGCATACTTATGCGGGCATCATTCCGCATCGTGCTCTGAACCAGATGATCGAGCGCCGCGGTGAAAACTGGTGGCGCAAGGCAACTCGCGGCCCGGCGACATTGCTCGTTCTAGATGTGGCGGGGACCGTCGCTGGTTACGCGACCCTCGGCCTTAATCGCGCACGCGCGCTGCCTCAGGAAGGCGAAATCTACGAGCTCTATTTGCGTCCGGAATATCAGGGTATCGGCCTCGGCAAGCTGCTTTTTGGCGAAGCCCGGCGGCTTTTGAAATCTCTGGGCTGCAACGGCCTGGTCGTCTGGTGCCTGGAAGAAAATGAAACGGCCGCCGACTTTTATCGCGACCATGGCGGTATCGATTTCTGCGAAGGTATAGAAAATTTCGACCATAAGCAGATTAAAAAGATCGGCTTCATCTGGAACTGATCGCGGCTTCACAAGCGGCCCATTTCATACTGCAAATATTCCACCTTTGGATGTCTTCGCATATTAAGCATTGCTTGCGAGGCATGTTGCGTTGCGAGATGAAACCGATTAACTGGCTTCGAAGCAATTCAATCTTGCGGGAGTTTCCTATGCGCATCGATGCCGTTTCAATCGGTAAGAATCCACCTGAAGACGTCAACGTTATCGTCGAAGTTCCCGTCGGCGGTCATCCGATCAAGTATGAAATGGACAAGGAAGCCGGTACGCTGGTTGTCGATCGCTTCCTCTATACCCCGATGACCTATCCGGGTAACTACGGCTTCGTGCCGCACACGCTTTCCGAAGACGGCGACCCGATCGACGTGCTGATCGCCAGCACCCGTCCGCTGGTTCCGGGCTGCGTCATCAACGTCCGCCCGATCGGCGTTCTGAAGATGGAAGACAATTCGGGCAAGGATGAGAAGATCATTGCCGTTCCGTCGCCGAAGCTGACGCAGCGCTATGACAAGGTCAAGGATTACACCGACCTTCCGGAAATCACGCTGAAGCAGATCGAACACTTCTTCGAGCACTACAAGGATCTGGAACCCGGCAAGTGGGTAAAGATCTTCGGCTGGGGTGATTACAAGGAAGCCGGTGAGCTCATCCTCGAAGCGATCGAACGCGCCAAGAAGGAAAAGGCCTGAGCCTAGCTTTTACGCAATTTCGGACGCAAAACCGCTGCACAGTTTTGCTGGAATTGCTTTAGCCGAACAGCCCTTCGAGCTTTTTCATCACATCCTCCGGGTCGCCATCGATCCGGAGGATTTTTTTGCGCGACGTATCGCCGGAAGCAAGGCTGACCGAGGACTTAGGAATACCCAAAGACTTGGCGACGAGCGCTATCATTGCCTTGTTGGCTTTTCCCTTTTCCGGTACGGCGGTGACGCGCGCCTTCAAGAGCATGCCGCCTTCGCCATCTGGTTCGATGCCGTCGACGGCATCCCGCCCGCCATTCGGCGTCAGCCGTACAGCAAGACGGATGTGATCACCGGAAAGCCTCCAGGGGGGGTTCAAGCGACCAGCGAGAACAGGAAGGGCCTGATCGGATTGTTGAGTATGGCCTGTATGAATAGGATGATCAGCAGCAGGATAATCGGAGAGATGTCGATGCCACCCAGATTGGGCAGAAAGCGGCGTATGGGCCGCAATGCAGGTTCAGTCGCGTTATAGAAGAACATACCCAACTGGTTCACAAACTGGTTGTTCGAATTGATGACGTTGAATGCGTACAGCCACGAGAAAATGGCGCTGGCAATGATCACGTACCAATAGAGGTTCAAAGCCACATTGATGATTAGAAATATGGCTTCAAGAATTCCCGCCATTACCGTCTCCAGTTCGTTGTTGACAGATATGTAGACATTGGCGATTAAACGAGCAAGGGCCGTGTGGAGACGCACGGCAAATCATGTTTAACGGGTCGCTCCGCAGGCAATTCCGCACCCGCTTTCTCGGAAAAGCTTCATGTCGCTTTCGCCCACCGGAGACCGTTTTGCCGCGTTCCGGCATCCGTCCTATACACGCTTCTTCTTCGCGCGGTTCCTGCTTTCCTTCTCACAGCAGATCGTCAGCGTCGCGGTTGGCTGGCAAATGTACGACCAGACCGGGAGCGCCATCTATCTCGGTCTGATCGGGCTTGTGCAGTTCCTGCCGTCTCTTGTGCTCATCCTCGTCACCGGCTCGGTGGCGGATCGGCATAATCGCCGCGCCATCGCCTCGATCTGCTCGCTCGTCAGCGCGATCTGCACGCTCGCGCTGCTCGGAATGACGATCACCGGCAGCTTTTCACCGATCCCGGTCTTCATCGTGCTTTTGGTCTTCGGCATCGAGCGGGCGTTCATGACGCCGGCCGTGCAGTCGCTTGCGCCGAACCTCGTGCCGGAGAAGGATCTCTCCAATGCGATCGCATGGAATTCGTCCTCCTGGCAGCTGGCGGCCATCACCGGCCCTGTGCTCGGCGGTCTGCTTTACGGCGTCAGCGCTTCGACGGCCTATACGGTCGCCGTCATCTTTTCTGCGCTCGGTGCGATCCTGCTCTACATGATCCCCAAGCCGCCGCAGAAGACGATGGGCGAGGCCAGGAACTGGGACATGATCCTCGGCGGCTTCCGCTATATCCGGGAAGAAAAGGTGGTGCTTGGCGCCATCTCGCTCGATCTATTCGCCGTTCTGCTTGGCGGCGCTACCGCGCTGATGCCGATCTTTGCGCGCGATATCCTGACGCTCGGGCCGTGGGGTCTCGGCCTGCTTCGCTCGGCGCCGGGCGTGGGCGCCATCATCATGGCGATCTTCCTTGCCGCCTATCCGCTGAAGCATAAGGCCGGCATATACATGTTCATCGGCGTGGCGATCTTCGGCCTCGGTACGATCGTGTTCGGCCTCTCGACCAATACCGAGGTGTCCATCGCTGCGCTTGCCATCATGGGCGCTGCGGACATGATCTCGGTCTATGTCCGTGAAAGCCTGATCGCGCTCTGGACGCCTGATCATCTGCGCGGCCGTGTCAACGCGGTCAATACGGTGTTTGTCGGCGCATCCAACGAGCTCGGGGAATTCCGTGCGGGTACTATGGCAGCGGTTTTCGGCGCCGTCCCGGCCGTCATTATCGGTGGCATCGGTACGCTCGCCGTAGCCGCCATCTGGGCAAGCGGTTTTCCGAAACTCAGGAAGATCGATACGCTCGACGCGCCTATACGAGAAGCGGTGTAGCAGCTGCTGCCGTTTTGCCCTCGAAGACGATATCCAGGAAGTCGCCGAGCCACGCTTTAAGCGGCGCATCGAACAGCATGCGGCCTTCCAGATGCTCGCGTCCCTGCTGCGCGTTCGGCAGGATGAAGCGGTGCGCGCCGTGCACGACCCAGCGATGCATCATCACCCGTGTCAGCTCCGCATGGAATTGCAGGCCCCAGGCATTGTCGTTGTAGCGGAAGGCCTGGTTGGGATAGGCGTCGCCGGATGCCAGCAACTCGGCGCCATGCGGCAGTTCGAAACCTTCCCGGTGGAAGTGATAGACCATTTTCGGCCAACGCATCAGCCGCCGGCCTCTCTCGGTCGTATGCAGCGGATACCAGCCGATCTCTGTCGACCCGTCACTATTGGCGGCGACCTTGCTGCCGAGATTGCGAGCCAGCATCTGTGCACCGAGGCAGATGCCGAGATAGGGGCGATTTTCCCTGAGGGGGACATCTAGCCAGTCGATCTCCGCCTTGACGAATTCGTCTGGGTCATTGGCGCTCATCGGGCCGCCGAAAATCACTGCACCGGCATGGTTTTCAAGGGTGCAAGGCAAAGGGTCGCCAAGGACGGGGCGACGGATATCGAGATCATAACCTTTCTCGACGAGAAGCTGGCCGACACGACCGGGGCTGGAACGCTCCTGATGAAGAATGATGAGAATGGGGCGCCTGTCGCGTCTCATGCTTCTGTCAGTCAGTGTCATCCTGCACCACCTGTGCGTCCGTGACCCTGGCGGCCGCCTCCTGCCGCTTCTGAATGCGCTCACGGGAAGACACACCCAGGAGATCGGCAATCCGCCAGATCACATGGTCTTCCATTTCGCTTCGCTCGCCATCGGCATAGACGATATCCCAGAGAATACCGATCAGCTCCAGACGCTGCTCGGTATTGAGATGTCTCTTAAGATCGGAGGTGAAGCGGAAATAATCAACCGCCGAGCTTTCGGCTTCCAGCCCCGCGGCCATCAGCGCATCAAGCTGTTTGCCGTCGAGCGCATATTGCTCCTTCAGGAGTTTGCGCAGCCGCTTCTTTTCGCTGTCCTTGATCTGGCCGTCGGCCTCCATGACCTGCATACAGAGTGCAGCAACTGCGATGCGTGGGTCATCGGGGGCGAAGCCTGCCTTAGGGCGGTCGGCGGTCAGATTCTGGAAGAATGCCTGAAAGCGTTCGAACATGCGGTTTTTTGTTCCATTTTAGAAAAGGCGGAGCCGTGTCTTGGGTTCCGGTTCCACCTTGGGGTCGCGGACGCCCGGATCATCCGGCAGGCCGCCAAAGAAGGGTTTAGGTTCAGACGTAGCAGGAACCGGCCGGGAGGCGGACGGTTCGGCAGTTTTTGCCGGTGTGGGTGCCGAAGTTGCCGGGCGCACGGCTTCGGCAATCGTCGCTGCCCGTTCCAGCTCGATGATGCGGTGGTCGTTGACCACGCTTTCCGGCCGGGTTTCGCGCAGCGGCGGTAGTGTCTTCAGCGCCGTTTCGATAGAGGCGGTCGAACCTTCCTCGACCGGTCCTTCGAGCTGGCCGAAAGGTGCCTTCCATTCGAAGGCGTCGAGACGGCCGGTCACCGGCGAGACCGGCAGCCATTTGTCGGAAACGAAACCATCGGCAACCCAGGCCGGATCACGCGGCGCCTTCAGTGCCTGTGCCAGCCAATGGCGCACGCGACCCTGATCGCCGGTTTCCGCTTCCTCGATATCCGCAAGCAACAAGAAGGCCGCCTCGCGGGGCTCGATACGGGCGGCAGCTTCCGCCTTGGCGCGGGCCTTGGAGAATTCCCGTGCATCGAGCGCCGCCTGTGCGACGACGAGGAGAGATTCGACATTGTTCGGCCGCATGCCTTCCAGCCGCTCGGCGCGCTTCAGGCGGTCGAGCGTTGAATCCCCGCTGCGGGCGCGGACATAGACGCGGCCAATCTCGGGATGCGGTCCAGCCTTCCAGGTCTGTTCGAGAATGGTGGCAGCCTTGCGGATACCGCCTTCGCGGAAAAGCGCCTTTGCGGCAATCAGGGCGGCAGGTACAAAATCCGCCGACAGCTTCAGTGCCTGTAGGGCATCATCGCGGGCGCCGGCGGGATTGCTTTCCAGCTTGTCATCGGCACGGGCAGTCAGCAGCACAGCATGCAGGCGGTTTGCTTCGGCTTTTTCGACAACCTTGGCGGCCTTCTGCTGTTCCAGCAGACGGATGGCGTCGTCCCAGCGACCGGACTGACTGCGATATTCGAGCGTCGCCTGCGCGGCCCATGGCAGGTAAGGCGCGTTATCTGCGGCCTTTTCGGCGTACTGGCGGGCAGCTTCGTTGGCACCGAGGCGTTTGGCCTCCAGATAAAGACCACGCAGGCCAAGTTCGCGCGTTTCAGGATCGTTGGCCATGGCCTCGAATTTGGAACGGGCTTCATCATAGCGGCCTTCGATGAGAGCGGCCTGTGCTTCGAGAAGATTGATCAGCGGCTCTTGGTCGGCGCGGATGAGGCCGCGCGAGCGGGCGGCCATCTTGCGCGCGAGCAGGGCGTTGCCTGCGCCGGCGGCAATGAGGCCGGTCGACAGGGCCTGGTAGCCGCGATCGCGTTTGCGAGCGCGGAAAAAGCGCGTCACCGAATGCGGAGAGGTCCAGATCAGGCGGACGAACCACCAGGCCACCATGACGGCAGCGATCAGCGCAATGATGGCGCTTGCCGCGACGATCAGTCTGGTCTGGTAGATCTGGCCTTCCCAGATCAGCGATAGATCGCCGGGGCGATCGGCAAGCCAGGAGAAACCATAGGCGAGAACGAGGACGAGGAGCGCGAAGACAACCAGGCGGACCATGCTCATCCTTCCTTGCCGGTGCCGGAAATGGCCTTGGAGAGAGCACCGCCAACGAGATCCTCGACGCGGATACGAGCTTCGAGTGATTGCTTGAAGGCGGCGGAAGCCTGTTTTGCGGTCGCAGGCAGGCTGTTCCATTCGGTGGCTGCACCGGGCAGGTCGCCGTTCTTCACCTTGTCCTCCATGCGCGCGGCGATCGCTTCAACGCTTTCGCCTTCGACATTGCCGACGGGGCGGACCGAGACCAGAGATTTGGCGCTCGACATAAGCCGGTCCGACCAGCTCTGGTTCGGATCGGGCTGGTTGACGGATTCGACGATGGCGTTGGCGACATCGGGAACCTGACGGATCAGCTCGGCGCGTGATGGCACACCGGTCTCGGCAAAGCCGCGCAGATCAGTTGCAGCGGGATCATCGGGTGCTACGCCGGCAAATGTATCGAGTTCGGCGATGAAGGGGCCGCCACGGTCGATCGCGGCCTTGAGAGCTGCGGCTGCTATGGCGCGGGCAACGGCGACATCCTCGCGCGGTTCGTTCAGCTTCTTTTCGGCTTCGGCAAGGCGGCTCGTAATGTCGGCACCGTTTGAGGCCTGCTGTTCGGTGGTCTGCGCAAGGCTCGTCTTCAACTGATCAATCTGAGCTGTCAGATCTGCAATCTTCTGGTTGAGTGCTTCGACATCGGCCGAGTCGGTCGATATGCTGGGCGCCGGTGTCTGAGGGGCCGTTTCGAGAGCTGCGATACGCTTTTCGAGGGCACTGTTATCGACGGCTGGCGCCGGATTGGCGGCAAGGCTTGCGACCGATTGCTTGAGGCCTTCGATCTCGCCGGAGAGGTCGGCCACTTCGGCAGAGTTCGTCTGCTGGGTGGAGGAGCCCGGCAGATAACCGGCATATTGAATCGCGCCGGCGCCAAGCAAGGCGACAAGGCCGCCGAAAATGCCGGCGGCAATCAGGCCCGACGTGACCACGCCCTTCTGTGGCGGAGGCGGCTGTACCGGTTCCGATGGCAGGGGCTCCTTCGGGAGGGGCTCTTCTTGCGCGCCGGCAGCGCGGTCGCTCTCGTGTTCCGACAGCGGTTCACCGCCGGCTTCCGCAGCGGCTACGGCTTCGGCGACAGGTGCGTTATCGGCTGCTTGTGCGGCTTCTTCGGCAGGCTTTTCAGAATCAGCCGCCGAGGCGAAGTCCTGCGCGTCCAGGTCAATCGTGACCGGCTTGTCGGAGCTCTTCGAGTGGCGTGGCGGATTTCCCGATACCATGAGGTCCTCATTATCCTGCATTGCAACGAAACTAGACAGGGATGGCAATTAAGGGAAGAGGTTAGATCAAATTTGGGCGGCTAAGGCCTTCTAAGCAGCGACAAAAGGCTTTTTTCATCCGGCATCGGCGAAATCTCCAGGACTGTCCTCAAAACGGATGGAACAGCTTCTGCTACAGTGTTGCTGAGACAAATGAGACGGATTTTCGGCAGCTGCAGCAAAAGGGACTCTACCTGCGGGATATGAAAGAAATTTCCGGCCGTGTGGCGGGAATAGAAAAGAACAGCATCAGGAGGGTTGTTCGCCAGGAGAGCTGCGACGGTCTCGGGGCTGGGCGCGACAGGCTCCATCCGGTAACACTCGGCCACCGAGAAATACCGCCCGAGCTCCCTCAGACGCGTCTCGAAGGTCTCGGCGCGCGGACTGCCGGCGAGATAGAGAAGCCTATCGACCTTGTTTGCCGCGATCAGCTCGGCCAGCTCGCGGCCGCTGCCCGACGATGCTGTGACAGAATGAAACCCCAACTTGCGGGCCTCGTCGGCCGTCGTTTCGCCAACGGCAAAGAGACGGCGCGAAAAGTGAGGTGCCAGCGCCTCCCCCAGAGACTGCAAGGTGCGCACCGTTTCGGCGCTCGTTATGGCTATCGCCCCGATGGTTGTTTCCAGAGCCTGCCGAGCGGCCGCCATGTCGTGGACGGGACGGGTGAGCGGCAGCAATAGTGGCTCGTGACCCAGCTCGCGCAAACGTTGAGCGGTGCGCTCGCCCGAATGCGCTGGACGGGTGACGAGCACGCGCATGCAGGCTAGCTCCAGTCCTCGAAGAAGCTGCTACCGGCCCTTGCGCGCACGTCCTGTCCGGCGCGAGTGCCAAGTGCAGCGGCGTCGCGGCGGTTGCCGTCGATGGTGATCGCATGCTGGTGGCGGCCGTCAGGAGTGAGGATGAGGCCCGAGAAGCGGATCTGATCACCCTCGCAGACGGCGTAACCGCCGATCGGCGTGCGACAGGAGCCATCGAGGGCGGCAAGGAAGGCGCGCTCGCAGGAGACTGTGTCGAAGGTCGGCGCATCGTTGATCGGCGCCAGCAGCTCGTCGATCCTTGTGTCGCCGATGCGGCTTTCGATGCAGATCGCGCCCTGGGCAGGTGCCGGTGGGAAGCTGTCGGGGTCGAGGATATCGGTGATCACCTCGACCTTGCCGAGGCGCTTGAGGCCGGCAAGCGCCAGAAGCGTCGCATCGACCTCGCCTTCCTGCAGCTTACGCAGGCGAGTGTCCACGAGGCCGCGGAAAGTGATGACGTTGATGTCCGGCCGCATGCGGTGGATCAGGGCCTGGCGGCGAAGCGAGGACGAACCGACGGTCGCGCCATGCGGCAGATCGATCAGTTTCGGCGCGGTGCGGCCGATCACGGCATCGCGAATATCTTCGCGCGGTAGATAGGCCGAAAGGTAGAGGCCTTCCGGCAGGTTCGTTGCCATGTCCTTGCTCGAATGCACGGCGAAATCGAGGTCACCGGACACAAGCTTTTGCTCGAGTTCTGCCGTGAAAAGTCCCTTGCCGCCGATCTCGGCCAGCGAGCGGTCGGTGATGCTATCGCCCTTGGTGGTCAGCACGACGATCTCGAACATCTCCTGCGGCAGATTGTGGGCTGCCATCAGCCGGTCGCGGGCTTCGTGTGCCTGCGCGAGCGCCAGCGGGCTGCCGCGTGTGCCGATCCGGAAAGGTTTTGTTTGCATCCGCTTTGATCCGTTGTTACCGGAGTTCTCGTAAACAGGTTTAAACCCTATCGCAATCAACGAACAGGTTTCATGGCTCCCTTTCTGCGCATCCTCGGCATCGAGACAAGCTGCGACGAGACCGCCGCTGCGGTCGTCGAGCGCGATGCGGAAGGCCGCTCCAACGTGCTGTCGGACGTCGTTCTTTCCCAGCTGGACGAGCATAGTGCCTATGGCGGCGTGGTGCCGGAGATCGCCGCGCGCGCCCATGTCGAAGCGCTGGACGAGTTGATCGACGAGGCCCTGAAGCGCGCCAACGTGTCGCTCTCGGATGTCGATGCGATCGCCGCGACTTCAGGGCCTGGCCTGATCGGGGGGCTGCTTGTCGGGCTGATGACCGGCAAGGCGATCGCCAAGGCAGCCGGCAAGCCGCTTTATGCAGTCAACCATCTCGAAGGCCATGCGCTGACGGCGCGGCTGACAGACGGTCTTTCTTTTCCCTATCTCATGCTGCTGGTTTCCGGTGGCCATACCCAGCTCATCCTCGTGCGCGGCATCGGCGAGTACGAGCGCTGGGGCACGACGATCGACGATGCACTGGGTGAAGCCTTCGACAAGACGGCGAAACTGCTCGGCCTTCCCTATCCCGGCGGGCCGGCAGTGGAGCAGATGGCGCAGGGTGGCAATGCCGATCGTTTCAATTTTCCGCGGCCGCTCGTCGGCGAGGCACGGCTCGATTTTTCGTTCTCGGGCCTGAAGACGGCTGTGCGGCAGGCGGCGACCGAGATTGCGCCGCTGACGGATCAGGATGTCGCCGATATCTGCGCCTCGTTCCAGAAGGCGATTTCCCGTACGATGAAGGATCGCATCGGCCGCGGCCTGCAGCGGTTCAAGACGGAATTTCCAAACCTCCCGGAAAAGCCTGCGCTGGTGGTGGCTGGTGGTGTCGCAGCCAATCTGGAAATCCGCAGCACCCTTCAGGCGCTCTGCGACAAGAATGGCTTCCGCTTCATTGCGCCGCCGCTCCGCCTCTGCACCGACAATGCTGTGATGATCGCCTGGGCCGGGCTGGAGCGCATGGCGAAGGGTGTTGCGCCTGACGATCTCGATGTGCAGCCGCGTTCGCGTTGGCCGCTCGACTCCAGAGCCGTGACCATGCTCGGATCCGGAAAGCGGGGAGCCAAGGCATGAGCGAGCGCATCGCCGTCGTCGGATCGGGTGCTTTCGGAACGGCGCTTGCGGCCGTGGTCGCCCTGACCGGGCGAAATTCGGCGATCCTTGTTGGCCGCGATCCGTCGCTGATCGAAGACCTCAAGGCGGAGCGGCTGCATGATGCTGTTCTGCCTGGCATCCCACTGCCGGAAATACTGGAGTTCTCTGCTGAGGCGGATGCAATCGGCGATGCGGGCATCGTGCTCTTTGCCATGCCGTCACAGGCGCAGGCGGATGCCGCGCGGCAGTATGGTCCTTACCTGGCTAAGGACGCTATTGTGGTCACCTGCGCGAAGGGGATCGAACGGCCGACCGGTGCGCTTCTGACCGACATGCTGGAGCGGGAATTGCCCGATCATCCGGTTGGCGTGCTCTCGGGTCCAGGCTTTGCCGCTGATATCGCCAAGGGGCTGCCGACAGCCATGGCGATCGCTGCGGCTGACATGCAGGTTGCCGAGCGGCTGGCGCAGGCGATTTCCGGCCGCACCTTCCGGCTCTATGCCTCGGCAGACCGCATCGGCGTGCAGCTTGGCGGAGCATTGAAGAATGTACTGGCGATTGCCTGCGGTATCGTCGAAGGCCGCGGTATCGGCGATTCGGCGCGTGCGGCGTTGATTGCCCGCGGGCTTGCCGAGATGTCGCGCTTCATCGTCGCCAAGGGCGGCAATGCCGATACGGCGCGGGGGCTTTCCGGCCTCGGTGATCTGGTGCTGACGGCAACCAGCCATCAGTCGCGCAACCTGCGTTTCGGCATTGCACTCGGGCGCGGCGAAAAGGTCGACCCTTCGCGCGGCGAGTTGGTGGAAGGGGCTTTTGCTGCAGCGGTTGCCTCGCGGCTTGCCGAAGAGCTCGGCGTCGAGATGCCGATCACCGATGCGGTTTCAGCGATCATTGAAGGTAAGCTCGGCATATCCGAAGCCATCGAACAATTGATGACACGTCCGATTACGACCGAATAGGAGACAGACATGCTTTTCGCCCTTCTCTGCAAGGACAAGCCCGGCCATCTCAACGTGCGCATGGAAACGCGCTCGACCCATCTCGATTATCTCAACAAGCTGAATGCCGAAGGCAAGCTTGCCATGGCCGGCCCGTTCCTCGATGCCGAAGGCAAGCCGAACGGCAGCCTCGTGATGGTCCATGCCGAAACAGCTGATGATGCCAAGGCACTCGGCGCTGCCGATCCCTATGCACTCGCCGGCCTGTTCGAAAGCGTCGAGGTGAAGCCCTTTAACTGGGTCTTCAACAAGCCGGAGGCTTAAGCGGGATGGCGCACTGGCTTTATAAATCCGAGCCCGCAGCCTGGTCCTGGGAAAAGCAGAAGGCGGCTGGCGAGAAGGGTACCGAATGGACCGGTGTGCGCAACTACCTTGCGCGCAACAATATGCGGGCCATGCAGATCGGCGACAAGGGGTTCTTCTATCATTCCAATGACGGGCTGGAGATCGTCGGTATCGTCGAGGTCTGCGCGCTTTCGCATCCGGATTCGACGGCGAAGGGCGACGATCGCTGGGATTGTGTCGATATCCGTGCCGTCGTGGATGTGCCGAAGCCGGTGACGCTGAAGGATATCAAGGCAAACGAAAAGCTGTCCAAGATGTCGCTGGTCACCTCGATGCGGCTTTCCGTGCAGCCGGTGACGGATGACGAATGGGCCGAGGTCTGCCGCATGGGCGGTTTTGACAACCCGCCGCGCTGAGCAGCTTTGAAAACCGACCCGGAAACCTTCATCCGCGCCAATACCAGCCTGCTTGCGCCGCCGCATGTGCCGGAAATCCGGCTGTACCTGGCCAGCGAAGCCCACGAGCTCTGGCTGAAGACGGAAGACGAGCTGGAGGCGATCGGCCTGCCGCCGCCTTTCTGGGCATTTGCCTGGGCGGGCGGGCAGGGGCTGGCGCGCTATGTTCTCGATCACCGCGAAACGGTCAAGGGAAAGCGCATACTGGATTTCGCGAGCGGTTCCGGATTGGTGGGAATTGCCGCAAGCCAGGCAGGTGCGGCCAAGGCGACGGCCTCCGATATCGATCCGTGGTCACAGACGGCGGTGCGGCTGAATGCGGCCGCCAATTCGGTCTCGCTGGACTTCACCGGGGCCGATCTTATCGGTCAGAATGTCGATGCGGATGTGGTTCTCGCCGGCGACGTTTTCTACGACAAATCCTTCGCCGGTGCGCTGGTGCCTTGGTTCGAGACGCTCGCGGCCGGAGGCAAGGACGTGCTGGTCGGCGATCCCGGGCGCGCCTATTTGCCGAAAGACAGGCTGGAATTCTGCGCCGTCTATGAAGTGCCCGTCACCCGGGCGCTCGAAGACAGCGAGGTCAAGAAGACGACTGTCTGGCGGTTCAGGCCCTAGGGCCGGATAACACAGACATTGGCCTCATAAGAGCAGGGGTCATCGGCGATGCCGACATCGATCACCTTGGCCTTCGGGGCAAGGTTACGTTCCGGCGCAGCCAGACGATAGTACCCGTCGCCGCCGACATAGGTTCCGCCATCCGTCTGGTAGGCATAGGACGATCCGGCGTAGAGGCCGTTGCTCCCGTAGTTCTGGTCATAGCTCTGGGGCTGGGACGTAATGACGACGATGTTGCTGCGGCCATAGCGACTTGTCCCCGGATAGTTGAACTGCTTCAGAAAAGGGGTGCGCGGGTGATAGCGGATGACGTTGTCGCGTGTGAAGTGCAAGCCGCTATCCCAGTGGGTGCGCCTGCCGAGGAAGACGCCGTCATTAAAGCCGCCATGGCGCGGAAAGCGATGATCGAAGTGGCGCTCTCCGGCTGCTGCAGGCAGCGCTGTCAGCACCGCAAGGAGAGCAAGGATGGTCTTGGACAGACTGCGAAACATGGACCAAACTCCGAAACGCTAACAAATCGTTAACGCCAGATTGCGCCAAAAGGCGGGGCTTGTCCACGCAGCCGTGCGGTCAGCTTAAAAATTGAGCGAAAGAGACGAGTTTCATCGAGTTGAAAACTTCCCGGTAACGCGAATCGATTAAATTAAAAGCAGGCAGCAATTATGCTTGTCGTCAGGGGTTTCGGTGATTAAACGTCGACAATGATGCAACGCACACAGAATTTTGTCATTCGTGTGGTTGACTGAGAAATGCCCCTGACATCAAGGGCAAAGAGAAGACGCCGCGAGGTTCTGATGGCGAATGTGACAAACCGGCCCCTGTCGCCGCATCTACAAATTTACAAGCCAATTCCCACCATGGTCATGTCCATCGTTCACCGCATCACCGGTGGCGCTCTGTACTTCGGCACGCTGCTGGTCGCCTGGTGGCTGATCGCGGCTGCCAGCGGCCAGGGCTATTATGACTGGGCCAACTGGGTACTCGGCAGCATTATCGGCAAGCTCGTCCTGCTCGGTTACACCTGGGCGCTGATCCACCACCTGCTCGGCGGCTTCCGCCACTTCATGTGGGACCTCGGACATGGTTTCGAGAAAGAATTCTCGACCAAGCTCGCCATCGCCAATATCATCGGATCGCTCTGTCTGACCGTGCTGGTCTGGGTGATCGGCTTCATCATTCGCTTCTGAAGGTCGCACTCATGGATATGCGCACTCCTCTGGGCAAGGTTCGCGGCCTCGGTTCCGCCAAGGAAGGCACCGATCACTTTTGGCGCCAGCGCCTGACGGCCGTTGCCAACGTGCCCCTCATCATCTTTTTCGCGATCTTCATGATCGTCTATGCGGGTGCGCCTTATGCCGACGTGGTTCGCGCCCTCTCGAACCCGTTCGTCGCCGTCATCATGGGACTGATGATCATATCCGGCACTATCCACATGAAGCTCGGCATGCAGGTCATCATCGAAGACTATGTTCACGGCGAGATCGGCAAGCTGCTGCTCCTGATGCTGAACACCTTCTTCGCGGTTCTGATCGCCGGCCTCTGTCTCTTCGCCATTCTGAAAATTGCATTCGTAGGATAACCGTATCATGGCAACGTCTTCACCCGCTCAGAATGGGAAGGCCTACACCTATGTCGACCATTCCTATGACGTAATCGTCGTCGGCGCCGGTGGCGCCGGCCTGCGTGCCACGCTCGGCATGGCCGAACAGGGCTTCCGCACGGCCTGCATCACAAAGGTATTCCCGACCCGGTCGCACACGGTTGCGGCCCAGGGCGGCATCGCTGCCTCGCTGCAGAACATGACGCCGGATAGCTGGCAATGGCACCTCTATGACACCGTCAAGGGTTCCGACTGGCTCGGCGACGTCGACGCCATGCAGTATCTCACCATGGAAGCGCCGAAGGCGGTCTATGAGCTTGAGCACTACGGTGTGCCCTTCTCGCGTAACGAGGAAGGCAAGATCTACCAGCGTCCGTTTGGCGGCCACATGCAGAATTTCGGTGAAGGCCCGCCGGTGCAGCGCACCTGCGCCGTTGCCGACCGTACCGGCCACGCCATCCTGCACACGCTCTACGGCCAGTCGCTGCGCAACAATGCCGAATTCTTCGTCGAATATTTCGCGCTCGACCTCATCATGTCCGATGACGGCAGCCGTTGCACCGGCGTGATCGCATGGTGCCTGGACGATGGCACGATCCATCGCTTCGCGGCCAAGATGGTGGTGCTCGCGACCGGCGGTTACGGTCGCGCCTATTTCTCCGCGACCTCGGCCCATACCTGCACCGGCGACGGCGGTGGCATGGTCGCCCGTGCCGGCCTGCCGCTGCAGGATATGGAATTCGTGCAGTTCCACCCGACCGGCATCTACGGTTCCGGCTGTCTGATCACCGAGGGTGCGCGCGGCGAGGGCGGCTACCTCGTCAACTCCGAAGGCGAGCGCTTCATGGAGCGCTATGCGCCGTCTGCCAAGGATCTGGCCTCGCGTGACGTCGTTTCGCGCTGCATGACGCTGGAAATCCGCGAAGGCCGCGGTGTCGGCAAGAACAAGGATCACATCTTCTTGCACCTCGATCATCTCGATCCGGCCGTGCTGCATGAGCGCCTGCCGGGCATTTCCGAGAGCGCCAAGATCTTCGCCGGCGTCGATGTGACCCGCGAACCGATCCCGGTTCTGCCGACCGTTCACTACAACATGGGCGGCATTCCGACGAACTACTGGGGTGAGGTTCTCAATGCCGACAGCTCCAATCCGGAACGCATCATCCCCGGCCTGATGGCCGTCGGTGAAGCCGGCTGCGCATCGGTTCACGGCGCAAACCGTCTCGGCTCCAATTCGCTGATCGACCTCGTGGTCTTCGGTCGCGCTGCGGCGATCCGCGCCGGCGAGGTCATCGACCGCGCATCGCCGGTGCCGGCGCTGAACATCGCCGCCTGCGACAAGATCATGGATCGGTTCGACAGTCTGCGTCACGCAAGTGGCGGCACGCCGACGGCCGTGCTGCGCGAGAAGATGCAGCGCGCCATGCAGGAAGATGCGGCGGTGTTCCGTACGCAGGAATCGCTGGAATCCGGCTGCCGTCGTCTTTCGGAAATCTGGGGCGAACTCAAGGACATCAAGGTCACCGACCGCTCGATGATCTGGAATTCCGACCTCGTCGAAACGCTCGAGCTGCAGAACCTGATGGCCAATGCCATCACCACGATCTACGGCGCCGAAGCCCGCAAGGAAAGCCGCGGCTCGCATGCCCGCGAGGACTATACGTCAGGTCCGTTCGCAGGTCGCGACGACGTCAACTGGCGCAAGCACACGCTGGCCTGGGTGAACGAGGCTGGTGATGTGAAGCTCGATTACCGGCCTGTCCACACCGACCTCATCGCAGACGGCATCGATCCCCATAAGATCGAGCCGAAGGCCCGCGTATACTGATCAGAGGAACCTGACATGGTTGAACTCGCTCTCCCCAAGAATTCACAGATGCGCGAAGGCAAGGTGTGGCCGAAGCCGACGGGTGCCAAGAACACCCGTGAGTTCCGCGTCTATCGCTGGAGCCCGGATGACGGCCAGAACCCGTCGATCGACACCTTCTACGTCGATGTCGACGATTGCGGGCCGATGGTTCTCGATGCGCTTCTCTACATCAAGAACAAGATCGATCCGACGCTGACGCTGCGCCGTTCCTGTCGTGAAGGCATCTGCGGTTCCTGCGCGATGAATATCGACGGCACGAACACGCTTGCCTGCACCAAGGGCATGGACGACATCAAGGGCACGGTGAAGATCTACCCACTGCCGCATATGCCCGTGGTCAAGGATCTGGTCCCGGATCTCAGCAATTTCTATGCCCAGCACCGTTCCATCGAGCCCTGGCTGAAGACGGTTTCGCCGACGCCGGCCAAGGAATGGAAGCAGAGCCATGAGGACCGCCAGAAGCTCGACGGTCTCTATGAGTGCATCCTCTGTGCCTGCTGCTCGACCTCCTGTCCGAGCTACTGGTGGAACGGCGACCGTTACCTCGGTCCGGCCGTCCTGCTGCAGGCCTATCGCTGGCTGATCGATAGCCGTGACGAAGCGACTGGCGAACGTCTCGACAATCTCGAGGATCCGTTCCGCCTTTATCGTTGCCACACGATCATGAACTGCGCGCAGACCTGCCCGAAGGGTCTGAACCCGGCCAAGGCAATCGCCGAAATCAAGAAGATGATGGTCGAGCGTCGCGTGTGAGTGCTGACGCTTCAGCCGGCATTGAAGATTTTGATTCCGAGGCGGTCGCCGAAATCCGATCGCGGCTCGCCTCGGTGAAACAGCATGGTATACGCATCGGTTTTGCGATCGAAAGCGGAAGCCGCGCCTGGGGCTTTCCCTCGCCAGACAGCGACTATGATTGCCGTTTCGTTTATGTCCGTCCGGTCGCTGACCATATCGGACTGGTCTCGCATCGGGATGTAATCGAGTTTCCGATCGTGGGTGATATAGACACTGGCGGCTGGGATCTGCGCAAGGCGCTGCTGCTTGCCCTCAAAGGCAATGCCGTTGTCGTCGAATGGGTAAAATCGCCAATCGCCTATGAAGAAGAGCCCGGATTTCGCAGCCGTCTTTCCAGCGTGCTTGACGAGATCATGCTGCCGCAGAAGGTCGCGCTGCATTATGTCGGTCTGCTGCGCAGTCACTGGCAGATGCATGGGGACGGGCCAATCAAGCTCAAGAAGCTGCTATATGCGATCCGTCCGGCAATTGCGCTCGAATGGATGCGCTCGAATGAGTTTCAGAAGCTGCCGCCGATGAACATGATGCAGTGTCTGGCGGCAGTCACCATCGATGAGGGCTTGCGCAAGGCGATTCATGAATTGGTGATCGTCAAAAGCCAGACGCGCGAGATGGGCGAGGGTCTGCCGCCCAAGCGTATCCAATCCTTTCTCGCGACATCAATTGAGCGTTATCAGGACTTCGCCGAGCGAATCAAACTTGGTCAGGAAGCGGACGGTCGAGCACAACACCTTGCTGACATATTTTATCAGCAAGAAGTCCGGCGAGCGGTCGGTTGAATTGTGCCGGCCTTGCTATAGGTGTCACGAAGGCCGATTTGCGTTGTGCTGACTTGATTAACCAAAGTGAAATACGGTAATTCGAACCTACAATTGAAATATCTCTGCGGTTGAGACGGACATTCGGGAGCTTGATGATGCAGTTGCGATATGTGGTGACGGGTCTAACGGCCGCTCTGGCCTTGGCGGGATGCCAGCGCACCTCATATGATTACAGCAGTAACAACGCACCTCCGCCGTTGACCGCGCAGCCGGTACCCTCCGTGCAGGGCGGCCAGCTTCCGCCGCCGGCCGGGCAGTTTCCTGCCGCGCCGACCTCGACGGCGCCGATGGCTGGTGTTCAGCAGGGTGGCGCAGCACCCGCGACCTCTCTTGATGTCACCAAGGAATCGATGGTCGGCAGCTGGCGTGTCAACGGTACCTGCGACATGTTCCTGACGCTCACCAATCTCGGCAGCGGATCGCGCGGCGGTACGCGCGGTTGTGTTGGCGAGCTGACGGCTATGGGTTCCTGGGAAGTTTCCGGCAAGCAGGTTCTGCTCAAGGACCGCAGCGGCAACCAGATCGGTTCCGTCTACAAGGTTGCCGATAACAGCTTCAATGGCCAGACCTCGACCGGGCAGCCGATCACCCTCAGCCGGTAACTCAATCCGGCGGGGTTCCGCCGGTTGCGCATAGGCGGACAAGCCCTCATGCAGCCAATGCCAGACTATTCGCTCAGCGTCACCGAGCAGCTCAAATCGCTGACAGCTTCGGAGACGTTGCAGGTTGATTCCGCCCAGATGGATGTGGCCAAATGCCTCGACCGGGTGCTTGCCGCTCTCAAGCAGAAGCGGCCTGCCTCCAAGAGCAGCGCGCTCGGCTGGCTGTTTGCGTCCAAGAAGAAGACGGAGAGCGGCATCAAGGGCCTCTATATCCATGGCAGCGTCGGGCGCGGCAAGACGATGCTCATGGACATGTTCTTCCAAATGGCGCCCTGCCGGAAAAAGCGGCGCGCGCATTTCCATGAGTTCATGGCCGATGTGCACAATCGCATCGCTGCTCACCGGCTGAAGCTAAAGAACGGCGAGACGAAGCAGGCCGATCCGATGCCGCCGGTCGCCGCTGCCCTTTTCGAGGAAGCGGAACTGCTCTGCTTCGACGAATTCACCGTCACCGATATCGCCGATGCGATGATCCTGTCGCGGCTGTTTTCCGAGCTTTTCGCGCGCGGCTGCGTGCTGGTGGCGACCTCGAACGTCGAGCCCGACAATCTCTACAAGGACGGCCTCAATCGCGGGCTTTTCCTGCCTTTCGTCGGTCTCCTCAAAAAACATGTCGAGATCGTCTCGCTCGATTCGCCGACCGACTACCGGATGGAGAAGCTGAACAGTCAGCCGGTCTACCTCATCCCGATCGACGAGCGCACCGACATGGCGATGGATGCGTCCTGGACGCAGGCGCTGCACGGTCGCAAGGCGCAGCCGACGGACATTGCCATGAAGGGGCGGGCAATCCATGTGCCGCTCGCCGTCGACCGCATGGCGCGCTTCTCCTTCTCCGATCTCTGCGAAAAGCCGCTGGGTGCTGCCGATTTCCTAGCCATCGCCGAACGCTTCGATACGATCTTCCTCGATCACATTCCCTTGCTCGGCCCTGAAAAGCGGAACCAGATCAAACGCTTCATCATTCTGATCGATACGTTCTACGATCATGGCACCTGCCTCTATGCTTCCGCCGCCGCCATGCCCGAAAATCTGCTCGTCGAAAGACGCGGCACCGAAGGCTTTGAATTCGATCGTACGGCATCTCGTCTTTTTGAGATGAGAAGCGCGGAATATCTTGCGGCGCATCATGAACGGCGGGCTGCCGAGTAACACTTTGGTGACAATTGATCTTACGTTTACGTAAGAATTTTAATATCTAAACGATTGAAATTGCTGCACCAAAAATAATGGATTGCCATTTTTTGGCTTTAGGTCTATGCGATTGCGGCATTGGGCGATGCCCGCGCGTCGCCCGACGGATTTTGATCGCAAAGGAAAAGCGAAATGGCGCGTAACAAGATCGCACTCATCGGTTCTGGCATGATTGGTGGCACGCTGGCGCATCTCGCCGGCCTGAAGGAGCTGGGCGACATCGTCCTCTTCGACATCGCCGACGGTATCCCCCAGGGCAAGGGTCTCGACATCGCACAGTCCTCCCCGGTTGAAGGCTTCGACGCCAATCTGACCGGCGCCAGCGACTATTCCGCGATCGAAGGCGCTGACGTCTGCATCGTCACGGCCGGCGTTCCGCGCAAGCCGGGCATGAGCCGCGATGACCTTCTCGGCATCAACCTCAAGGTCATGGAGCAGGTCGGCGCCGGCATCAAGAAGTATGCCCCGAACGCTTTCGTGATCTGCATCACCAACCCGCTCGACGCGATGGTCTGGGCGTTGCAGAAGTTCTCCGGCCTCCCGGCCAACAAGGTCGTCGGCATGGCCGGCGTTCTCGACTCTTCGCGCTTCCGTCTTTTCCTCGCCAAGGAATTCAACGTTTCCGTTCAGGACGTCACGGCCTTCGTTCTCGGCGGCCACGGCGACACTATGGTGCCGCTCGCCCGTTATTCGACCGTTGGCGGCATTCCGCTGACCGACCTCGTCACCATGGGCTGGGTCACCAAGGAACGCCTCGAAGAAATCATCCAGCGCACCCGTGACGGCGGCGCCGAAATCGTCGGCCTGCTCAAGACCGGTTCGGCCTATTACGCTCCGGCCGCTTCCGCGATCGAAATGGCCGAATCCTACCTCAAGGACAAGAAGCGCGTTCTGCCCTGCGCTGCCCACCTCACGGGCCAGTACGGCGTGAAGGACATGTATGTCGGCGTTCCCACCGTCATCGGTGCCGGCGGCGTCGAGCGCATCATCGAGATCGACCTCAACAAGACCGAGAAGGAAGCCTTCGACAAGTCCGTCGGCGCCGTTGCCGGTCTCTGCGAAGCCTGCATCAACATCGCGCCCGCCCTCAAGTAACTGGTGCGCTGAAGTTATCGAAATAGGGATAAACCCATGAACATTCATGAATATCAGGCCAAGGCTCTGCTGAAGGGCTATGGCGCGCCGGTCGCGCAGGGTGTGGCGATCCTCAAGGTTGAAGAAGCCGAGGCTGCCGCCAGGTCGCTTCCCGGCCCGCTCTACGTGGTCAAGAGCCAGATCCATGCAGGCGGCCGCGGCAAGGGCAAGTTTAGGGAACTCGGCCCGGATGCCAAGGGTGGTGTCCGTCTCGCCAAGTCGATCGATGAAGTCGTTGCGCATGCCAAGGAAATGCTTGGCAATACGCTGGTAACCGCGCAGACCGGCGAAGCCGGCAAGCAGGTCAATCGCCTCTACATCGAAGACGGTGCCGACATTGCTCGCGAGCTCTATTGCTCGCTCCTGGTCGACCGTTCGGTCGGCAAGGTGGCCTTCGTCGTTTCGACCGAAGGCGGCATGGATATCGAAGCAGTCGCTCACGATACGCCTGAGAAGATCCACACGATCGCCATCGATCCGGAAGCTGGTGTGACGGCTGCCGACGTTGCAGCGATCTCCAAGGCGCTTCAGCTCGACGGTGCAGCTGCCGAAGACGCCAAGACGCTCTTCCCGGCGCTCTATAAAGCCTTCGGCGAAAAGGACATGGCCCTGCTCGAGGTCAATCCGCTGATCGTCATGAAGGATGGCCACCTGCGCGTCCTCGATGCAAAGATGTCTTTCGATGGCAACGCTCTTTTCCGCCACGATGACGTGAAGACGCTTCGCGACGAGACGGAAGAAGACGCCAAGGAAATCGAGGCCTCCAAGTGGGACCTCGCCTATGTCGCGCTTGACGGCAACATCGGCTGCATGGTCAACGGTGCTGGCCTTGCCATGGCGACGATGGATATCATCAAGCTTTACGGCAAGGAGCCGGCAAACTTCTGCGACGTCGGCGGCGGCGCCGGCAAGGAGAAGGTTGCTGCGGCCTTCAAGATCATCACCGCTGACCCCAAGGTGGAAGGCATTCTCGTCAACATCTTCGGCGGCATCATGAAGTGCGATGTCATCGCCGAGGGCGTCATTGCCGCGGTCAAGGAAGTCGGTCTCAAGGTTCCGCTCGTCGTTCGCCTTGAAGGCACGAATGTCGATCTCGGCAAGAAGATCCTGAACGAATCGGGTCTGGCGATCACGGCGGCTGACGATCTCGACGATGCGGCCAAGAAGATCGTCGCTGCGATCAACGGTTGAGAACGGTCATGGCTTTCCAGTCCACGCCCAGTGCTGCTCATCTCCGCCTCGATGCCTTTGCCGGTGTCTGGGAGGGGGAAGAGCATGTCGCGGCTTCGGCGTGGACAAAAGAAGGCAAGGCCAGCGCTTCGCTTTCTGGCGAGGCGCTGTTCGGCGGATTTTTCCTCGAGCAGCGTTACTGCCAGATGCGCGACGGCGAAGTTTCCTTCGAAGCCCGCAATGTTTTCGGCTTCGATAGTTCGGACCAGAGCTACAAACTCTACCAGTTCGACAGCGTCGGTTTTGCTCCGCCCACGCCGGCTTCCGGCGCGTGGAATGGCGATGAACTCGTGCTGATCAAGACTTCTCCGCGCGGAAGGCAGCGCACCGCGTTCACATTTGAAAATGAAGACTGCTACCGGATGGGCGTCAGCTTTTCGCCTGCAGGCAGCGATACTTGGCAGGAGGTCGTCAGCGGCATCTATCGTCGCGCGTCTCTTACGTCTTCCAACCTCTTCTAGACAAAGGCCCCGCATGTCTATTCTCGTCAACAAAGACACCAAGATCCTGGTTCAGGGTCTGACCGGCAAGACCGGTACATTCCACACCGAACAGGCGCTTGCTTACTACGGCACGCAGATGGTCGGTGGTATTCACCCGAAGAAGGGTGGCGAAACCTGGACCGGCTCCAAGGGCGAAAGCCTGCCGATCTTCGCAACCGTTGCCGAAGGCAAGGAAAAGACCGGCGCCAACGCGTCCGTCATCTATGTTCCGCCGGCAGGCGCAGCCGATGCGATCATCGAGGCGATCGACGCCGAGATCCCGTTCATCACCTGTATCACCGAAGGTATCCCGGTCCTGGACATGGTTCGCGTCAAGGCTCGCCTCGAGCGCTCCAAGTCGCGCCTGCTCGGCCCGAACTGCCCAGGCATCCTGACGCCGGAAGAATGCAAGATCGGCATTATGCCGGGCTCGATCTTCCGCAAGGGTTCGGTCGGTATCGTTTCCCGCTCCGGCACGCTGACCTACGAAGCTGTCTTCCAGACCTCCAACGAAGGTCTCGGCCAGACGACGGCTGTCGGCATCGGCGGCGACCCGGTCAAGGGCACCGAATTCATCGACGTGCTCGAAATGTTCCTCGCCGACGAAGCCACGACCTCGATCATCATGATCGGCGAAATCGGCGGTTCGGCTGAAGAAGACGCAGCGCAGTTCCTCAAGGACGAGGCCAAGAAGGGCCGCAAGAAGCCGATGGCGGGCTTCATCGCGGGCCGTACGGCGCCGAAGGGCCGCACGATGGGCCATGCCGGTGCTGTGGTTTCCGGTGGCAAGGGCGACGCTGAATCGAAGATCGCGGCGATGGAATCGGCAGGCATCAAGGTGTCGCCGTCTCCGGCTCGCCTCGGCAAGACGCTGGTTGAAGTCCTCAAGGGCTAAACCAACTTATATACCCCGGGCGGAGGAACGGCATCCTGGCCTCCGCCCGGCTCTCCACTTACTCAATGCGGATGCGCCGCGGACAGGCGGCAATCGGAATGCGGCAGCCGGCGATGAAGCCGGCAAATTCATCTAAGTCAGGAGGCGGGCGGAAGCGTCCGCGTAACACCATGGCACGGCAAGAAGCCAACGAGCAATTTCAGATCACCTCGTTTCTGGATGGCGCCAATGCTGCCTATATCGAGCAGCTCTACGCCCGTTATGAAGACGATCCCAACTCGGTCGACGATCAGTGGCGGTCCTTCTTCAAGGCGCTGGAAGACGATCCTGCTGATGTGAAGAAGGCGGCCAAGGGAGCATCCTGGCGCAAGAAGAACTGGCCGCTGCAGGCAAGCGGCGATCTCGTCTCGGCGCTCGACGGCGACTGGGGCATCGTCGAAAAGGTCATCGAGACCAAGGTAAAGGCCAAGGCCGAAGCCGCCGGCCAGCCGGCAGGCGCCGCCGACGTGCTGCAGGCGACGCGCGATTCCGTCCGCGCCATCATGATGATCCGCGCATATCGCATGCGTGGCCATCTGCACGCCAAGCTCGATCCGCTTGGCATCGCCGCCCCGGTCGACGACTATCACGAGCTTTCGCCCGAAAATTACGGCTTCACGGCTGCCGACTACGATCGCAAGATCTTCATCGATAACGTGCTCGGCCTCGAATATGCGACCCTCCGCGAGATGATCGAGATCCTCGAGCGCACCTATTGCTCGACCCTCGGCGTCGAATTCATGCACATTTCCAATCCGGAAGAAAAGGCATGGATCCAGGAACGTATCGAAGGTCCGGACAAGGGCGTTGCTTTCTCGGCTGAAGGCAAGAAGGCGATCCTCGCCAAGCTCGTCGAAGCCGAAGGCTACGAACAGTTCCTCGACGTCAAGTTCAAGGGCACCAAGCGCTTCGGCCTGGACGGCGGTGAATCACTGATCCCGGCACTCGAACAGATCCTCAAGCGTGGCGGCCATCTCGGCCTCAAGGAAGCCGTGTTCGGCATGGCCCATCGCGGTCGCCTGAACGTGCTTTCCCAGGTCATGGGCAAGCCGCACCGCGCCATCTTCCACGAGTTCAAAGGCGGCTCCTATGCGCCTGATGAGGTCGAAGGTTCAGGCGACGTGAAGTACCATCTGGGTGCTTCCTCCGACCGCGAATTCGACGGCAACAAGGTGCACGTCTCGCTGACGGCAAACCCGTCGCACCTCGAGATCGTGGACCCGGTCGTCATGGGCAAGGCGCGCGCCAAGCAGGACATGAGTGCCACCGTCTGGGACGGCGACATCATTCCGCTGTCGGAACGCGCCAAGGTTCTGCCGCTCCTGATCCACGGCGACGCGGCCTTTGCCGGCCAGGGCGTCATTGCCGAAATCCTCGGCCTGTCCGGTCTGCGCGGCCATCGCGTTGCCGGCACGATGCACGTCATCATCAACAACCAGATCGGCTTCACCACGAACCCGGCCTTTTCGCGCTCGTCGCCCTATCCGTCCGACGTCGCCAAGATGATCGAAGCACCGATCCTGCACGTCAATGGCGACGATCCGGAAGCCGTGGTCTATGCGGCGAAGATCGCGATGGAATTCCGCATGAAATTCCACAAGCCTGTCGTGCTCGACATGTTCTGCTATCGCCGCTACGGCCACAATGAAGGCGATGAGCCGTCCTTCACGCAGCCGAAGATGTACAAGGTCATTCGTGGTCACAAGACAGTCCTGCAGCTCTATGCAGACCGTCTCGTTCGCGAAGGCCTGCTCACCGACGGCGAAGTCGAAAAGATGAAGGCCGACTGGCGCGCCCATCTCGAGCAGGAGTTCGAAGCCGGTCAGCACTACAAGCCGAACAAGGCCGATTGGCTGGACGGCGAATGGTCCGGCCTGCGCACAGCTGACAATGCGGACGAGCAGCGTCGTGGCAAGACCGCTGTGCCGATGAAGACGCTCAAGGATATCGGCCGCAAGCTGTCGGAAATCCCGGCCGGTTTTAATGCGCATCGCACGATCCAGCGCTTCATGGAAAACCGCGCCAACATGGTCCAGAGTGGCGAAGGCCTCGACTGGGCGATGGCCGAAGCGCTGGCTTTCGGTGCGCTCGTGGTCGAGGGCCACAAGATCCGTCTGTCCGGTCAGGATTGCGAACGCGGTACCTTCTCGCAGCGCCACTCGGTTCTCTACGATCAGGAAACCGAAGAGCGCTACATTCCGCTTGCGAACCTGTCGCCGACACAGGCCCGTTACGAAGTCATCAACTCGATGCTTTCGGAAGAAGCCGTTCTCGGCTTCGAATACGGCTATTCGCTGGCTCGTCCGAATGCGCTGACGCTCTGGGAAGCCCAGTTCGGCGACTTCGCAAACGGTGCGCAGGTCGTGTTCGACCAGTTCATCTCGTCTGGCGAACGCAAGTGGCTGCGCATGTCGGGCCTCGTCTGCCTGCTGCCGCATGGCTATGAAGGCCAGGGTCCGGAACACTCGTCCGCCCGTCTGGAGCGCTATCTCCAGCTCTGCGCGGAAGACAACATGCAGGTCGCCAACGTCACGACGCCGGCGAACTACTTCCACATCCTGCGCCGCCAGCTGAAGCGCGATTTCCGCAAGCCGCTGATCCTGATGACGCCGAAGTCGCTGCTGCGCCACAAGCGCGCTGTCTCGACGCTTGCCGAAATGGCTGGCGAATCCTCCTTCCACCGTCTCCTGTGGGACGATGCGGAGGTCATCAAGGACGGTCCGATCAAGCTGCAGAAGGATGCCAAGATCCGTCGCGTCGTCATCTGCACCGGCAAGGTCTATTACGACCTGCTGGAAGAGCGCGAAAAGCGCGGTATCGACGACATCTACCTGCTGCGTATCGAGCAGCTCTATCCGTTCCCGGCCAAGGCGCTCATCAACGAGCTGTCCCGCTTCCGGAATGCAGAGATGGTGTGGTGCCAGGAAGAGCCGAAGAACATGGGTGCGTGGTCGTTCATCGACCCGTATCTGGAATGGGTGCTCGCCCATATCGATGCGAAGTACCAGCGCGTTCGCTATACGGGTCGCCCGGCCGCCGCTTCGCCGGCAACGGGCCTGATGTCCAAGCATCTGTCGCAGCTCGCCGCGTTCCTCGAGGATGCGCTGGGCGGCTAACAAAAAAGGGGGAGCGCGATGGCATATTTCTTCATGAGACTTGTGCCGCCGCGCTCCACATTCCCGCATGACGGGACCGGGGAGGAAATGGCGGCGATGAAACGCCATGCCGAATATTGGCACCAGAACGTTCTTGCAGGATCGGCGATTGCCGTTGGTCCTGTCTTCGAGGGTGAAGGGGCTTTCGGTATCGCGGTCGTCGAGGTTGCAGACCAGGCAGCAGCGCAGGCGCTTGCCGATGCGGACCCGATCATCACTTCCGGCTTCGGTTTTCGTTTCGACGTCTTGCCAATGCCCTCCGTCATTCTCCGGCCCTAAGCCGGGACCGCTGTCTAACACGATAACAAGCACAATCAGGATTTGAACAATGGCCACAGAAATCCGCGTTCCAACACTCGGTGAATCCGTCAGCGAGGCAACCGTCGGCACCTGGTTCAAGAAGGTCGGCGATGCCGTGAAGGCCGACGAGCCCATTCTCGAGCTTGAAACCGACAAGGTGACCATCGAAGTTCCGGCTCCGGCATCCGGCACGCTTTCGGAAATCGTCGCCCAGGCTGGCGAGACGGTTGGTCTCGGTGCGCTTCTCGGCCAGATCGCCGAAGGTGCGGCTGCCGCAGCTGCTCCAGCTGCGGCAGCCCCGGCAGCAGCACCTGCTGCACCTGCTCCGACGCCAACTGCTCCGGTTGCTGCCGCTGCTGCTCCGGCCGCCTCCGTATCCTCCATGCCGCCGGCTCCGGCTGCGGCAAAGATGCTGGCGGAAAACAATCTCTCGGCCGATCAGGTTGATGGCAGCGGCAAGCGCGGCCAGGTTTTGAAGGGTGATGTCATCGCCGCTGTCGCCAAGGCTGCAGCAGCTCCAGCCGCTGCACCGGCAGCGCCTGCCGCTCCGCGCGGTCCTTCGACGGTAGAAGATGCGGGACGCGAAGAGCGCGTGAAGATGACGCGCCTGCGCCAGACGATCGCCAAGCGCCTCAAGGATGCGCAGAACACGGCTGCCATGCTGACCACCTACAACGAGGTGGACATGAAGGCCGTCATGGACCTGCGCAACAAGTATAAGGATGTCTTTGAGAAGAAGCACGGCGTGAAGCTCGGCTTCATGGGCTTCTTCACCAAGGCCGTCACGCACGCGCTCAAGGAACTGCCGGCCGTCAACGCCGAGATCGACGGTACCGACATCATCTACAAGAACTACTGCCATGTCGGCATGGCTGTCGGTACCGACAAGGGCCTCGTCGTTCCCGTCATCCGTGACGCCGACCAGATGTCGATCGCCGAAATCGAGAAGGAGCTCGGCCGTCTTGCCAAGGCAGCCCGTGACGGCTCGCTCTCGATGGCCGAGATGCAGGGCGGCACCTTCACCATCACCAATGGTGGCGTCTACGGCTCGCTGATGTCTTCGCCGATCCTGAACGCGCCGCAGTCGGGCATTCTCGGCATGCACAAGATCCAGGAGCGCCCGGTCGCCATCGGCGGTCAGGTTGTCATCCGCCCGATGATGTATCTGGCCCTCTCCTACGACCACCGCATCGTCGACGGCAAGGAAGCCGTGACCTTCCTCGTGCGCGTCAAGGAAAGCCTGGAAGATCCGGAACGTCTGGTTCTGGACCTCTAAGCGGAGCGATCTGCCATGCGAGACCGGATCATGCGAGCGGCGGGCGCAGTGTTCTGCGCCACGGTTGCCTTCATGCCGGTCTCGGCTCTCGCCTTCGATGTGAACAAGGCGAGCAGCAATTTCGACTTCGTGTCGCTTGATGATGCCGAGCTTTCTGCACGCCACATCAAGACTGTCGACATGGGCAATGTCGAACTGACCTCGGGCCGTATCGTTGCCGCCGATCCGTTGGCACAGCCGGATCGGCGGGCATTGGCAAAGACGGTTCCTGTCGGTGAATATCCGGTACGGCTCTACGAGGCTTTCGGGCGGGTTGCGGCGTCAAGCATGCGCATTGCCGAGGGTAAGCCCGATCACTGGGAGCTTGCGACCATTCCGGGCCAGGATGTCGCTACGCTGAAGGATGACGAGATCTTCGGCTATCCCGTCGATGCCGGTCTCGGCAGCTACATGGATGCCGACACGCTTGATCTGATCGGGCAACGCGAGCAGCAGGTGCAGGCTGCAAAGCCGGATTCCGACGTGAACTACTATGACGTGGTCGCCTCCGAACTCGATGCCAACAAGGGGGTCTATGACCTGCACCGGCCGATCGCCGGCAAGAAGGGCAATGTGGCGATATTCTGGAGTGGCTGGGGCGATGGCTTCTATCCGGTATTTTGGGGACTGGACAAGGACGGGCGTCCGCTGGTGCTGCTGACGGATTTCCAGGTCACCGAGAATGCCGACGGGCGCAGGGAGCCGAACCACAAATGAACGGGCAGGGCACATGCTGACCAAGCAGAAAAGTGTAGTTGCGATGATGATCGCCGCGCTTTCCTGCGCGCCGGCTTCGGCCGTTGCCGCCGATTGCCAGCAGGGCAAGGCGATCTACGCTGATCGCGATGGCGCCTACGAACTGCGCTTTTCGCCGATTACGTCTGAAGCCGTGTCGTCAAGCCACCAGTTCAAGCTCAGCGCGCTCAAGACCTCAGTCGTCATGGATGGCTATGTCATGTCCTCGGACGATCCGGAGCGCACCATGGGCATGGTCCTGTTCAACTGCCCGGATGGCGATGTCACGGGTGCCGATCTCGATGGCTGCACGGTCTGGCAGGGCTTCGTCTATCGCGCAAGTGCCGATGGCGGGCTCGATAACCTGCAGTCCGGCGACAGCCCGGCAACCGAAAAGATCGTCTTTCCCGGCCTCGGCCCAGCGATCCGCCAGTCTTCCGCCTGGGGTGACGGCAAGGCGACCGTCGCTCCCTGGGACGTCCTCGATTTCAAGGGATGTGCACAATGACCGACAGTCCCGTTCTTCTCGTTACCGGTGGTAGCCGTGGCATAGGTGCTGCAGCCTGCCTGGCTGCCGCACGTCACGGCTGGCGCGTTGCGGTGAACTATGCCTCGAATGAAGAGGCGGCAAATGCCGTGGTCTCGGAGATCAAGAAGGCTGGCGGCAATGCGATCGCGATCAAGGGCGATGTCGGCAATGCCGCCGATATCGTCTCGATGTTCGAGGCGATCGATAGGCATTTCGGGCGGCTGGATGGGCTGGTGAACAATGCCGGTATTGTCGATTACATCGCACGTGTCGATGAAATGTCGGCCGAGCGCCTCGAGCGGATGATGCGGATCAATGTGACGGGTTCGATCCTTTGCGCCGGCGAGGCAGTGCGGCGCATGTCCACCCGGCATGGCGGACAAGGCGGCGCGATCGTCAATGTCTCCTCCATGGCGGCGGTGATTGGCGGGCCGGCACAATATGTCGACTATGCCGCATCGAAGGCAGCCATCGATACGTTCACGATCGGACTTTCCAAGGAAGTCGCGGCCGAGGGTATCAGGGTGAATGCGATCCGTCCCGGCATCATCGAAACGGATATTCATGCCTCCGGCGGGCAGCCGGACAGGCCGAAAGAAATGGCTTCATCGATCCCGATGAAGCGAACCGGACAGGCGGAGGAGGTGGCCGATGCGATCGTCTATCTGCTTTCGTCTTCGGCATCGTACATAACAGGCGCGATCCTCAATGTGAGCGGCGGGCGCTAGTCAATAACGCAAAGGGAAAAAGTAATGTCCTATGATGTGATTGTTATCGGAACCGGCCCTGGCGGCTATGTCGCGGCAATCAAGGCTGCGCAACTCGGCCTCAAGGTTGCCGTCGTCGAGAAGCGCGCCACTTACGGCGGCACCTGCCTGAATGTCGGCTGCATCCCCTCCAAGGCGCTGCTGCACGCTTCCGAGATGTTCCACGCAACGCATCACATGGAAGAGCTCGGCATCGAGGTCGCCGCTCCGAAGCTCAATCTCGAAAAGATGCTGGCGCACAAGGATGCGACGGTAAAGTCGAACGTCGACGGCGTTGCCTTCCTCTTCAAGAAGAACAAGATCGATGCCTTCCACGGCACCGGCAAGATCGTCTCCGCCGGCAAGGTCTCGGTGACCGCCGAAGACGGCACGGTTCAAGAAATCGAAGGCAAGAACATCGTCATTGCCACCGGTTCCGACGTCGCCGGCATTCCGGGCGTGAAGGTCGATATCGATGAGAAGATCATCGTATCCTCCACCGGCGCCATTGCACTGGAAAAAGTGCCGGAAACGATGATCGTCGTTGGTGGCGGTGTCATCGGCCTCGAGCTTGGTTCGGTCTGGTCGCGACTCGGTGCGAAGGTCACCGTCATCGAATTTCTCGACAAGATCCTCGGCGCGATGGATGCCGATGTCTCAAAGCAGTTCCAGCGCATGCTCGGCAAGCAGGGCATCGACATCAAGCTGAGTTCCAAGGTGACTGGCGTCGAGAAGGGCGACAAGGGCGCCAAGGTGACATTCGAGCCGGTCGCTGGCGGCGCTGCGCAGACGCTTGAAGCGGATGTCGTCCTGATTTCCACTGGCCGCATTCCCTACACGGCAGGCCTTGGTCTCGAAGAAGCTGGCGTCAAGCTCGACAATCGCGGTCGTGTTGAAATCGACAGCCACTTCAAGACCAATGTCGAAGGTATCTACGCGATCGGCGACGTCGTGACGGGTCCGATGCTGGCGCACAAGGCCGAAGACGAAGGTGTGGCACTTGCCGAAATCCTCGCTGGCCAGCACGGTCATGTGAACTATGACGTCATCCCGAGCGTCGTCTACACGCAGCCGGAGGTCGCCTCCGTCGGCAAGACTGAGGAAGAGCTGAAGGCCGCCGGTGTCGCTTACAAGGTGGGCAAGTTCCCGTTCACAGCAAACGGCCGCGCCCGCGCGATGCTGGCGACCGAAGGTTTCGTGAAGATCCTGTCCGACAAGGAAACCGACCAGGTGCTCGGCGGTCATATCGTCGGCTTCGGCGCCGGCGAGATGATCCACGAGATTACCGTGCTGATGGAATTCGGTGGTTCGGCAGAAGACCTCGGCCGCACCTGCCATGCGCATCCGACCATGTCGGAGGCCGTGAAGGAGGCAGCACTGGCCGCCTTCTTCAAGCCGATCCATCTGTAAGATTAAATATCAGCAATCATTCATAATGCCGCTTGCCTTCGGGCAGGCGGCGTTTTTATTTGGTGGGCAAGTTTCGCTAACTATTTGACGAAAGCCAAGAAAATGAATGATCGTGTCGTGTCCGGCTACAGTCTCTCCCAGCGTTTCCTTCACTGGGCGACCGTGCTCCTGGTCCTCTTCAACCTTCTTTTCCCTGATGGCATGAATGCCTGGTACCGGCTTATCCGCCATGGCGGCACGCCATCACCCGAACAGATCGCTTCGGCCAATATCCACGCCTATGTCGGTATCGCAATCCTGCTTATGACAATCCTGAGACTCGGCCTGCGCTTCGTGCAGGGCGTACCGCCTGAAGCCGCAGACGAACCGGCGATCTTTCGGCTCGCCGCACGGCTGGCGCATGCGAGCCTCTATCTGCTGCTGCTCGCCCTGCCGGCTTCAGGCATCGCGGTCTATTATTTGGGTGTGGAAGCATTGGGCGCGCTGCATGCCGACGTCCTGAAGCTCATCCTCTGGATCGTCATCGTCGCGCATGTCTTTGGTGCGCTGGTCCACCAGTTCTATTGGAAGACAGATGTATTGCGGCGGATGACGATGGGCTGAGAAGGACGACGGTCAGTTGACCGCGGTGACCGTGAAACCCTGCTGACGCAGCAGTTCGATGACACCATCCTTGCCTGGGAGGTGAAGGGCACCGACGGCCATGAAGACGTTGCCGTTGGCGAGGATGGGGGCGGCGCGTTCGGCCATCACCTTGTTGCGGTCGAGGATGATGCGCTGTTCGAAGGCGGCGTAATCGCTGCTCTCGTCGCTGCCTTCCGGCGATACGGTCTTCAGCATCGGCATGGTCATGCCGATATCGCCGGAGAGATAGATGGCGGTCATGGTTTCGACAACGTCGTTCATCTTGGCTCCGAGTTCCAAGGTTTCGATCAGCGACTTCAGATGAAATTCGATCGGCAGCTCGGCCATGGCCTGCAGCTGCTCGGCCAGGGTTTCCAGCCCCTTGACCTGCTTGCCCTCAGCGGCCGCATCGGCAGCGATCTTCTGGTCGAGGAACTGCACTCCCTTGGCCTTACGGGCGATCTCGCAGGCGGGAAGTGCGACAGCGCTTGCGATCATCCAGGGGCGCATGCGCGAAACGGCCGAGAGCGGGATGCCGCGCTGCTTCAATCCGGCTTCGAGGCGGGTATAGTCCTGAGGCGAAAGAAGCTTTTCGATGGTCGTGCCGTCCGTGAACATCATCAGGTCCGGCCTCATCAGAAGTGATGCAGTGGCCTTCTTCTCATCGAGGATTTCGTCGGACTCGATGACGACAGTATCGGCACCGTCATGGGCTTCCTGCGCGCGGGGCGGCAGGTTCAAGACGCGTGGATCGGTGACGTGCATGGTGCCGAGCAGCCAGGAAGTTTTGAGGCCGGGTTTTTCTATCTTCCAGAAAACGCCTTTGCCGTTCGGTGTGGCATCTGCCTCTTTCACCGCTTCGGCATACCGGCCCGGTTCGTTCTGCTGCAACTCCGTGAGCAAGTTCTTTCCGGTGCAGCTATCTTCGGCGGCATCGGCCGATGTGACGGAAAAGACGGCAGCGAGCAATGCGGCGGCAAGCAGCATGTGAAAAGCGGCGATCAGCCAGAGCAGGATACTGCCCGGCTGCGCGATATGGAAAGTGCGGTGGCCGATGGAGATCGTCATGATGGTAATCCGGTCACATGTGCTTCAAGCCTCATGCTCTACGCCGGGCTTGCGCATATTCCTTTAAGAGACAGCGTTAACGAAGGCTTACGCACGCGGATGCGCCCTATCATACACCTCCAGAAGCCTTGATGCATCGACGCCGGTATAGACCTGCGTGGTGGAAAGGCTGGCATGGCCGAGCAACTCCTGAATGGTGCGCAGGTCACCGCCGCCGGCCAGCAGATGCGTGGCGAAGGAGTGGCGCAGCGCATGCGGGGTCGCCGTTTCCGGCAGGCCGAAGGCACTGCGCAATTTCTGCATGGCGCGCTGGATGATGGCAGGCTGCAGCTTACCGCCGCGGGCGCCGCGAAAGAGCGGCTCGCCTTCGTCAAGATGAAAGGGGCAGAGCGCTCGGTATCTCTCAACCGCTTCGAAAACGATGGGCAACAACGGCACGAGGCGCGTCTTGTTGCCTTTACCGGTGATGCGCAGCGTGGTGGTGCCGGTCCTGATATCAGCAGGCGTCAGGTCGAGTGCTTCGGAAATGCGCAGGCCGCAACCATAAAGCAGCGTCATAACGGCGGCATCGCGCGCGGCAATCCATGGCTCGTCATGGAGCTGGGCTTCATTGCTGACTACGGTGATGGCCTGTCTGTCAGAGAGAGGCTTCGGAAGAGATTTCGGTTGCTTCGGGGATCGCACGGCGCCGGCGCCCGCGGCATTCACGAGGCCCTTCTTTTCAAGGTGACGCAGAAAGGAGCGAATGCCGGCGAGATTGCGAGCAACCGAGCGAGCGCCGGAGCCCTCTTTGCGCCGGGCGGCCAGAAAGGCGCGGAAGTCTGCCGGGCGCAGCGTTTCGATATCGCGCAGCGTCGTCGGGCCACCGAGATGACCGGTCATGAAGGTCAGGAACTGACGCGTGTCACGTTCATAGGCATCGAGCGTATGTTCGGAAAGGCGGCGTTCCCGGGCGAGGTTTTCGAGCCAGGCGCTGCGTTCCGTCATCAGGTGCGGATCGGCGATGATCAGGAGTTCATTCATGATTTTGGCTCTTGAATTTGCTTTTGGTGACGCCAATTCTGAAACAGTGGCGTTATGGAATTGCTAATGCTTGCCAAGCCCTTGTCATGTATCGATCATAATTCATTGAGATAGCTTATAGCTTCCGTAAAACAGGAATTTTCATGGCACGGCGCGATTCCATGACGGCCTTTGGACAGCTCGCGGAAGCGATTGCCCTGGTTTCACACGGAAAGCCCGGCCATATCGTCGATATGCTGATTGCCGAGCGCGGACAGAAGATCGTCCGCCATCCTCTGTGGCCGCTCATGCGGCCGTTTCTCTATACGCTGCTGCGCTACAACAAGGCGATCGAATTCGCCAATGACGTTGCCAACATGCCGGGCTTCCAGTCGTTCGAATATATGAGCAACCTGCTGAAGCTCGATATCAATGTCACCAATGCCGAGCGCATTCCGGCATCCGGCGGCTTCATTCTCGTCAGCAATCATCCAACCGGCATTGCCGATGGCGTGGCGGTGTTCGATCTCCTGAAGACGCGCCGGCCGGACATGATGTTCTTCGCCAACCGCGATGCGGTGCGCGTCAACCCACGCTTTGCGGAGATGATCATCCCGGTCGAATGGCGCGAGGAATTCAAGAGCAAGCTCAAGGCGCGCGAGACGCTGCAGCTCACCAACCTTGCGGTGAAGGAGGGCAAGGCGACCGTGCTGTTCCCTTCGGGCCGTATCGCCTATTGGGCAAATGGGCGATTGAACGAGCGGCCGTGGAAAACCTCTGCCGTCGGCCTTGCCCGTAAATACGGTCTGCCGATCCTCCCTGTTCACATGACAGCGCGCAATTCCGGGCTTTTCTACTGGTTTGCCAAATGGTCGACCGAACTGCGCGACATGACGGTCTTCTATGAACTTCTGAACAAGAAGAGTGACCGCTTCGATTTCGTCATCGGCAATCTCATTCCCGCAGAAGAGCTCGACGGCGACCTGAACGAGGTGACCAAGGCGCTCGAGAGGCACACGGTCTATGACATGGCTGTTGATGGCGACTCACGCTTCATGCCTGTGTCCCGGCAACTGGTTCCGGAGGCCGTTGCGGCCCATTCTTTTTAGCGTTGCTTTGCGCTAAAGCGGATGCATGCGTCTTCGCTCCATGTTTGCCAAGAATTACCGGTCACTGCGCTCGATCCGCATGGATCTGGCGGATACGACGCTGTTTCTCGGCGAGAACGGCGCCGGCAAGTCCAATCTCTATCGTGCGCTGCAGCTTGTGCAGTCGGCGGTTCGCGGGCGGCTGGCTTATGAACTTGCTGCCGAAGGCGGGATGCTCTCGGCTCTCTGGTCCGGGCCACGCCGCACATCCGATGGGCCAGCTCGAATCCGCCTGGAAGTTGAGATCCTCGACGAGGAGCGTGCCGTCACATTCCGATATTCTGTCGAAGCGGGGTTGCGCCCACCGAAGGCCGCTGCGGGCTTTGCGCTCGAACCGCAGATCAAAGCTGAAGAGCTTTCCGTCGAAACCGGCCGCCGCGCGGTGGCGATGATGAAGCGGTCCGGTCCGGGCATCTCCGTTCGCGATGGTGCTGGGCGCATGCAGACCTATCCAGACGAGGCGCTGACATCCGAAACGGCGATCGCCCTGCTCGGCGATGCCGGCCATTTCCCCGAGGTTGCCGCCTTCCGTCGCATCGTCAACAATTGGCGCTTCTTTCACGGTTTTCGCACTGACAGGGCTTCTCCGCTTCGCCATCCCTGCCTTGCCGTCACCAGTCCCATGCTAGATGAGGATGGTGCCAATCTCGCCGCCGTCTTTGCGACGATTGCCCACACGCGGCAGGATACGGCCGAGCTCGATCGCATCCTGGCATCGGCGCTCGGCGGCGCAAGGCTTGTCGTGCCTGAGCCGGGCGAGACAGCGGAGTTCGGCCTGATGCTTCCCGACTTCCCGCACCGCGTCTTTCATCCGCGTGAACTGTCTGACGGGCAGATCCGCTTTCTCGGCCTTGCGGCTGCACTGCTCTCCTACAGGCTGCCGGCGCTCATCGCTCTGAACGAGCCGGAGGCGAGCCTGCATCCCGATATGCTGGTGCCGCTCGCCGACATGATCGCCGAAGCGTCAAAGAGCAGCCAGGTCTGGATCGTCACCCATTCGGTGCAACTGGCAGAGGCGGTGCGCGAACGCTGCGGCGTTCGTCCGCGAAAGGTTATTCGTGAGAATGGCGCCACGTGGATCGAAGGCATGCGGTTGACGGGAACGATCGCTGGTGAAGACGATGATGATTAACCCTCATTGTCGGCGGGTTCCATTTTACGGCCGTTGCGGGCATGGTCTGCCGCGATGAGTATAGATTCGTCCGATCTCTTTGGCGCGCTTTTCGAAGCCCCGCCCGTGACCCGCACGGTTCCGGTGCTGGTACCGATGCCGGCGCCAAGGCCCTATTCCTATTCGGTGCCTGAAGGCATGGCAGTCGAGCCCGGCTCGGTCGTGCAGGTGCCGCTTGGGCCGCGCCAGGTGATCGGTGTCGTCTGGGATGGCGGCGAAGATGGTGTGGATCCAAAGAAGCTCAGGCCCATCACCCATGTCTTCGATTGCCCGCCACTGACCAAGGAGATGCGGGATTTCATCGACTGGGTCGCCGCCTATACGCTTTCCCCACCCGGATTGGTGGCGCGCATGGCGCTGAGGGCGCCGAATGCCTTCGAGCCGGAGCCGATGGTGGAAGGGTTGCGTTTCATCGGCGGTGAGCCGGCGCGGATGACACCGGCACGCGCACGCGTGCTCGACACCGCCGCGGACGGGTTGTCCTGGACGCGGACCGGTCTTGCCCATGCTGCCGGTGTTTCCACCAGCGTTGTCGACGGGCTGATTGCACAAGGCATTTTCGAGACGATCTTCCTACCGCCGCCACCTGTCGTCGCCGAGCCTGATCCGGACTTTACCGGTGCCCGCCTCGAAGGTCCGCAGAAGGAGGCGGCCGAAGAAATTCTGGACGAAGTGCGCAAGGGCGAATTCGCGGTTTCGCTGATCGACGGCGTGACCGGTTCCGGCAAGACGGAAGTCTATTTCGAGGCGATCGCCGAGACGCTGAGGCGCGGCAAACAGGTACTGATCTTGCTGCCGGAGATCGCGCTCACTGCAAGTTTTCTCGAACGCTTCCAGGATCGGTTCGGTGCGAAACCTGCCGAGTGGCATTCCGACCTTGCCCCGCGTATGCGCGAAAAGGTCTGGCGGCAGGCGGTAACGGGAGAGGTGCGGGTCGTTGCCGGCGCGCGTTCGGCGCTGTTCCTGCCTTTCGAAGATCTCGGCCTCATCATTGTCGATGAAGAGCATGATCCTGCCTATAAGCAGGAAGACCGCGTCTACTACAACGCGCGTGACATGGCGGTCGTTAGGGCGCGGATCGGCGATTTTCCCGTAGTACTCGTTTCGGCGACGCCTTCGGTCGAAAGCCAGGTCAACGGCCAGAGCGGTCGCTACAGCACGATCCATCTGCCGACGCGTTTCGGCGATGCCGCGCTGCCCGACCTGCATCTGGTCGACATGCGGCGCCATGCGCCGGAACGCGGCGGTTTTCTGTCGCCGGTACTGATCCGGGCGATCGGCAAGACGGTGGAAAAGGGCGAGCAGGCCCTGCTCTTCCTCAATCGCCGCGGCTACGCTCCGCTGACGCTCTGCCGTGTGTGCGGCCATCGTTTCCAGTGCCCGCAATGTTCGAGCTGGCTGGTGGAGCATCGCTTTCGCCGGCAGCTGCAATGCCATCAGTGTGGTCATTCCGAGCCGACACCGGAGGCTTGCCCGGAATGCGGAACGCTCGACCACCTCGTCGCCTGCGGGCCGGGTGTGGAGCGCATCGCGGAAGAGGTGGAGCGGCATTTTCCGGACGCGCGCACCATCGTGCTCTCCTCCGACATCATGGGCGGAGTGAAGCGGCTGCGGCTGGAGCTCGACGCCATCGCCAAGGGCGAGGCGGATATCGTGATCGGCACGCAGCTTGTCGCCAAGGGACACAACTTTCCGCTGATGACGCTGGTCGGCATTGTCGACGCGGATCTCGGGCTCGCGAATGGCGACCCTCGCGCAGCGGAGCGGACCTTTCAGCTTCTGTCACAGGTTACGGGCCGCGCCGGTCGAACGGGCCTGAAGAGCCATGGCCTGCTGCAGACCTATCAGCCGCAGCATCCTGTCATGCAGGCAATCGTCTCCGGCGATGCGCGGGCTTTCTATGATCGTGAAATCGGCGAGCGGGAACGCGCTGCCCTGCCGCCCTTCGGCAGGCTCGCCTCGATCATCGTATCGGCAGACACGCGGCAGGATGCGGAAAACCATGCGCGCGGCATGCGCAACGCCGCGCCGCAGATTTCGGGCATTTCCGTTCTAGGGCCGGCGGAGGCGCCGTTGGCGCTGGTGCGTGGGCGCCATCGTTTCCGCCTCCTCGTGCATGGGCGCCGGAATTCCGACATGCAGGCCTATCTCAGGGCATTGCTCGCACAAGCGCCGAAGGAGCGCGGATCGGTTCAGGTGCAGCTCGATATCGATCCGCAGAGCTTCCTGTAGATCGTTACAGCCTCAGCGTTTCCGGATGTCGCTGATCATGGCATAAACGCAGAATCAGCTGATGATTTGGGGTTGAGGCATGGAATTCTACTTTCCGACGGAATTTGGCGAGCAGCTTGCCTTTGGTGCTGCGGCCTTCACCGCGCTTGCTGGCTTCATCATCATGTTCGCCCCCGGTCTTGCCATGCGGGCCTTCGGTCTGGAGCCACGGGGCGAGCGGCGTGAGGGTTACAGCGAAGTTCGATCGATGGGCGGCCTCTATCTTGGTCTCGGGGTTGCCGCGATCATGCTGGCGCAGGACTGGACCTATCTGGCGCTCGGAGCTTCCTTCGCGATGGCTGCTTTTGCGCGCATCATCTCCATCCTTTCTGATAAGGGGAGTACGCTCCTCAATTATTTACTTCTGGTTGTGCAGGCGGTCATAGCCGCATTGCCCCTGCTTCATGTGTTCGGCTTCCTTCAGAGCTGATCCAGAGCTGAAAATAAAGCGTTTCGCAGGCCGCTTTCGGGCGTTTCGGCAATTTTGCTGATAGAAAATCATGCGAATGGCGTATTCGGGCGCTACGCGTGTTGCGAGTCCGGAGATCCTATGTTAGACGGACCCCGAATTTCGGAAGAAGCAAGAGGCTTCTCTTGCGATTTCTGGGGGAAATCAAAACGAATTCAAAGTCATAGGTTCGGCGCCCGCCGAAAGTCGGATTTTGAATTGAAATCAGGGAAATTTGTGCCCGTGGCAGACACGTCCCAGCTTACTTCTGGTGTTGCAGAGCGCTATGCCTCGTCGCTTTTCGAGCTCGCGCTCGAAGAAGGCGCCGTCGACAGCGTTACCGCTGATCTCGATCGTTTCCAGGCCATGCTGGACGAAAGCGAAGACCTGAAGCGCTTTGTCCTGAGCCCGGTCTTTTCCGCAGAAGATCAACTCAAGGCCATCATCGCTCTCAGCGAAAAGGCTGGTCTCTCTGGCTTCTTTGTCAATTTCCTGAAGGTCGTGGCGCGTAACCGCCGCCTGTTTGCCCTGCCGGGCATGATCAAGGCCTTCCGCATCATTGCCGCCAACCATCGCGGCGAAATTTCTGCCGAAGTCACTTCGGCCCATGCTCTCTCCGTAGAGCAGGAAAATGAATTGAAGGTGGCGCTGAAGGGCGTCACCGGCAAAGACGTGGCAATTGCTGTCACGGTTGATCCGTCAATTCTTGGTGGTCTGATCGTCAAGGTCGGGTCCCGTCAGATTGATACGTCTCTTCGTACCAAACTCTCTACCCTTAAGCTTGCATTGAAAGAGGTCGGCTGATGGATATCCGCGCTGCGGAAATTTCCGCAATTCTTAAAGACCAGATCAAGAACTTCGGCAAAGAGGCAGAAGTCTCGGAAGTCGGCCAGGTTCTCTCCGTTGGTGACGGTATCGCTCGCGTTTACGGCCTGGACAACGTCCAGGCTGGTGAAATGGTCGAGTTCCCCGGCGGCATCCGCGGCATGGCGCTGAACCTTGAATCCGACAATGTCGGTGTCGTTATTTTCGGCTCCGACCGCGACATCAAGGAAGGCGACACTGTCAAGCGTACCGGCGCGATCGTCGACGTTCCGGTCGGTCCGGAACTGCTCGGCCGCGTTGTCGACGCTCTCGGCAACCCGATCGATGGCAAGGGCCCGATCAATGCGACCCGCCGTTCGCGCGTCGACATCAAGGCTCCGGGCATCATTCCGCGCAAGTCGGTCCATGAGCCGATGTCAACCGGCCTCAAGGCCATCGACGCGCTCATCCCGGTCGGTCGCGGCCAGCGCGAGCTCGTCATCGGCGACCGCCAGACCGGCAAGACCGCGATCCTTCTCGACGCGTTCCTCAACCAGAAGGCCATCCATGACAACGGTCCGGAAGGCGAAAAGCTTTACTGCGTCTACGTCGCTGTCGGCCAGAAGCGTTCGACCGTCGCGCAGTTCGTCAAGGTGCTCGAAGAACGTGGCGCACTGAAGTATTCGATCATCGTCGCTGCGACCGCTTCCGATCCGGCGCCGATGCAGTTCCTGGCTCCGTTTGCCGGCTGCGCCATGGGCGAATATTTCCGTGATAACGGCATGCATGCGCTGATCGGTTATGACGACCTGTCCAAACAGGCCGTTTCCTACCGTCAGATGTCGCTGCTGCTGCGCCGCCCGCCGGGCCGCGAAGCTTATCCGGGTGACGTTTTCTACCTGCACTCGCGTCTTCTCGAGCGCGCTGCAAAGATGAACGACGACAAGGGCGCCGGTTCGCTGACCGCTCTGCCGGTCATCGAAACCCAGGGTAACGACGTTTCGGCCTTCATTCCGACCAACGTGATCTCGATCACCGACGGCCAGATCTTCCTCGAAACCGACCTGTTCTATCAGGGTATCCGTCCGGCCGTTAACGTCGGTCTGTCGGTTTCCCGCGTCGGTTCCTCGGCTCAGATCAAGGCCATGAAGCAGGTTGCCGGCTCGATCAAGGGCGAACTTGCCCAGTATCGCGAAATGGCTGCCTTCGCCCAGTTCGGTTCGGACCTTGACGCTGCTACCCAGCGCCTGCTGAACCGCGGTGCACGCCTGACCGAGCTCCTGAAGCAGCCGCAGTTCTCGCCGCTGAAGACGGAAGAGCAGGTCGCCGTGATCTTCGCAGGCGTCAATGGTTACCTCGACAAGCTGCCGGTCACTCAGGTCGGCAAGTTCGAACAGGGCCTGTTGTCCTATCTGCGTTCGGAAGGCTCTGCCATCCTCGATGCGATCCGCACGGAAAAGGCTATCAGCGACGCTACGAAGGGCAAGCTCGTTGCTGCTCTCGACAGCTTCGCCAAGTCTTTCCAGTAATCAGGCCCTAGGTTAGGACGGATAGCGGATGCCTTCACTTAAGGATCTGAAAAACCGGATCGCCTCCGTCAAGGCGACGCAGAAGATCACCAAGGCGATGAAGATGGTCGCCGCGGCGAAGCTTCGGCGTGCGCAGGAGGCGGCCGAGGCCGCCCGGCCTTATTCGCAGCGTATGGGTGCGGTCCTGGCGAATATCGCCAAGGCCGTTACCGATGCGGACGGCGCGCCGGTCCTGATGACCGGTACGGGCAAGGATCAGGTACACCTGCTCGTCGTCTGCACGGCCGAACGCGGCCTGTGTGGCGGCTTCAATTCGCAGATTGCTCGCTTTGCTCGCGATCACGTTCGCAAGCTGGTCGCCGAAGGCAAGACTGTGAAGATCTTCACCGTCGGCAAGAAGGGCTATGACATCCTGCGTCGCGAATTCGCGTCGCTGATCGTCGAGCGCAAGGAACTGCGCGAAGTCAAGAAGATCGGTTTCGAGAATGCCGATCAGATCGGCAAGCGTATCATCGAGATGTATGAAGCCGGTGAGTTCGACGTTTGCACGCTGTTCTACTCGGAATTCAAGTCGGTGATCAGCCAGATCCCAACCGCGCAGCAGCTCATCCCGGCCAAGGCTCCTGAAGCTGTCACCGAAGATGCAGCCCATGCTGGTGCCGTCTATGAATACGAGCCGGATCCGGCGTCGATCCTCGACGAGCTGATCCCGCGCAACATCTCTGTCCAGATCTTCCGAGCTCTCCTTGAGAACGTTGCGGGCGAAATGGGTGCCAAGATGAGCGCGATGGACAATGCGACGCGCAATGCTGGTGAGATGATCAACAAGCTGACGTTGAGCTACAACCGTCAGCGTCAGGCTCAGATCACCAAGGAACTGATTGAAATCATTTCGGGCGCGGAAGCGCTCTGAGGTTAGGAAAAGAGGGTCAGAAAATGGCTGAGGCAGCTACCCCCAAGACCGGCTCTGTCGGCAGAGTCACACAGGTTATCGGCGCCGTCGTTGACGTTGCTTTCGAAGGCGAACTGCCGAAGATCCTGAATGCGCTGGAAACCGACAACAACGGCAACCGTCTGGTTCTCGAAGTTGCTCAGCACCTCGGCGAAAACGTAGTCCGTACCATTGCGATGGACTCGTCCGAAGGTCTTGTTCGCGGTCAGAAAGTCACTGATACCGGTGCTCCGATCATGGTTCCGGTCGGTAACGAGACGCTCGGCCGTATCATGAACGTCATCGGTGAGCCGGTCGACGAAGCTGGTCCGTTGGTTACCGCTCACAAGCGTTCGATCCACCAGGACGCTCCGGCTTACGTCGATCAGTCCACGGAAGCGCAGATCCTTGTCACCGGCATCAAGGTCGTCGACCTTCTCGCGCCTTACGCACGCGGCGGCAAGATCGGCCTTTTCGGTGGTGCAGGCGTCGGCAAGACCGTTCTCATCATGGAACTGATCAACAACGTTGCCAAGGCGCATGGTGGTTACTCGGTTTTCGCAGGGGTCGGTGAACGCACCCGCGAAGGCAACGACCTCTACCACGAAATGATCGAATCGAATGTCAACAAGCACGGCGGTGGCGAAGGTTCCAAGGCTGCGCTCGTTTACGGCCAGATGAACGAACCGCCGGGCGCCCGCGCTCGCGTCGCTCTGACCGGTCTGACGGTTGCAGAACACTTCCGCGACCAGGGCCAGGACGTTCTGTTCTTCGTCGACAACATCTTCCGCTTCACGCAGGCTGGCTCGGAAGTGTCGGCTCTGCTCGGCCGTATTCCTTCGGCCGTGGGTTATCAGCCGACGCTCGCAACCGACATGGGTCAGATGCAGGAACGCATCACCACGACGACGACGGGCTCGATCACCTCGGTTCAGGCCATTTACGTTCCGGCCGACGACTTGACCGACCCGGCACCGGCAACCTCGTTTGCTCACCTGGACGCAACGACCGTTCTGTCGCGTTCGATCGCTGAAAAGGGCATCTACCCGGCCGTCGATCCGCTCGACTCCACGTCGCGCATGCTCGACCCGATGGTTGTCGGCGAAGAGCATTACGAAGTGGCCCGCAAGGTCCAGTCGACGCTGCAGCGCTACAAGGCCCTGCAGGACATCATCGCGATCCTTGGCATGGACGAACTGTCCGAAGAGGACAAGATTGCCGTTGCCCGCGCCCGCAAGATCGAGCGCTTCCTGTCGCAGCCATTCTTTGTTGCCGAAGTCTTCACCGGCTCGCCGGGCAAGCTCGTTGCTCTCGAAGACACGATCAAGGGCTTCAAGGGCCTCGTCAACGGCGAGTACGACCATCTGCCGGAAGCAGCCTTTTACATGGTTGGTTCGATGGACGAAGCTGTCGAGAAAGCCAAGAAGCTCGCAGCAGCTTGATGAGCGACGCTCGGGACGAGATATTCTGCTGCGACACCCTCAAAAGTGTCGTGGCAGAGCTTCCTGAACCGGCAGCGCCGACCATCTACCGTGCCGATAACGGCGTGATGATGATGGTCGTCGGGTTGGCTCAGAGCGAGGAAGGCCTCGGTTATCTCGACCATGCGATAATGCACTGCCCGTTCTGCGGGACCAAACTGCAAGATGCAGAAGCCATAGCCGAGAAGGTAAGTCACTGATGGCTGACAATTTCAACTTTGAGCTCGTTTCGCCGGAGCGTCTGCTGCTGTCGGAGATGGTGACCGAGGTCGTCATTCCCGCGACCGAAGGCGAAATGACTGTTATGGCCAACCATGCTCCGACGATGACGACCATCAAGCCGGGTATCGTGAGCGTGCGTTCCGGTTCCGGATCGAAGCAGGATTACGTCGTGTTCGGCGGTTTCGCCGACATCCTACCGACTGGCTGCACGCTGCTTGCCGAATCCGCTGTTCCGGTCCAAGAGCTCAACAAGGATGAACTCACTCGCCGCATCGAAGCTGCGAAGAAGGAACTCGAAGATGCCGAGCATCACGAGCACAAGTCCAGGCTAGAGCACTTCATCATGGAACTGACCCACCTGCGCGGTGTCGTCCAGCAAGACTGATCGGCTCGGCCCGAGATAAACACAGTGAGAAAAGCGGCTTTCAAGGCCGCTTTTCTTTTTGCTAAGCCGCTCTGAACGGGGCTCAGCCATTCGCCATGCAGAGAACCGCATGGAGGCGAGCTGAGACATCCTGGAAAGTTTCTTGATGCCGAGGAGGCAGTTCTTATCACGGCGAAGGCTGCTGTTTCCACCCGGACCACGGAAACGAAAACAGGCGGCTTTTGACTGCCTGTGCCGGAGATTTCCTTAGCAGGACCTTCTTAGAAGCCAGTGCCACCGCGTAGTTCGGACAGCAGCGTGCCGAACAGGATCTTCATATCCAGCCAGAGGCTGAAATTTCTGATGTAATAGATATCGCTGGCGATGCGGGCTCGTGCCTCTGTCGGGCGCCCTGTCGGACCGCGCCAGCCGCGCGTCTGGGCGAGGCCGGTAATGCCCGGCCGCATCAGATGGCGATAATGATATTCGGGCACCAGTTCTTCGTAGAGCATGCCGGCCGCGCGCATGTTGATAGCATGGCAGCGGGGGCCGACGAGCGACATATCGCCTTTGATGACGTTGAGGAGTTGCGGCAGCTCGTCGATGTTGGTCTTGCGCAGGAATGCGCCGATCCGCGTCACGCGCCGGTCATCCTTGACTGTCTGTTCGATGCCGGTGGGATCGCAGAGATCCGCACGCATGGAGCGGAACTTGTAGACGGTGATCTTGCTGCCCTTCAGGCCCCAGCGAATCTGCCGGAAAAATACCGGCCCGCCATCATCGATCACGATGAGAAGCGCAATCGTCAGAAGTACGGGAAACAGGATGACCAGCGCGCCTGTTGCACCGAAAATGTCGAAAGCTCTCTTCAAGCCGAGCTGAAGCCTGTTCCGGCCATCCAAAGAGACAAAGCTTTCCGGCTGGCGAATGTTGGAATTCGCTGCGTCGAGAGCCATCATCTTCACTGCTTTTGCAGAGAAGGCCGTGTCTTGGAGCTTATTTGAAGTAAACACGTTCATTAAGCAACGTCCGTGGAAATACTCGCATATTGCGTCGCGCTGGCACAAATACATGGACGGGATCGATTTGTCACCCGCTTCCTTAATGTTTTCGTAACCATAACAGAGCCAAATTTGGGAGTATTTCGAATATGTTCCTGATATTTTTGGTTGGTTGGGAATTAACTATATTGAGTAGTGGCTGAATTCTTGCGCGTTATGCGTGCGGCGCGCCGTATTGCCTGTCGTTCGACAGCGAAATAGCTGAAGCTTGCGAGAAGAAAAGTGATCGCCGTCGCAAAGATGCAGCCGATAAACCAGTCCCGTAGCGGATGATCTTCGCCGATGCCGAATATGGCTGGAGAGATCGTCTGCATCGAGGTTAGAACGATGTCCTGCCAGATATAGATGCCGAATGAGACGGTTGCCGTGAAGCGCATGAAGGTATTGTCGAGCAATGCCGCAAGCAGCACGGAGCGTGAGAGGGCCACAAGCGCAACAGCGATCATGGCCGGAAACAGCGGAAAGGCGTAGGGGATTCCGAGCCATCCATAGGCTTCCCAAGGTCCGCCTGTTGAAAGCGGCAGCTGGGAGCCGGCGGTGACCAGGCAGGCAAGCGCAACGATGTCGAACCAGATCTGATGCTTTCGCGGCAACATGATCTGAATGCCGGCTGCGAGCGTACCGAGCGCAAAGACGGCGAAGAAGCCGACGGGATTATAGTTCGGCATCCACTCCTTCGCGCCGCCCTGCATGCCATATTGCCAGCCACGATCAATCTCGTTGGGGGGAACAAGCGTACGGAAGGTCTCATGGGTAAGCAGCGTCACGGCAATGATGCCGAACCAGGCAAGGCGCGTGACGAGCGGAGAACGGCGTTTTTCCGGGATAGCGAAAAGCCAGAGGAAGCCAAGCGGCAGCAGCACGTAGCTCGTTACTTCGAAAGATATGGACCAGAGCGGGCCGTTGCCTTCGACAGGAAAAAAGGTGCGCCAGTGCCATTGGCTCATGAAGAAGAGACCGCTGACATAGCGCATAACAAGTTCCGGCGTCAGTGCGTGCCCGAGCAGAGTAATGCTGAGGATGAAGCCCGCCGTCAGAGCCACCCAATAACCGGGCACGATGCGGGCCGCGCGACGCAGCACGTAGGTGCGCAGGTCAGGCATGGCGCAACCGGCATCAAGGGAACGCCAGAACGGCAAGGCCAGCAGGAAACCGCTGAGGATGAAGAAGATGGCGACGCCGAAATTGCCGAAGCGCAGGGCGGTCAGCGTCGGCCGCAATCCCTCGGTCTTGTTGAGGTCGATGCGCAGAATGAGATGGTGGATAAGGACAAGCAGGCAGGCGGCTGCACGCAAGAAATCCGCTCCGGCCACCCGGTCCTGCTGCTGCATGTCACTCCCTCGCTCCTTGCCGGACTTTGCAGCGGAAAGCTGCTGCCGGCAAGGGCAGGGTCATCTCAGCCAAGCAGATCGTTGGTGTAATAGCCGGAAAAATCGGGCTTTTCCTTCAACGCCGCACCATTGGCATCGAGCAGGATGCCATGGTCGAACAGGAAAGCGCCGATCGCTTCGGCCTTGGCCGGATCGATGATGCCGATCGTGCCATTGTCGCCCTTGAGGAAATGGCCTTCGACCAGCGCCTTTTGCGATGCCTTGACCAGTTCGGTATTCAGCAACGCGCCGTTGCTGCCGGCAATCAGGAGGTCACAGGCCTCGTCCGGATTATCGACCGAATAGGCGTAACCCTTGAGCGTTGCCTGGATGAAGGCGCGGGCATTTTGCGGATTGGCCGAGAGATAGGCGTCACTGGAAGCGATCGCGGTCGTCTGTTCGTCAGGTATGCCGTAATCGCTATAGCGCCAGCGGCCGACCTGCCGGTTCTCCAGTTGGGCCGCGATGCCCTCCCAGGTGTAGATTTCCAGCGTGAAGTCCACGGCGCCGTTATCGAGCGCCTCATAGGCCGAGGTGCCGAGCGTGACATTCTGGAAGGTTCCCTTGCCGCCGTCGTTGCGGATCATCGCGGAGATGAGCGCCTCCTCCCATGCGCCGCCGAAGCCGCCATAGGTTTTTCCGTCCAGGTCCTTGGGGCTTTTGATATCGTTGCGGCCGCCCTTGAAGATCAGCCTGCCGGTTTCCGTCTGCACGACGGCATAGACGAGTTTCACATCAGCGCCGGCGGCGCGCTGGGTAAAGGTCTCGATCTCTCCGCAAATGCCGAAATCGGCAACGCCGTTCGCGACCAGCGTGCCAGCGCTGGTATCGGCATAGGGTAGGATCTCGACATCGAGGCCGGCGGCCTCATAGAAGCCCTTCGCCTTGGCGACATAGATGCCGATATGATTGGTGTTCGGCGTCCAGTCGAGCGCGATACGCACCTTGGCGGCGGATTGGGCGAAGGCAGCACGGCCGGCGAGGCTTGCGGCCATGGCGGCAAAAAGGGTTTGTCGGCGGGTGAGAAGCATCGGGACCTCCTCAGGTTCTTTGCGGATGCAGCAATGTTTGAAGAATTTCGGTTTCGATCGCCTGGGCGGCCGGGGAGCCGAGATCGGCAAGCGTGCGCGGCCTTTTCAGCGGCACTTCGAACTCCCTGATCACGGTCGCCGGGCGGGCAGAAAGCACATAGATGCGGTCAGACAGGAAAACGGCTTCCCGCACATCATGGGTGATCAGCAGGGCCGTCCAGCGATGATCGGTCCACATGCCCTGCAGCCATTCCTGCATCTGGGTGCGGGTCAGCGCGTCGAGTGCCCCGAAAGGCTCGTCGAGCAGCAGCATGTCCTGCCGCTGGATCACGGTGCGCAGCAGGGCCGCGCGCTGGCGCATGCCGCCTGAAAGGGCCGCGGGATAGTGATTTTCGAAACCGGCAAGGCCGAAGCGTTCAAAGAGAGGGGCGGCAACCGCTCGTGCCTGGCTGCGGCGCATACCGTGCACTTCGAGGCCAAGGATCGCATTGTCGATGACGCTTCGCCACGGCATCAGCGCATCGCGCTGGGGCATGAAGGCGAATGCGTGCGCCGCTTGCGAAAGCGACATGCCGTCAAAGAGAATGTGGCCTTTATCGGCCTGCAGCGCCTGTGTCAGCAAACGGAGGATCGTCGATTTGCCGGAGCCGGAGGGGCCGACGATCGAGACGAATTCTCCTCTGGCGATATGAAGAGAAATGTCCTTCAGCACTTCCATGCCGTCGAAGGACTTCGAGACGTTCTTCAGCTCAAGCATCCCGCTCATCGGCGTTTCTCCGCAGGAGATTGCCAGGGCATGACGAAACGCTGCACCGCCAGCGTGAGACCGAAGAGGCAGAGGGTGAGGAGGGCGCTCACGACGACGGCGGCAAGCACGAGGTCGGGCCGAAAATTGTTCTTGGCATTGAGGATATAGATCCCGAGGCCACGTGCGGCACCTGCATATTCGGCGAAGATAGCGCCGACCACGGCATAGGTGATCGAAATGCGCAGGCCGGCAAAGAAGAAGGGCATGGCGGAGGGAAGCCTCGCCAGGCAGAAGATGCGCCAGCGGCTTGCCTTCATGGAACTCAGAAGCTCGGCGATATCTCGGTCCGTCGCTTCATAGCCCTGAAGCAGGGCTACCAGCAGCGGAAAGAAAGTGACGAGAGCAACGAGCAGAAGCTTCGGCAGCAGCCCGAAACCGAACCAGAGCACGACCAAGGGGGCAATCGCGACCAGCGGTAATGTCTGGCTGACGATGAAGAGCGGCAGCAGCGCGCGGCGCATGAAGGGCACGAAATCCATCAGCACAGACGAGGCGAAGGCGAAGACCAGCGACAAAGCGAAACCGCCGAGCGTCGCGCCAAGCGTCGGCCAGGTGTTGTCGAGCAGCGCCTGCCTGTTCAGCCAGCCCTGTGTCAGGATGCGCGAAGGCGAGGGCAGAATGGAGGGCTTGATGCCGGAGAGATCGACATAGAGCTCCCAGACGGCCAGGAAGGCAAACACGGCAAGAATGGCGGGCAAGGCCCGCCTCAGTGGCGCAAATGTCGAATCCGGTTTCGATAAGGTCATTGCCGTCAAGCGTCTCAGGCTTTGCTCGGGCTGTTCGCGGAGACCGTGATATCCAGCGTCACATGGCCTTCGGGATCGCCAAAGCGATAGAAGGCTTCATGGATGGTCGCGAAGATCGCGCCGGCATCGCCGCGCAACTTGGTGCAGAAATTCTTGGAGCGGTCGAATGTGCCCGAGCGCTTCAGGAAATCGATGCAGCCGTAGATCTCGTCCATATGGGTGCCCGTTCCCATAACGTACAGAGAAAATTGGGCGGCCGTTGGCTGGCCGGTTTCTGTGGTGTCCTTGACTGCCGCGATCGCGGCTTCCACTCGCTCGGCGAGCGGCTCGGATCGGCTGGAAGACAGGCCGGCGCCACAGATCGCATCATCCGGTTCGCCGGGGCAGCCCCGCGAGATCGCGGCGGACAATACGCAATGCTCGCCGCTTGCGGCAGCCGAGACGAAGAGGTCGCGCATGGCGGCAAACAACACGTCGGGCGGGCCGACCATCAGCGTGGAAATATCGTCGGTTTCGATGCGAAGACGATCACGATAGGGATCGAGAGCCTTGATAGCGTCAAGGATGATGCCGACGAAATTGCCGGACATCGGATATAGAGACACTTGTGCGCCGGAAAACATTTGGACCTCGCTCCGCTGGCATTACCCAGATCAGCTTTGAAGGGTCCGGAGGCATGCGCCTCACATCTCAGCCCCGGCAATTCGGAGCTCCCCCGTGAAATTGTGGCGGAAGCTAGCACCGGGCCTGCGATACCGCAACCGTAAAATTCCTATCCGGCTACACGGTCGGAAAGGGCCAGGGCAGTTCGGACGCAGCTGTCAAGTGTTGGGAGGAACACCCGGACGGAGGTCCTGTCCGGGTGCCCAGCCGGTTCCGTACCTGCCAGAGACGGAATCGGATGTCGTTGTCTCAGGCGGCGATGCCGGCATAAGGAGTGTCGCTGCGGGCGGCGATCAGCGCCTCAGTCCACCATTGCAACTGGGCCATCATTCGGGAAAGCCGGCGCAACGTATCTTCCGTATCCTGCAGTCGGCCTTCATTGTCGAAACGGCGCCAGGGGGAACTGAAGCTGACGGCATCGCAAATCGTGACGGCGTGAAGCTCCGCAAAGACGAGGCGGAGCTGTTCGACCGCCCGCAATCCGCCGGAGACGCCGCCATAGCAGACGAAGGCGATCGGCTTGCCGTGCCACGGCTCGGCGAAGAGATCGATGAGGAATTTCAGGGAAGCGGTGAAACTGTGGTTATATTCCGGCGTGACGAGGATGAAGCCATCAGCCTGATGGAGCCTGTCAGCAAGCCGCCTTGCCTCCGGATGATGTGGTAGATGCTCTCGCGGCAGCGAGAATGCCAGGGGGTCGATGATGTCGATCTCGAATTGTGGAAAGCGGGTCAACTCTCTTTCGAGCCATTTCACAACCCTGTCGCAGATGCGCCCCTCACGCGTGCTGCCGTAGATGACCGCAAGCCTCATGGGTTTCTGCATGCATTGCTCCTTCTCGTTGCGGCTTTACGGCCTCGGGAGCGGAGTCTATAAAACCTCAACTAATATAGAGGTCAATAGGCGATGCAGCAAAATCCGGCATTCTCCTTGAGCAGGCTCCTGACGGTGGGCGAGGTGGCAGAGCGCAGCGGACTTGCGGTTTCTGCCCTGCATTTCTACGAGGCGAAGGGGCTGATCTCCAGCATCCGCACCCGCGGCAACCAGCGCCGATACGGCCGCGATGTGCTACGGCGCCTCGGCATTATCAAGGTGGCGCAACGGGTCGGCATTCCGCTTGCCGAAATCCAGACTGCCTTCGAAACTCTGCCGCAGAGCCGGACGCCGACAGTCGGGGACTGGCAGAAACTGTCTGCGCTCTGGAAGGATGATCTCGATGCGCGCATCAAGCAGCTGAGCCTGCTGCGTGACCATCTGACGAGCTGTATTGGCTGCGGCTGTCTCTCGATCGACGCCTGTCCGCTACGCAATCCCTTTGACGTGCTCGGCAGGCAAGGCGCCGGTGCGCGGCTTCTCGACCCGGGGGCTTAGACCTTCGGGCTTTCTTTTGGCCGATGGCCGCATATGTTAGGCCTGATAGCGCAAGCGGCGGGCCGGCCCGCAAGGAGGAGAGCTTCGTGTTTCATCCCAAATTGTTCGAAAACCGCAATGTCGTCGTGACAGGTGCAGGCCGCGGTATCGGCCTCGAAGTTGCCCGGCAGTTTCTGGATTGCGGTGCGCGCGTGCTTGTCCATACCGGGCGCGATGGGGAACGTGAATTGCCGGATTTTCTGCTGACCGCCGAATCGGAACGTCGGGCCCTGCTGTTGCCCGCAGATTTCCTGCAGCCGGGCGGGGCTGCGAAGTTTGCGGAAGAGGCGCTCGAATTCTTCGACAAGGTGCATGTGCTGGTCAACAATGCCGGCACGATGTATGGGCGTTTTCCCGCAGGTGAGTTGACCGATGCCGATTATGAGACTGTCGTGCGCCTCAACCAGACGTCGGTGGTGGAGTTGACACGAGCGCTGCTTCCGGCGCTCCGGGCGGCAGGGGGCGCTGCTATCGTCAACACCGTTTCGATTTCGGCGCTGACGGGCGGAAGCCCCGGTTCTGCAATATATTCCGCATCGAAGGCATTTGTTGCGACCTATTCGAAAGCGCTGGCCCGAGAGCTTGCGCCTGATGGTATCAGGGTCAACTGCGTCTCGCCCGGCACGATCGAAACCGATTTCCATGCACGCTATTCATCGCGTGAAAAGCTGGAGCAGACGCGCAAGTCGATCCCACTACAGCGGCTCGGAACAGCAGAGGATTGTGCCCCCGCCTATCTCTTCCTGGCGGCTCCATCACTCTCAGGTTACATCACGGGTCAAGTCCTGGAGATCAATGGTGGCCAGCTTATTTGCTGATTTGTTTGGACTTTTTTTGGCATTTCGCGACATTTGACGAATTCGCTTCTGCGAATATGATATTGTACTGATCTATCCTATTACCTCCTTCCGAGAAGCAAATGCCATTGCCTAAACCGAAGCCGGGCATGACCGGCCAGGACTTGCAGAAGCTTGCTGACAAAGCCCACGAGGCGAGCGATCTCCTGAAGGCGCTAGCCCATCAGACCCGGTTGCTCATCCTCTGTATCCTGTCGGAAGGGGAAAAGACGGTCGGCGAAATCGAGGATATCCTTGGAATACAGCAGGCTATGGTGTCCCAGCAGCTTGCGCGACTGAGGCTCGAAGGCCTCGTCAATACGCGGCGCGACGGGCGGCTTGTCTATTACAGCATGGGCAACGAAAGCGTCATGGCTTTCCTCGAATCACTTTTCAGTCTCTTTCCGGTTGCCGAGACGGGCTGAGCCTGCCAGCTCTTGCGAAGCCGGACGGCAAGCCGCAAAGATAGGCCTCATGCCCAATTCGGCAGGGAGGCCGGATGATCGACAAGCTGGAATTCTTCATCGCACTCGCTAATGAGAAACATTTCGGTCGTGCGGCAGAGGAATGCGGCGTCTCCCAACCCACGCTCTCGGCCGCCATTCGCCAGCTGGAAGATCAGCTGGGCGTCATGCTGGTGCAGCGTGGCTCCCGCTTTCAAGGATTGACGCCGGAAGGACAGCGTGTGCTCGAATGGGCGCGCCGCATCGTCGGGGACACGCGCACGATGCGCGAGGAAATGCGCGCCGCCCGCAAGGGTCTCTCCGGCCATCTGCGTCTGGCGTCCATTCCGACCGCGCTCGCGATGCTGTCGCGAATCACAACGCCCTTCCAGGAACGGCATCCCGACGTCACCTTCTCCATCGTCTCGCGCAATTCGCTGCAGGTGCTGAGCATGCTCGAAAACCTCGAGATCGATGCCGGCGTCACCTATCTGGAAAACGAGCCGCTCGGGCGCGTCACTTCTGTGCCCCTCTATGCGGAGCGCTATAATCTCATCACCGCCGCCGGCAGTCCGCTCTCGGATCGCGAGAGTGTGACATGGCGTGAAGTGGGTGATCTTCGGCTTTGCCTATTGACGGCTGACATGCAGAACCGGCGTATCATCAACCGGCATTTGGCCGAAGCAGGCGCAACAGTCCATCCGACACTCGAATCGAATTCGATGATCGTTCTTTTTTCGCACGTGCGGACTGGCCGCTGGGCAAGCATCATGCCGCGTAACGTTGCGATATCATTCGGCTTTCCTGCGGAGATCCGGATGATCCCGATCGTCGAGCCGGAGGCGCACCATCTCGTCGGCCTTGTCGCTCCTTATCGGGAACCTTTCACGCCGCTTGTCTCCGCCTTGTTGCATGAAGCAAGAACACTCGTTGAAGACGCGGAACTATGATAGAAAAAAGCTATCAATCAACAAGACTGCTTTATTGATTGCAACCTGCTTCCCTGAGACAGTTCCCTAGAAATCGCAATGACATGGGGAGTTTTGCGGTTCCCAGGGAATGCGCAAGCCGAAGGGAGGCTGCTGATGAATATACGTATCGCCCAGGGCGATATCGCCGGGCGTATCCGTTCGATCGTTGCTGATCTTCGATCCCTCGAAGGCCCACTGCTCCCCATTCTGCATGAGGTTCAGGACGAGTTCGGTTACGTGCCGCAGGAGGCCCTGCCAGTCATCGCAGATGAGCTCAATCTTTCTCGCGCCGAGGTCCACGGTGTCGTAACCTTCTATCATGATTATCGTGATCATCCTGCCGGTCGGCACGTGCTGAAGCTCTGTCGCGCCGAAGCCTGCCAGTCGATGGGTGGCGATGCACTGGCCGAGCGTATCAAGACCCTGCTCGGCATCGATTTTCATCAAACGACACACGACGGCAGCGTCACGCTGGAGCCTGTCTACTGTCTCGGTCTCTGTGCCTGCGCGCCGGCCGCCATGTTCGATGGCGAAGTGCATGGCCGCGTCGATGACGACCTGGCGGCCGAACTCGTCGAGGAGGCGCGCCGATGACTGTGAAGATTTATGTTCCGCGCGATGCCGCAGCGCTCTCGCTCGGGGCCGAGAAGGTGGCAATGGCGATTACCCAGGAGATCGCCGCCCGCGGCCTTGATGCGACCGTCGTGCGCAACGGCTCGCGCGGAATGTTCTGGCTGGAGCCGCTGGTTGAGGTTGAGGTGTCCGGGAAACGGATCGGCTATGGGCCGGTCAAGGCGAAGGATGTCGTCGGGCTGTTCGATGCGGGACTGATTGACGGCGGGGCGCATGCGCTCTGTCTTGGGGAGGTCGAGGACCTCCCGTTCCTGAAAGGGCAGACCCGTCTCACCTTTGCCCGCTGCGGCATTACCGATCCGCTTTCGCTTGATGATTACGAGGCCCACGGTGGGCTTGCCGGTCTTCGCCGTGCAGTGTCGATGCAGCCTGCCGATGTCGTCAAGGAAGTCACCGATTCCGGCCTTCGCGGCCGCGGCGGCGCGGGCTTTCCGACCGGCATCAAATGGAAGACGGTGCTCGATGCCGCCGGTTCGCGCAAATATATCGTCTGCAATGCAGATGAGGGCGACAGCGGTACCTTTGCCGACCGGATGATCATGGAAGGCGATCCTTTCGTGCTCATCGAAGGCATGGCGATTGCCGGGCTTGCGACTGGCGCCACGAAAGGTTTCGTCTATACGCGTTCGGAATATCCGCATGCGATCGCCACGATGACGCAGGCGGTGGAAATCGCCCGAAAGGCTGGCATTCTGGGCGCTTCGGTGCTCGGCTCCGGCAAGGAATTCGACATGGAGATCCGCACCGGTGCGGGCGCCTATGTGTGCGGCGAGGAAACGGCGCTGCTCAACAGCCTCGAAGGCAAGCGGGGCATCGTGCGCGCCAAGCCGCCGCTGCCGGCGCATAAGGGCCTGTTCAACTGTCCGACCGTCATCAACAATGTCATCTCGCTCGCGTCCGTGCCTGTGATCATGGACAAGGGGGCCGCCTTCTATCGCGATTTCGGCATGGGCCGGTCACGCGGCACCATCCCGCTGCAGATCGGCGGCAATGTAAAATATGGCGGTCTCTACGAAACCGCCTTCGGTCTTTCGCTCGGCGATATCGTCGACAAGATCGGCGGCGGCACTGTGTCCGGCCGGCCGGTGAAGGCGGTGCAGGTGGGAGGGCCGCTTGGCGCCTATTTCCCGCGTGCGCTGTTCGATACCCCGTTCGACTATGAGGCCTTTGCCGCCAAGGATGGGCTTATCGGTCATGCTGGTCTGGTCATCTTCGATGATACGGCCGACATGCTGAAGCAGGCACGCTTTGCGATGGAATTCTGCGCGGTGGAAAGCTGCGGCAAGTGCACGCCCTGCCGCATCGGCTCGACCCGCGGGGTCGAAACCGCAGACAAGATCGCCCAGGGCATCGAGCCCGAAAAGAACCGCGAACTGCTCGCAGATCTCTGCAACACGATGAAGTTCGGCTCGCTCTGTGCGCTCGGCGGCTTCACGCCCTATCCTGTCATGAGCGCGATGACGCATTTCCCGGACGATTTTGCTCCGGTCCCTCTCATTGAAGCAGCGGAATAGACCATGTCTCTTGTTCACGAAATCGACTACGGAACACCGGCTTCGAAATCCGAAACGATGGTGACGCTGACCATCGACGGCCGGCAGGTGACGGTTCCTGAGGGAACCTCGATCATGCGCGCCTCCATGGATGCCGGCATTCAGGTGCCGAAGCTCTGCGCGACCGATATGGTCGATGCCTTCGGCTCCTGCCGTCTCTGTCTGATCGAAATCGACGGCCGCAACGGAACGCCCGCCTCCTGCACCACGCCGGTGGCGTCCGGCATCGTCGTCCATACGCAGACGGAGCGGCTGAAGAATATCCGCCGCGGCGTCATGGAGCTTTATATCTCCGACCATCCGCTCGACTGCCTGACCTGTGCAGCCAATGGTGATTGCGAGTTGCAGGACATGGCGGGCGCCGTCGGTCTGCGCGATGTGCGTTATGGCTATGAGGGCGACAATCATGTCAAGGCGCGCAACAGCGGCGAGATCAATCTGAAATGGATGCCGAAGGACGAGTCCAATCCGTACTTCACCTATGATCCGTCGAAGTGCATCGTCTGCTCCCGCTGCGTACGTGCCTGCGAGGAGGTTCAAGGCACCTTTGCGCTGACGATCGAGGGGCGCGGTTTCGGGTCGCGCGTTTCGCCCGGTATGCACGAGCATTTCGTCGATTCCGAATGCGTGTCCTGCGGCGCCTGCGTGCAGGCCTGTCCGACCGCGACGCTGACGGAAAAATCAGTCATCCGCATCGGCCAGCCGGAACATTCGGCCGTCACGACCTGCGCCTATTGCGGCGTAGGCTGCTCCTTCAAGGCGGAAATGCGTGGCGAAGAGCTGGTCCGCATGGTGCCGTGGAAGGATGGGCAGGCAAACCGCGGCCATTCCTGCGTCAAGGGTCGCTTCGCCTATGGCTACTCAACCCACAAGGACCGCATCCTCAACCCGATGATCCGCGAGAAGGTGACGGATCCCTGGCGTGAGGTGACCTGGGACGAGGCCTACGCCCATGTCGCTTCCGAGTTCCGCCGCATCCAGTATCAGTATGGTCGCGAAGCGATCGGCGGTATCACATCGTCCCGCTGCACCAATGAAGAGACTTACCTTGTCCAGAAGCTGATCCGCGCCGGCTTCGGCAACAACAATGTCGATACCTGCGCTCGCGTCTGCCATTCGCCGACAGGCTATGGGCTAGGTCAGGCCTTCGGCACATCGGCTGGCACGCAGAATTTCGACAGCGTCGAACAGTCCGATGTGGTCATCATCATCGGTGCCAATCCGACCGACGGCCATCCGGTCTTCGGTTCACGCCTGAAGAAGCGGCTGCGGCAGGGTGCCAAGCTTATTGTCATCGATCCGCGTCGTATCGATATTATCCGCTCGCCGCATGTGGAGGCATCTTTCCATCTGCCGCTGAAGCCCGGCACCAATGTCGCAATCATGACGGCGCTTGCGCATGTGATCGTGACCGAAGGCCTCTACGACGAGAAATTCATCCGTGAGCGTTGCGACTGGTCGGAGTTCGAGGATTGGGCGGCTTTTGTCGCCGAGCCGCAGCATAGCCCGGAAGCCGTCGAGAAGTTTACCGGCGTGAAGCCGGAAGATGTGCGCGGCGCTGCCCGGCTTTTCGCGACCGGCGGCAATGGCGCTATCTATTACGGTCTCGGCGTGACCGAACACAGCCAGGGCTCGACGACGGTCATGGCGATCGCCAATCTTGCCATGGCGACCGGCAATATCGGCCGTCCAGGCGTCGGTGTGAATCCGCTGCGTGGCCAGAACAATGTACAGGGCTCCTGCGACATGGGCTCCTTCCCGCACGAGCTGCCGGGCTATCGCCATATCTCCGACGATGCGACGCGCGATATCTTCGAAAAGCTCTGGGGCGTGAAGCTCAATAACGAGCCGGGCCTGCGTATTCCGAACATGCTGGATGCTGCCGTCGATGGCTCCTTCAAGGGTATCTACATTCAGGGCGAGGACATCCTGCAGTCCGATCCCGATACCAAACATGTCGCCGCCGGTCTTGCCGCCATGGAATGCGTCGTCGTGCAGGATCTCTTCCTGAACGAGACGGCGAACTATGCGCATGTCTTCCTGCCGGGTTCTACTTTCCTCGAAAAGGACGGCACCTTCACCAATGCCGAGCGCCGCATCAACCGCGTGCGTAAGGTCATGACGCCACGCAACGGCTATGGCGACTGGGAAGTAACGCAGAAGCTCGCCCAGGCCATGGGCCTCGACTGGCACTATACGCATCCGTCCGAGATCATGGACGAGATTGCCGCGACGACGCCGAGCTTCGCTTCGGTCTCTTACGACTATCTCGACAAGATGGGCTCCGTTCAGTGGCCCTGCAACGAGCAGCATCCGCTCGGCTCGCCGATCATGCATGTGGATGGGTTCGTGCGCGGCAAGGGCAAGTTCATCCGCACGGAATATGTGGCAACCGACGAGCGCACAGGTCCGCGCTTCCCGCTGCTTCTCACCACCGGCCGCATTCTTAGCCAGTATAATGTCGGGGCACAGACACGCCGCACCGATAATGTCATCTGGCACTCCGAAGACCGGCTGGAAATTCATCCGCATGATGCCGAACAGCGCGGCATCCGCGATGGCGATTGGGTGAAGCTCGGGAGCCGCTCCGGCGATACGACGCTGCGCGCATTGATCACCGATCGCGTGGCGCCCGGCGTCGTCTATACGACCTTCCACCATCCGGATACGCAGGCGAATGTCATCACGACGGACTTTTCCGACTGGGCGACCAACTGCCCGGAATACAAGGTGACGGCGGTGCAGGTTTCGCCTTCCAACGGCCCGTCCGAGTGGCAGGTCGAGTATGACGAGCAGGCCCGTCAGTCCCGCCGCATCGCCAGCAAGATGGAGGCGGCGGAATAATGACGGAAAGGCCGACCCGCATAAGCGTGACGGAGGTCGCCCGGAGGGGCGGCGTCATGACACGGGGCGAGCGTATCGTGCCCGAGGAAGTGCCGATCGCCTTTTCCTATGGCGGCAGTTCGCATGCGGTCATGATGGCCACGCCCGGTGACCTCGAGGATTTCGCGGTCGGTTTCAGCCTTACGGAGGGCATTATCACCGACCGCAGCCAGGTCGCTGGTGTCGAGCTCATCGAGGACGAGAAGGGTATCGACGTCCAGGTGACGCTTGTTGATGATGTCGAGGACGCGCTCAGAAAGCGGCGGCGCAGCATGGCGGGGCCTGTCGGCTGCGGCCTCTGCGGCATCGAGTCGATCGAGCAGGCGGTCAGGAAGGTGCCTGATGTTTCCAAGACTGAGCTGTCGCTGTCGCATGCTGATATCGTGCAGGCGATCGCGCTGCTCAACGATTCCCAGCCGCTGCATCGCGAGACGCGAGCCGTTCATGGCGCCGGCTTCTACATCCCCGGCAAGGGATTGATCGCCGTGCGTGAGGATGTCGGCCGGCACAATGCGCTCGACAAGCTCTGTGGCGCCGTCATCAGGGCGGGGCAGGCCGGCGCTTCCGGCGCTGTCGCTGTTACCAGCCGCCTATCCGTCGAAATGGTTCAGAAGACGGCGATCCTCGGCGCGCCCGTGCTGATCGCCATTTCCGCGCCGACCGCACTTGCCATCCGCACGGCCGAGGAAGCCGGCATGACGCTGGTCGCCCTCGTTCGCGGCGAGGATTTCGAGATTTTCACCCACCCGCATCGCCTGTCGCCTGGAAGCATCGCCGATGTCGCATGATACCAAGACCAAACTCGTCTATATGGCAAACCAGATCGCAACCTTCTTCAAGACACAGCCCGAAAGCGAGGCTGCGCAAGGGGTTGCAACGCATATCAACAAATTCTGGGAGCCGCGCATGCGGCGGCAACTCTTCGAAATCCTGGAAAAGGAAGATAATGGCCTCGACGCACTCGTGCTGCAGGCTGTGCCCCTGATCCGGAAACCAGAGCCGGCAGAACAGCCACTTCGATAAACCGACATCGGCGGGCGGTTTTTCGGGGTGCCGACCAAAGGCTATGATCAGTAGGAGCTCGTGCCGCTTTTGCTGCGGCACGCGCTATTCGACTGAAACTGGTTCAGAATTCTTCCGAGCTTTCGGCGGCTGGCGCCGCTGCGCCACGGGCTCTCGGGACGCGGGTAACAAGATGCAGGGCCGGAGAGGCCGCTAGCTCTGTCATGTGCCGCGTCGCGGCGATATTACCGCCGGGGAGCTGGAACTGCGTGAGCAACGTCCGCAATGCATCGGCTTCTGCGGCAAGATCACGACTGGCGGCTGTGTTCTCCTCCACCATCGCGGCGTGGCGGCGGTAAATTTTCTGTATAAAAGCGAATACTAATAAATATGCATTTTCGCGAGAAAATTACACGTTCAGCTCGCATTGAAGCGTGAACAATAAAAAACCGCCCTTGCGGGGCGGTTCTTATCTCAATTATTTGGCAAACTGCTTGGCGTGGCGATCAGGCGGCCAGTTCGTCCGTCTCGTTTTCCTTGAACATCTTTGCGAGGTTCAGGAAGCAGATCATGCCGTTTTCGGAAGCGATGATACCTTCGCAGAACGCACGGTCGAAGGACGCGGTCACTTCCGGAACGGGTTGAACATGGCTGGAAGAAATCGTCAGGATGTCGGAAACACGATCAACCAGCATGCCGATGACCATATTGTGCACTTCTGCGACGACAATGGCGCTGCGTTCATTGGCGACAGTGCTCTTCATGCCGAGCTTGTAGGCGAGGTCGATGATCGGGATGACCGAACCGCGCAGGTTCATGACACCGATGACATCTTCCGGAGAGTGCGGGATCGGCGTCGACGGCGCCCAGCCGCGGATTTCGCGGATGGTCGTGGTCTTCACGCAAAACTCCTGATCGTGCAGGCGGAAGGCAATGATTTCGAGCGTGTCGCCGCTGAAGCTAGTGGAGTTGATCGTGGCCATTAGAATTCTTCCCAACTATCGTAAGCCAGGGCAGAAGCGACAGCGCCACCATTGGCGCGGACGAGCTTTGCCTTCATACCACGCGATGGCTTTGCACCCGGCGAAGCATCGTTACGGTTATCGATGACATTAACGGAAGAGTGTTGCCCAAATCTAAACTGTGAGACGAGATTGCGAAGGTTTTCAGTCTCGGACGAGAGTCGGGCGCTGGCCGCCGTCGTCTCTTCCACCATGGCAGCATTCTGCTGTGTGCCCTGATCCATGATGTTGACAGCCTTGTTGATTTCCACAAGCCCGGTCGATTGTTCGCGCGAGGACTCGACGATCGCCGTGACGTTGATGTCGATATTGCCGACCTGGGCGACGATCCGTTCCAGTGCCTGACCGGTCTGGCCGACAAGGTCGACACCGCTTTTCACGTGCTCCGAGGAGGTGGTAATGAGCGCCTTGATCTCCTTGGCGGCGCTGGCCGAGCGCTGTGCGAGTTCACGCACCTCCTGGGCGACGACTGCAAAACCCTTGCCGGCTTCGCCGGCACGCGCCGCCTCGACGCCGGCGTTCAGCGCCAGCAGGTTGGTCTGGAAAGCGATCTCGTCGATCACGCCGATGATATTGCTGATCTCGCGCGAGGATTTCTCGATCTGACCCATGGCGTCGACCGCCTTGCGGACGATACTGCCGGAATGTTCTGCGCCGCGCTTCGTTTCCGCGACAAGCCCGCCTGCTTCGGCGGCGCGGCCGGCGCTGTCGGCAACAGTCTGGGTGATTTCATCGAGTGCGGCGGCGGTTTCCTCGACGGTTGCGGCCTGCTGTTCGGTGCGTTTGGACAGCACGTCTGCGGCTTCCTTCGTTTCACGCGCACCGCTGGCGATCGCCTCGGCGTTGTTGAGAACCGTGCGCATGGCGCTGCCGAGCCTGTCGATCGCGGCATTGAAATCGGTCCGGACCTTCTCCAGCGCGGGCGGGAAAGGATTTTCGACATGCTTCGTCAGATCGCCCTCGGCAAGCGCGGTCAGGCCGGCTGCCAGATCATCGACAGCACGGACGCGTTCGGTGACGTCGGTCGCGAATTTAACGACCTTGAAGATCCGGCCGCTCATGTCAAAGATAGGGTTATAGGATGCCTGGATCCAGACGACCTTGCCGCCCTTGCCGATGCGCAGAAACTCCTCGGCAACGAACTGGCCGGCGGCGAGCTTCTTCCAGAATTCCTTATAGGCTTCGGAGCGCACATAGTCTGGCTCGCAGAACATACTGTGGTGCTTGCCGCGGATCTCCTCCAGCCGGTAACCCATGACCGAGAGGAAATTGTCGTTCGCCAGCAGGATTTCGCCATCCGGCGTGAACTCGATGACGGCTTGAGCCCGCGAGAGGGCAGCGATCTTGCCTTCGGCATCGGCAGCTTTCAGCTTGATGGCGGTCACGTCGCTTGCCAGCTTGACGATCTTGTAGGGTTTGCCGCCCGACATCAGCGGGTTGTAACTAGCCTGGATCCAGACTTCGCGGCCATCCTTGCCGATACGCTTGTATTCACCGGCATCGAATTCGCCCCGACCGAGCTTCCGCCAGAATTCCCGGTAGGCTGCGGAGGCAACATAATCCGGCTCGCAGAAAATACTGTGATGCTTGCCGACAATGTCGCTGAGCTTGTAGCCCAGCGCCCGGCAGAAATTCTCGTTCGCGTTCAGGATCTTTCCCTGCAGGTCGAATTCAATCGTCGCCTGCGATTTCATGAGAGCTGTGACGATCGCACGCGAATCCGGCGTCGCACCCAACGAAAACAATGACATTTCAATCCCCCGATGTGTGATGGCAACCAGCCGATGTCTCGGAGAATGGTTCGGATTTCGCGCATGACGGACCGCAGTAAAACTGCAGTATATCCGGCAATACTTGAAAGTCCGTCCGGCCCCGCAAACGCGGCGGATCGGCCCAATTCATTCGTGAACCCCATGGCTCTAAGATGCGGAGCTGATCTCTAATCGCATCAATTAAATATAATTTCTTGATTAAGAATTAGTAACCAAATCTACTTTCGACCGGATTTTGACAGCTTCGCATGAATTTTAACAGATGAAATGTAGTTTCATCTGAGAATATCCGGCATCGGTTGCAAAGTAATCCGCAACTTTACTTTAGGTTATTGTCTTTTCAATTTGCGAGATCGCCCAATCGACCTGTTCCTTGGTGATGACCAGCGGCGGCGCGAAGCGAATCGTGTGGTCGTGTGTATCCTTGGCGAGAAGGCCGCGATCCTTGAGGGCGTAACAATATTGCCGGGCACCACCGGCCTCCGGCTCCAATTCGACCGCGAGCATGAGGCCACGGCCGCGCACGTCCTTGACGATGTTGGAGCGAATGGAGCGCAGGCCTTCGAGAAAGTAGTCGCCCATCGTCTCGGCGTTCTCGATCATTCCTTCTTCAGTCAGCACCTTCAGGGCCGCGCGGGCGACCGCACAGGCCAACGGGTTGCCGCCGAAGGTCGAGCCATGCTGGCCGGGTTTGAGCACGCCGAGGACTTCAGAATTCGAAAGCACGGCTGAAACAGGATAAAAACCGCCGGAAAGCGCCTTGCCGATGAGAGTCACGTCGGCTTCGATACCTTCATGTTCTTCGGCGAGCAGCTTGCCGGTGCGCCCAAGGCCGGTCTGGATTTCGTCGAGGATGAGCGTGACGTTGTTTGCCGTGCAGAGCTCGCGCACACGGGTGAAGTAACCGGCCGGCGGAATGATGACGCCAGCCTCGCCCTGGATCGGCTCGATCAGTGCTGCGACGGTATTGGCATTGATGGCCGTCGCGAAGGCCTCTGCATCACCGAAGGGAACGATGCGGAAGCCCGGCGTATAGGGCCCGAAGCCGGTACGGGCGTCGGGGTCAGTCGAGAAGCTGATGATGCTCAGCGTGCGGCCGTGGAAATTGTTGGCGCAGACGATGATCTCCGCCTTGCCCTCCGGGACGCCCTTCACCTCATAGCCCCATTTGCGAACCGCCTTGATGGCAGTCTCGACGGCTTCCGCACCTGAGTTCATCGGCAGGATCTTGTGGGAACCAGTCAGCGCGGCCAGCTCTTCATAGAGATAGGCGAGCTGGTCGTTGCGGAAGGCGCGCGAGGTGAGTGTCAGGCGGCCGGCCTGCTCGACCATGGCGGCAAGGATCTTCGGATGGCAATGGCCCTGGTTGACGGCAGAATAGGCCGAGAGGCAGTCGAGGTAGCGCTTGCCATCCGTATCCCAGACATGAACACCTTCCCCCCGCGTCAGCACGACATCAAGCGGCTTGTAGTTATTGGCTCCAAGACGTTGTTCGGTGGCGATGAGGTTCGACGAGATGTTCATGGCCGGTGCTCCCTTATGCGGCGCGTGTAGGACGATCGAAGATACGGCGGCCGAAGAGGCTTGCCGTCATCTCCACCATGATGCGGGCGCTCTTGCCGCGGTCATCAAGGAAAGGATTGAGTTCGACGAGGTCGAGCGAGGAGACGAGGCCGCTGTCGGACAGCATCTCCATGATGAGGTGCGCTTCGCGGAAGGTGGCGCCGCCGGGAACGGTGGTGCCGACGCCGGGCGCAAAATCCGGATCGAGGAAATCGACGTCGAAGCTGACATGCAGCAGGCCGTTCGCCTTCTCGATCGTTTCCAGGATCTGGCGGAGGATAATAGCCACGCCCTGTTCATCGAGCGAGCGCATGTCGAAGACATTGACGCCGTGCTTGTGGATTTCGACGCGCTCGGAGGCATCGACTGAGCGGATGCCGACCTGGAAGATCTTCTTCGGATCGACGAGTGCACGGTCCTTCGGCAGAATCTCTGCAAAATCTGCCAGACCGCAGAAGAAGGCGACGGGCATGCCGTGAATATTGCCTGACGGCGAGGTCTCGGGCGTATTGAAATCCGAATGGGCGTCGAGCCACAGTACGAAGAGCGGGCGGTCCTTTTCGGCGGCATAACGCGCCATGCCTGAGACACTGCCCATGGAGAGGCTGTGGTCGCCACCCAGGATCAGCGGGAAGTGGCCGGCTTTCGCCGCATCATAGGTGGCTGCTTCGAGCGCACGCGTGTAGGCGCCGACGATGCGAAGATTATGTGCCTTCGAATGATTGGGAAGGTCCCTGGCCGGGACGATGCTGAGATCGCCCGTGTCGACAACAGTGTGGCCGAGATCGCTGAGCGCCTTGTCGATACCCGCAATACGCAATGCTGTTGGTCCCATGCCCGCGCCTCTGCGGCCGGAACCTTCTTCGAGGGGAACACCGATAAGAGCGACAGATCGAGATTGTACTTCCATTCCGAGGGCTCCGTTCTGAGGCCTGTTTTGGCCGATAGTGGGATAAAGTGGCGGCGGCAAATAGATGGAAAAGTGTCAGAAATGGATTATGATTACGCAGATTGATAAAGCTAATTTGACAAAGTGAAACCGTGGACGATCTCGACAACGAGCTTCTGAGTGCGCTTCGGCACAATGCGCGAATCTCCGTCTCCTCGCTTGCGGCGCTGACGGGGGCTTCGCGGGCGACGGTTGCCACGCGCATCGACCGGCTGGTCGAAAATGGCACGATTGCCGGCTTCACCATCCGCACCGGTCACGAGACGCGTTCCGCCGGCGTTCGGGCCATCGTCATGATCGAAGTGCATGGTAAACTTGCCGACAAGGTGGCAACCCAGCTTCGCGGCTTGCCGCAGGTGCGCGCGCTGCACAGCACCAACGGCAAATGGGATTTCGTCGCCGAGCTCGAGGATCGTGACCTCGTCTCCTTCGACGAGACGCTGCGCCGGATACGCCTCTTCGACGGCATCAATACCACCGAAACCAACATTCTGCTGAAGACCAGCAAGGCGAGCTTTTAGGCTTCAATTTTCCAGGCTGGCCTCAATATTCATGCTCGTAGACGATGCCCGCTTCGCCTGCACCATTGCCGCCGGCGGCACCCCGCAGCTTCACACCGCGGCCGACATCCAGATTGATGATTGCCTTGGCGCCGGCTTCTCCGCCCTGCTGCAGCTCGAAATAGGTCCGTTCGTTGAGGTAGCGGCCGACACTGACGCTGGTCCGGCCTTTTGCATCCGTGCTGATGTCGAGGTCGTCGACGCCGAGCTGGTTGCGGAGGCCTTCGAAGAGCGAGGTCGAGCGATTGCCGGCGAGCTGGCTGACGGCATCGGCAAGCTGGGCGATCTGCACCGGCGACAGGCGGGACATGGATTGGCCGAAGATGAGCTGGGCCAGCACTTCGTCCTGCGGTAGGGCAGGCGACGAGGAGAAAGTGATGGCGGGGTCGGTCGCGAGGCCCGCGACATCCACCGTGAGCGTCGTCGTGCCTGACGTGGAAGTGGCCTCCATGTCGAGGGCGGGCGTCAGGTCGCCAGCAAATGTGATGCGGCTGCGGTCGGAAAAATCGAGACGGCGGTTGAGGATCGTCAGACGGCCGCGACGCATGGTGAAGGCACCGGCAACTTCGGGCGCGGCAGCCGAGCCGCGGATCGTGATGTTGCCGCCGACTTCCGCATCGATGCCACGGCCGCGCACGAAGATCTGCGAGGGTGCATCGAGCTGGATATCCAGCATGATGGTCGAAGATTTTTCCCGGGGCTGCTGCTGAGCATTGTCCCTGAGCTGGGCGAGCACGGCGGGCGGCGCGTGGATATGGCGGATATCGATTTCACGCAGCGATGTCGGCAGCCTCTCCGGTACGGTGATCGAAGCCTTGTCGATGTGAAGCTTACCATCAAGCGTGGGATTGGAAAGCAGCGGTCCCCTAAGGCCGAGCGTGCCGTCGACTGTTGCGACAACCAGCGTGCCGTCGACATAGACCGCGTGGTCCAGGCGGATGGAAAGATCGGCGGGGAAACTGCCGCTGATGCCAACCGAGCCGCTCGCCGAGATCGAGCCGCCGCTTGCGAGCCTGCCGTTCAGCCGCGAAATGACGGCCTGCTGGCCGTTGAACGTGATGGTCGCGCCAAGGCCTTCGAGGGCGAGGTTGCGGCGCACGTCGATCAGCTTCGCGCCATCCGTCGTCACTGTGCCGTTGATGACAGGGGCAGCCGTCGTGCCGCTGACCTCCAGATTCACATTGGCGACGCCTTCGGCAACGAGACCTTGCTGGGCGAGCTGCGCGCCGAGAACGGCGAAGGGAAGGCTGCCGTTGAAACGCATCGACATGGCACGGTTGCCTGTCATCGCGAGAGTGCCGCCGCCTTTCAGAGAAAGTCCACCGTCGCCGACGAGACTTGTGTCGACCGTCAGGCGGTTGTCTGCCAGCTTGCCGCTAGCGCCGATTGTAAGCGGCGCAAGGCCGGCGCCCTTGGTCTGGCTCGTTTCGGCATTCTTCCAGTCGACCTTGAAATCGACCGAGGGAAGGGGGAGCGATCCCGAGGCAGTCGCTGTCGCCGTGATGGCGCCTTCGGCACCAAGGTTTGGAACGAACCCATTGGCGACGGCCGCCGGCAGATTGGTGACATCGGCCTTGGCGTTGACGCCCTTGACGGTCGTCCCGGCTATATCGAGATTGCCCGCTGCCTTCAGCGAGACACCGCCATTGCCGTTGAGATTGGCGTCGAAATCCAGCCGGTCTTTGCTGAGTTTGCCCGAAGCGGCGAGCGTCAGGCCGGAGAGGCCGGCAGTCCTGGTCTGTTTCGTTCCGGCGTTTTTCCAGTCGATCTTGAAATCGGCGGAGGGGGCGGTGAGCGATCCGGAGGCCGTCGCCGTCGCTGTGATGATGCCTTCGGCTCCAATATCAGGGACGAACCCGTTGGCGACAGCAGCCGGCAGATTGGTGATATCGGCCTTTGCATCGATGCCCTGGATTGTGGTGCCCGTCAATGCGAGATTGCCGGCCGCTTTCAGCGAGACGCCACCTTTGCCATTCAAACTGGCGTCGAAATCCAGACGGTTGCTGACGTATTTTCCCGAAGCGGCAAGCGCCAGGCCAGAAAGACCGGCGGTCTTGGTTTGGCGCGTTGCTGCGTTCGTCCAGTCGAGCTTGAAATCGATCACCGGCTCTGTCGGCGTGCCTGAGGTGACGGCAGTGCCGGAGATTATGCCCTCAGCACCAAGGCCGGGCACGAAGCCGTTTGCGAGGTTTGCGGGCAGGCCGGCAATGTCAGCGTTGACGGCGAGGTCGCGAATGGCGCTGCCGTCGATCGTCACGCCGCCGTTCGCTTTCAGCAGCGCCCCGTTGCCGCTGCCGAGATTGGCGTCGAAATCGACCCTGTTGTTTTCATATTTGCCGGTGGCCTTGGCAGAGAGATCGGTGAGGCCGTTGCTCTTTGTCTGGCGCGTTGCCGCATTTGCCCAGGCCAGATCGAAGGTGACTGCCGGTGTCGGCAGCGAGCCGGAGGCCGACGCCTTGCCGGAAATCGTGCCTTCGGCGCCCAGATCGGGAACGAAGCCGTTCGCAAGGCCGGCTGGAAGGTTTGCGAGATCTGCATCGACCTTTAGATTGCGCACCGCCGTCCCAGCAAGCTCGACATTGCCCGTCGCCTTCAGCGACAGAGCTTTCGGTCCGGCGAGTTTGGCATCGAAATCGAGTTTCTGGTCGGCAAAATGGCCGGCTGCCGCAAGGTCCAGTCCGGTCAGGCCGGCGGTCTTGGTGTGCCGTGTCGTGGCATCCTGCCATCTGAGCTTGAAATTGGCAGCCGGTGCGGCAGGCGTGCCTGACGCCGAGGCTGTGCCGGAAATCGTTCCGCCGGCGTCGAGATCCTTCACGAAACCGTTGGTGATATTGGCCGGAACATTCGCAAGTTCGGCATCGACCTTGATGTTGCCGATCGTGGTTCCGGTAATAGCGACATTACCGAGCGCTTTCAGCGATAGTCCGCCCTTGCCGGTGAGCGCCGTATCGAAATCGAGCTTGTTATCCGCAAACCTGCCGGATGCGTTGAGCGACAGACCGGCAAGCTTGGCGCTCTTTGTCTGGCTCGTCGCGGCGTTTTTCCAGTTCAGCTTGAAATCGGCCGCTGGTGCCGCGGGCGTGCCTGTTGCCGTGACCGTTCCCGAAATCGTACCTTCTGCAGCAAGATCGGGAACAAAACCGTTGGCGAGCTTTGCCGGCAGGCTGACGATGTCGGCGTTGATATTGAGGGTCGGGCCATTCGGATCCGCAAGGCCGACGTCGCCCGCCGCCTTCAAGGAAAGGCCGTCAGCGCCGCTAATGCCGCCATCGAAGTTCAGCTTGTTGTCGGCGAAGGTGCCCGATGTCGAGATGCCGAGAGGGGCGATGCTGGCGCCTTTTGTATGGCTGGTGGCCGCATCCTTCCAATCGAGCTTGAAATTGACAGCGGGGGCGGCCGGTGTCCCGGTTACGTTCACCGTCCCGGAAATCGTGCCGTCAGCGGCAAGATTGGGAACGAAGCTGTTGGCAAGGCTTGCCGGCAGGTCGGTGATCACGGCATCGAGCTTCAGGGTCTCACCAGCCGAACCGGTGACCGATACCGAGCCGCTGCCGGTCTTGACGGTCAGGCCGTTCAGGCTGACAACTCCCTTGGTGACGTTGACCTGTGCGGGTGACGCCAGTTCGACCGGAATGTTGTGCGGCTTGGCGGCGAAGCGATCGAGACTGAGATCGATCATACCGCCTGCAGACTGCACGCTGCCGGCGGCCTGCAGCGGATTGCCGTCATAGCCTGCATCCAGATTGAAGTCGGTGCGGGTCTGCTGCTGGACGAAATCAAGCGCAATGCCGGTAAGCTTGTTGGTCCCGACGCCGAACTCGTCGGCCCGTATCGTGCCGCTCGCCGCAAAAGCCATGATATCGCTGACGGTCACGTCGATCGTCGGCTTGGCGATCGTCAGCGTATTTCGGCGAATGCCGCTGCCGTTGGCGGCAACCTTGAGCGCGATCTTGCCGTCATTGCCGGTGATATCGACGGAGCCCTTGAGGTCGCCTTCCGCCTTCTGGCCACCGAGAGCGGCAAGCAGGCTGATATCAGGGAAGTCAAAGGTGAGCGCACCAGCCGGCGTCATGCCTGACGAAAGCGTGAGGTTGCCCGCCAGGCGATTGCTGCCGACATCGGCCGTCAGCGCGGGGATAGAAATGATCCCCTTCTCGGATTTGACGTCCCCATTGATGCCGATCGGCTGGCCGTCGATCGTGCCGGTGGCGGCGATCCGGCCCTGCGGAGCAGCAGGATCGGCAGAGCCCGTCAGGTCGATGTTGAGATCGCCGACCTTGCGATCGGCCATCTGCAGGCTGGCGGCTTTCACATTGGCGGTGAGCGCAAGTGCTGGAAGCGTGCCGCTTGCCTTGATGCTGTAATCCGCTTCCCCGCTCGTGCCCGACAGCAGCTTGCCGATATCGGGAAGCTTGCCGGCGAGATCGGCCGTCAGCACGTCATCTTCGAGCGCGACATTGCCGCCTGCCTCGATGGTCGGGGATTTGATCGTGATGTTCGATAGCGTCACCTTGGAGGGGATCGTGCCGGCAATCTGGGTTTCGAGGTTGATCGGTGCATCGAACTTTTCGGCAACAGCCGGCGGCAAGGCGGCGGGCTGGACGGTAAATTTCGCATTGCCGGTCAGCGTATTGTCGGCCAGGCGATAGGAGCCGTTGAGATCGGCGCCGATATTGGCGCTTTCGACGGTCGTGCCGTTGAAGCCGATGCCGTTGCGCGAAATCTGAAGCGGCGCGACGAGTGTGATCGGACCCCGAACGGCGCGGTTGAGGTTGGGCTCGGTGAAGGTGGCGTCACCCGCGACGAGGCGCAACTGGATATCGCCGGCACCATTGGCGAGATTGAAAGCATCGCTCTTGGCCGTCAGCTTGACGTTGCCGATATCGGCCTGCGGCATCGTGGCGGAATCCAGCGATCCGCTGGCATTGATGCGCACGGCCTGCGCCTGTCCGGTCATCGCCAGATTGAGGCCCGAAATCATGAAGCGCGCTTCGCCATCGGCAAGCGGCCAGCGGAAATCGACCGGACCCGAGGTGCCGAGCACATTGGCATTCAGGCTGTTATTGCCGGCAGGATCGAGCGTGCCGGAAGCGGCGATGACGACGCTGCCGGTCGCGAGATTGCCGGTCTGAATATCGATCTTGCCATGATTGTCGAAGGTCGCGGATACATCGATATTCGTCTGGCCTGCAAAAAGCGGCCGGAATGCCATGGGGAGCAACGAGCTTACATCGCCGCCGCCCTTGAGGTCGAGATGATGCAAGCCGTCGGGCGTGATTGCGTGCTTGCCTTCCAGCGAGGCGCGTTGCTGGCCATCGAGGGCAGCCTGCAGCTTGCCGTTCCAGTCCGAGATCGGACCTTCGCCGTTGAGCGCGATATTGACCGCCGGGCTGCCGGGCAGACCGAGAAAGCCGGCGAGCAGGCCGCCCTGCGGTTCGGCAAGTTGGGCGTTCAGCCGCAAATGGCTGTTTGCCGGGGTGAAGGCGATATCGGCGGAGAGCTCGGCGTCGGGAACCTGATGGCGGTTGACGTTAACCAGCGCTTCACCGCCATCGCCATCGGCTCTGAGGTTGCCGGTGGCGGCAAGCGAGAAGGCGCGGCCGGTCAGCGGTGCGCCAAGGGAAATATCGGGCAAGGCGATATGCTCGATATCGATCTTCAGCGGCAGCCGGAAGCCCCCGCTGCTTCCTTCCTCCGGAGTCGCCGGCCTGGAAGGGAGGGTGCGTACCGGTTGGCGCCGCACGTCGATGGAGGCCACTGAGACCTGTCTGGCGTGGAAGGTACCAGTCAGCAGCGCTAGTGGATTCCAGTCGACGGCGATGCCGCGGATTTCTGCAAATGTGCCACGCGTGTCCGACAGGGTGATCTCGGCTGCGCGCAAGCCGCCGGTCAGCAGGCCCTCGGGTTCGCGCACGGATATCGTCATATCGCGGTTGGAGAGCGCGGAAGCGACATTTTCGGTGATGATGCGGGCACCGAAGGAGGTGAAGCCGAAGATCGCCAAAGCAATGACGGCAAGGATAATCGCCGCGCCGAGGCCGTAGCCGACGAGCCGCATTATCCAGTTCATGATTTTCGCCAACATTTGCATAAGAGCGGACACTATCCCGTTTTCATGACAGCTCACAGGTCGGAAAACACTGCGAAATCGGCATTTCTGATAACTGGCCTAGAACGACTGGCCTATGCCGGCATAAATTCCATAATCCGTCCCACCGTCGTACTTGTTCAGCGGTACGGCAAAATCAAGCCGAAGGGGGCCGAAAGGTGTTGCATAGCGGATACCGGCGCCTGCGCCGGCCCTGATATCGGAAAAATCAGGCGCAATGCTGTCCGAAACCGTGCCGACATCGAGGAAGGGCACAATGCCGATCGTATCGGTGATCCTGATACGCGCCTCAAAGGAGCCGGTTACATAGGAGCGACCACCGGTGGCCTCGTCGTTTTCGTTATAGGGCGAGATTTCCTGATAGCCGTAACCACGCACGGAACCGCCGCCGCCGGCGAAGAAACGCTGGGTGGCGGGAATATCCTGAACGCCGTCGCCGCCGATCAGCGTGCCGGCCGCGAGCTTGGCGGCGAGGACGATGCCGTCTTCGGCGCCGAGACCGAGATAGCCTGATATCGAGCCCTCGAAGGCCGAATAGACCGTTCCGTTCAAGAACTCATAGCCCGGCTTTGCCGACAGCGTGGCGTGGTAGCCCCCGGTCGGATTGAATTTGTCGTCGCGGGCGTCGCGATCATAGGTGATCGGCAGCGTGAAGGTCAGATAATTGTTGTTGCCGAAAGCGTCGTCGTCATTCTCAAAGCTCACCTCGCCGGCTGCGGAGATGGTGTCCTGATCCGTCAATTCATAGGAGAGGCCGAGCGAGGCGGTGATGAGCTTGGCATTATAGGCATCCGGATTTTGCGTCTTGGCGACGATCCCGGCCTTAAGGGTGGCGGACGGATTGATGAAGCCCGGTTTCGTGAAGAGAATGCCGGCGGAGTAGTCGAGATCGCCGAGGTCGGACGCTTCGCCGAGGCGTGAGACGGCGCCTTCGATGCGCAGCGATTCGGCCCCGCCGAACAGGTTGCGATGGCCCCAGTAACCGTTGACGCCGAAACCGTCGATCGTCGAATATTGCGCGCCGATGCCGAGGTAGCGCCGCTTGCCCTCGGAAACCTCGATCGTCATGGGCAAGGTACCAGCGGAGGCCAGTGCGTCGCCTTCGTGGATCGTCACACTGGAGAACACGCCAAGCGCGCGCAGGCGCTCGCCTGCCTTCCTCAATGCCTCGGGCGAATAGGCTTCGCCCTTCTGCAGGCGGGAATAACGTTGGATGAATTCCGGCTTGACCCTTTCCTCGCCAGTGACGCCGACGTCGCCGATCGGAGCAACCGGACCACCTTCGGCAGCGAGAACGATATCGACGGTGTTCTTGCTATGGTCGGCGACCACGCGCCGCTCCGTCAGCTTGGCAAAGGGCCTGCCTTCGCTCTTCAACTGGTCGACGATCGTATCACCGGCTTTGATGACGGCGAGCGAGCCGGCTTGCTCGCCGGGCGCCAGATCATAATCGGCGGGATTGCGGTGCGCGGCATCGCCGCCGAACTGCACTTCATTGACAGTGAAGACCGGGCCAGGTGCTATATCCACCTTGACCGGGACGGGCTTTGAACGATCGAAAGTCGGGTTCGGCGGCAGATTGTCTATGTTGCGGCCGTCGATGGTAATCGTCACCACGCCGCCGTAGCGCGCCTTTTCGTAGAGTGTGGCGATCAGCCTGTCGCGGTCGTCGCGGGCTTTCACGACGACCCCCAGATCGCCTGAAACCGGACGGTTCTTGTCGCCGACGAGACGAGAGCTGTTCTCCAGCGCCTCCTTGAGGTCGCTATCGGCCGTCCCGGCTTCGAGGTCGACATCATACCGCACAGGATCGGGCACCTGCAGGTTCTCGTCCTCGTCCTTGCCGAATATGGTGATGCCAAAAAGCTTGAATGCGTAAGCATTGCCCACGAGGACTGGTGAAAATGCAGCCGCCGCTGCGACCACCACCATGGCGCCTGCTCGATACGCAATACCCGTTCTCAGGCCCGTCCCTCTAATCCGCATCCGCCGCTTTTTGGTTACATTAAAATGAAGCTCTGCGTTGCCCAGCCGATAGCAAGCTTAGCGGCAAAATCGCGCCACGTGTACCAATTTAAACTGCTGGCGCACTAATTTAGTACAAAAAAATCCCGGACGAGGGTCCGGGATTTCCATTTTTCCCATTCTGATTGCAGATCTCAGCGGCAATCATCGATGTAGCGGCGACCGTACCGGTCCCGGTAATAGCATTGGCCGGGCTGTTCTGCGACCCTGCCGATAAGCGCGCCCGAAACGCCGCCGATCGCTGCGCCGACTGCCGCGCCGCGCACGTCGCCGGTGACCACGCCGCCGATAACGGCACCAGACGCTGCGCCGATACCGGCACCTTGTTGCGTGGGCGTGCAGCTTGCGATCGAAAGGCCGATCAACGCGAGTACGAGGACTTTTTTCATTCTTTTCTCCGAGGTTTTGGCGCCCCAGCGGGCGGATGTCGTCCCTAACCTGTTTTTTCTCAGGCTAGCCCGAAAACTATGTCGCAAGAAGGGCTTGTCCACCATCAGCGAGCTTTTTTTAGTAAGGCGCGGGTTTCTTTCCACGATTAAAAGCGAATTTTCCGCCGGAATTGACGTCGATCAATTTCCCTGATCACGGCTCGCGTATTTTTTATCTGGAATCATTCAAAAGTCTGCGCCTTTTGCCGCAGTTGATGTTAAATCAGGGACGAAAGGGTTGACGTGCGGTTGCCGTCTCAGCAAGAAACAGCCGTACGAACTGGAGCATATGATGGATTTCGAAGCGTTTTTCAAAAGCGAGCTGGACGGGCTTCACACTGAGGGCCGTTACCGCGTTTTTGCCGATCTGGAGCGCCATCGCGGTAACTTTCCGCGTGCGACGCGCCACACGGCGAATGGCGAACAGGAAGTGACCGTCTGGTGCTCCAACGACTATCTCGGCATGGGCCAGCACCCCAAGGTGATCGAGGCGATGAAGGAAGCCATCGATCACTGTGGCGCGGGTGCGGGAGGCACCCGGAATATCTCTGGCACCAACCACTACCATGTTCTGCTTGAGCAGGAGCTCGCTGATCTGCATGGCAAGGAAGCCGCGCTGACGTTCACGTCCGGCTATGTTTCCAACTGGGCCGCGCTTGGTACGCTTGGCGCCAAGATCCCCGGCCTCATCATCTTCTCCGATGCTTTCAACCATGCCTCGATGATCGAGGGCATCCGCTACGCCAAGTGCGAGAAGGTCATCTGGAAGCACAATGACGTGGCCGACCTCGAAGCCAGGCTCGCTGCTGCCGATCCCAAGGCGCCGAAGCTCATAGCCTTCGAATCCGTCTATTCGATGGATGGCGATATCGCGCCAATCAAGGAAATCTGCGATCTCGCCGACAAGTATGGCGCCATGACCTATCTCGATGAAGTGCATGCCGTCGGCATGTACGGCCCGCGCGGCGGCGGTATTGCCGAGCGCGAAGGCCTGATGGACCGGATCACCGTCATCGAAGGCACGCTTGCGAAGGCATTCGGCGTCATGGGCGGTTATATCGCGGCTTCTACGGCGCTCTGTGATTTCATCCGCTCTTTTGCATCGGGCTTCATCTTCACGACGTCGCTGCCGCCGGCCCTCGCTGCCGGCTCGATCGCTTCGATCCGGCATCTAAAGGCGAGCCCCTTCGAGCGAGCTCGCCATCAGGATCGCGTTCGGAAGCTGCGCACGCTGCTTGACCAGCAGGGCATTCCGCACATGCCGAACCCGAGCCATATTGTGCCGGTCATGGTCGGCGATGCTGCCAAGTGCAAGTGGATATCGGATCTGCTGCTCGACAATTTCGGTGTCTATGTGCAGCCGATCAACTATCCGACGGTGCCGAAGAAGACCGAGCGCCTGCGCATCACGCCGACGCCGCTGCATTCGGATGCCGATATCGAGCATCTCGTCAGCGCGCTGCATTCGCTCTGGTCGCGCTGTGCGCTTGCCCGTCACGTCGCTTGACGTCACGGCGCCTGATAAGAAAATTTCTTTATCGGATGAGCCCGGCAGCCCGCTGCCGGGCTTCCTTGTCTGCGGCGAACACGTCGTCCATCGTCGCGGCCGCTGGCAGATTGATGAGATCGTCCATCACTTTTTCGGTGATCTCGGCCATGGCGAGGAAGGGCAGGCGACCCTCGATGAAGGCTTCGAGCGCCACTTCCTTGGCGCCGTTCAGCACTGCGCCCTGGACGCCGCCGCGCGTCATCGCCAACCGGGCAAGCCGGAGGGCAGGGAAACGTTTTTCATCCGGAGCCTCGAAGTCCAGCCGCGCGAGCTTGGCGAAATCCAGCCGCTCGATCGGCAGGTTCGCTCGGCGCGGATGGGAGAGGGCGTAGCCGATTGCGGTGCGCATATCCGGTGCGCCGAGCTGTGCCAGCACCGAGCCATCCGTATAGCCGACCATCGAATGGATGACCGACTGCGGATGAACGATCACCTCCACCTGCTCGGGGCGCAGGCCGAAAAGGTGCTTCGCCTCGATCATCTCCAGCGCCTTGTTGAACAGCGACGCACTGTCGATGGAAATCTTCAGGCCCATCGACCATCTCGGATGGGCGCGTGCGGTCTCGACCGTGACGTTGGCCATCTCCTCCAGCGAGGACGTGCGGAAGGGACCGCCTGATGCCGTCAGGATGATACGTTCCACCGCATGCCGCTGGTTTTCCTCCAGCACCTGGAAGATCGCATTGTGTTCGCTATCGACAGGCAACAGCTTGCCGCCACCGTTTCTCACCGACTCGATGAAGAGATCGCCTGCCGAAACAAGACATTCCTTGTTGGCGAGCGCGATATCGGCGCCGCGGCGCGCCGCGGCAAGAGTAGGAGCAAGGCCGGCCGTGCCGACGATGGCTGCCATCACCCAGTCCGCCTCGCGGTCTGCCGCCTCCATCAGGCCGGATTTGCCGGCAGCGACTGCGATGCCGCTGCCCGAAAGCTCGCTTTTCAGTGATTCGTAATGCCGGTCATTGGCGATGACGGCCAGCTGCGCGCCCGACGATTTCGCTTGCTGGGCCAGCAATTCTACATTGCCGTTGCCGGTCAGGACGGAAATTTCGAAATTGTCCCGGCCGCCCAGATGATCGATGACATTGAGCGTATTTTGGCCGATCGAGCCGGTCGAACCGAAGATACTGAGGCGCCGAGGCGCGGTTTCGCTCGTCATCATGGTCGATTTCGCAAGAAATTGCATATTCGGCATCGGCTCTACAGGGGATCGTGGGAGGCAGCAAGTGTGCGGTGCAGCAAATTTCAACTCCAGAGGGGTTTACATAGGTTCGCCATGATGTGATCCTGACAACAGTCCTCAAGGGGATGATCATTTGCTGCGGCCGGTTGCGGTCGAAAAAGGCAAATCCGCTGGGCACTGATGTGCCCGACGAGCAACCGGCAATTTATGCCACTGGCCGCGGGGCCAAACAAAAATCGAAGACTGAACCGGGATTGTGTGTCTGCGCCATCCTTCATTGCGTTCGATGCGAGCGCTCCACGTCCGCTCTGCGCCTATTGGTGCGCGATCGGCGTGCTAGTTCAAAACGATGCGATATTATGACGAAAATAAAGATTGCATGCTTTGTTTTTGCCCTTCTGCCGCTGGCCAATCCGGTATTTGCGGATGATCTGGTGATCTGGTCGCCGGTGAAGGTATCCACCAGTTCCTACAAAACGACGGTCGGGTTCCGCCTGCCGATGGAATGGGAGACGAGCGCCGGCGCAGATCTCGCGCTAGCCTCCAACAAGAGCGGGGCACCGTTGCCGAATTCTGGCCAGGCGATGCTCTGGGGCAAGCTGCAGAAGGTGAGCGTTACGCCGGCCAGCCGTGCGCAGCAGGATGTGACGCTGCAGGTCGATACGTTACGCGGCAGCGGCGCGCTTATGCTCAGCCGTTCGCGAAGCTGGATACTCTCAGATTCGCTCGACATGCAGACGACACGCGCGGTGAGCCTCGGTTACAGCGCCGTCGATGCGCGGCAGGCGACGGTGTCGGCTTCCCAGGCGGTCAAGCTGATCTATCCGTGGACCGGCACATCGATTTCGGCCGGGAGCAGCGTCAGCGATTTCAATGGCGACTTTTCCAGTACCGTTGCCGTCAGCCAGAACATCCTACCCAATCTCGGCCTGAGCGCGTCTGTGTCCGATCCGCTTTCGACGGGGCGGACGGGAAATGTCAATTTGAACTATCAGCTTCGCTGGTAGGCGAAACCAAAGTCCTGTCAGCAGCGTTTCTCCCTCACCACCAAGGAGGACAGAACGATGGTCTTCAAGGAACAGACATTTCATGGTCATCTGCCCGAAGCTGAGGCTGAATATGCCAATCGTGCGACGCTGGAATCTGCGGTTGCCAATGCACTGGCCGTTGCTGGCGGTATCGATGCATCCGATGTCGAGGTTACGGCCGAAGGCGACGAGATCGTTTTGAGCGGCCACGTCGGTACGGTTGATGAAATCGAGCGGGCAACAGTCATCGCAAGAACAGTTGAAGGCGTGCATACGGTTCGCAACCGTATTTTGCTTGCGGACTCGATGGTTAATGTTCGACATTAACTATTAACCAAATATTAACTTTCCGTAAGTTTATTCGCGCCGACCTCTGACCTAGGTTTGGACCTATTCCAGCCCCCGAAAGTCAGGTGTTTTGATGCATCAGATGGAAATGATCAATCGTCGGACATGGAGCAGCCCGCTCTCCCGACGCGACTATCGCAATAGCAACGGCTTCATCAATGAAGGCGAACGTATGGCGCTTGGCATTGGCCTCGCCAATGCGAAGGGCGGCAGCGTCCTCGATATCGGTGTCGGCGGAGGCCGCACCGCAGCGCTTCTTGCCAGCGAGGCGGACAACTATGTCGGTATCGACTATACGCCCGAGATGGTGACGCTTGCGCGCTCCAACCATCCGGGCCTTCGTTTTGAAAATATGGATGCACGTGATCTTTCAGCCTTTGCCAATGGCTCCTTCGATCTCGTCGTTTTCAGCTATAACGGTATCGACTCCGTCGATGCGGATGGACGCAGATCGGTCCTGCGTGAAGTATCGCGCGTGCTGAAGGCCGGCGGCACGTTTGCCTTTTCGACCTTCAATCGCAATTGGCATGGTTTTGGTGAAAACCGCGCCCGTTCTTCCATCGTCTGGTCCAATCATCCGGTGAAGCTGAGCTTCCGGCTCCTCAAGCACGCAATGGGACTGGTGCGGGAACGTCGTTTCGCGCCACTGGAGCAGCGGCATGGCGAACATGCGATCTTGCTGCATCGCGCCCATGATTTCGGCATCATGGTCTATGCCACGACACCCGGTCAGCTGCGCTCACAACTCACCGAAAGCCGTTTTACCGGCGAGCCGTTGCTCTTTTCAGTCGATGGTCGCCCGCTTGGTGGCGAAACGCTGGCAGACGAGGAATATTTCCACGTCGTGGCACGCAAGCCGTCGCTCAGCTGATCAGCCGAAGCGCTCGGTCAGGAAACCGGCGGGGGCCTTTTCACCGACGAGCCGATCGGTCTTATGTGTGGCGACGGGGCCTTGCGGCTGGTAGCTGATGGCGATGAGCAGACCGCAGGCGATTGTGCCGCCAATTGCAAGAAGAGTCATTCGAATACGCATGATGAATACTCCTGTTTTGCCGGTAAAACGCGGGAAAAATTCCGAAGTTCCTCATGTTTGAGAACAGCAGACCCCGGCCGGGTCTCCAGCCGGGGTCTTCGTATCTTAGCGGCAGACACGGGTCTTCCTGATCACGGTTTCGCCGTGGCTATGGATGCGTTCCGTGCGGGTCACGCAATCATGCGAAACGCGGCGCGGCGGCAGGTGATGGCGGTAGTAAGGACGATCCGCCATGCGGTGGTGATATCCGTCTCCGCCATTGTCATTTGTGATGGTTACGCTGGCCGCCTGCGAAGGCAGAGCAGCGGCGAAAATCGTAACCGCAGCAAATGCAGAAGCGATGATAATATTCTTCATGACAAGCCTCTCTTTCTAAGTTGGTCGGGTGATCAACTCGAACGAAGCGCAATCAGTTCAATCACATAGCGTTACCAAATGTGTCAGTGGCAACCTTTGCCCGCTCGAAATCGTTCTGGTGTCGGAACAGCCGGAGACATCGTCATGGGACAGATTGGAAGGGCAGTCACACTAGTCGTTGGACTTGCCGGCGGCACGCTTTTCTCGCAGGCGCCGGAATTCGCACAGCAATATCGCCAGCGTATCGGCGGGGCGATCGACGAGCTCAGGATCATCGTCGACGACTTCACGAAACAGGCCGCCGACCATCATCTCGATCGTCAGCAGGCGCTCGATGTCTATGCCCGTTCTCCCGACGATTTCCTGCGCGATCGCGGCCTTTCGATGCGCAGTACGCTGGAGCGCTATGAGCGCCTCGTCACCCAGCAATCGGATCTCGGCAGTGCGCCGCCGGTCGCCAAGCCCTTCGTGTTGATGCGCGATGCCGATGAGGGGATAATTGCCAATACATGGCGCGACTTCGTGCCCGGCGTCCCCGTCAGCTTCGCCGGCCTCGTCTGGGCGGCAATCGGCTTCCTCGGCAGTTGGATCGTCGCGGCACTGTTCGGGGTTGGCGCAAAACGCGCCGTGCGGTGGCGACCTGGCTATCGGTGAGAGAGTGGTGATCCCGACGCGATTCGAACGCGTGACCCCCAGATTAGGAATCTGGTGCTCTATCCTGCTGAGCTACGGGACCACTTGGATGCCATGCATACAAAAGGCTTGGCAGGAAGCCAAGCCTTTTCAGTATTTCTAATGTCGTTTCATCTCAGGCGCCGAGGCGCTGTTCGGCAAGGCGCACCCAGTAGGAAATGCCGTGGGCGATGGCTTCGTCGTTGAAGTCGTAGGCCGGGTTATGCAGGCCGGCGGTGTCGCCGTTGCCGATGAAGATGAAGGCGCCGGGGCGGACGTTCAGCATGTAGGAGAAATCCTCGCCGCCCATCATCGGATCGACCTCGGGATTGACGTTGGCTTCGCCGGCAATGTCGCTGGCGATGGCGACGGCATGTTCCGTTTCATCCGCATGGTTGAAGGTGACGGGGTAGTTGCGGTGGAAGTTGATGTCGGCTGCCGCACCATGGGCAGCGCAGATGCCTTCCACGACTTCGCGAAGGCGTGCTTCGGCCTGGGCGCGCACCTCGTCATCAAGCGTGCGGATCGTGCCGGCGAAGGTTGCGTCATTGGGGATGACGTTATGGGCGAAGCCGGCATTGAACTTGGTGACGGAGACGACGACCGAGCGCAGCGGATTGACGCTGCGCGAGGCGATCAGCTGCAGGTTCGAGACGATCTGCGCGCCGATGGCGATCGGGTCGATCGTACGGTGCGGCTGCGCTGCATGGCCGCCGCGGCCCTTGATGGTGACGGTGAATTCGTCGGTCGCCGCCATGATGGGACCTTTGCGGGTGGCGAACTGACCGACGGGCAGGCCCGGCAGATTGTGCATGCCGTAGACCTCTTCGATGCCGAAGCGCTCCATCATGCCGTCCTTGACCATCAGGTTGCCGCCGCCGCCGCCTTCTTCGGCGGGCTGAAAGATCACAGCGACATTGCCATTGAAGTTGCGGGTCTCTGCGAGATATTTCGCGGCACCGAGCAGCATGGCGGTATGGCCGTCATGACCGCAGGCGTGCATCTTGCCAGGTGTTTTCGATGCCCAAGGTTTGCCAGTGATTTCGGTGAGCGGCAGGGCATCCATATCGGCGCGCAGGCCGACCGTGCGGGCGCCCTCGCCCTTGCCCTTGATGAGGCCGACGACGCCTGTGCGACCGATGCCGGTGACGATTTCATCGACGCCGAATTCCTTAAGCTTTTCAGCAACGAAGGCAGCGGTATTTTCGACTGCGAAGAGAAGTTCCGGCCGCGCATGGATGTGGCGGCGCCACTCTGCGACTTCGTCCTGAAGTTCGGCGGCTCTATTCAGAATCGGCATTCTTGGCTTCCTGTGAATGAAATGCGTGGGGCCTGTCTGAAAGCATCACAAGGGCGTGATGCCTTGGAAATAACTTAGTCAATGACCTTTGCCATGTCATAGCCATATAGGGTAAATAGGGGAAGGTTTCGAGATAATTCCCTGAAGGACGAGCACTTGTCGACGCGCCACGATCGTTTGTTCGCCGCTTTGCGGCCCTTTTCTTTTATAGCGACAGCAACAGCGGTTCTTGTCTCGTCCGTTACCTTTGCTGAGGCCAATCCGCATATTCTCGTCGACGTGCAGACCGGCCGGGTGCTGGAGCATGAAGAAGCCTTCCGCAAGTGGTATCCGGCTTCACTGACCAAACTCATGACCGTTTATACGGTATTCGATGCACTCCGCTCCGGCCAGATCAGCCTCGACACGCCCGTTGTCATGAGCAAGCGGGCAGCCGCCGAACCGCCGGCCAAGATGGGCTTCAAGCCGGGCCAGAAATTCACGCTCGACAGCGCGCTCAAGATCCTGATGGTGAAGTCGGCGAACGATATCGCGGTCGCCGTCGCCGAGGCGGTCAGCGGCACCGAGGAAGCTTTCGTTGTCCGCATGAATGCCGAAGCGGCGAAGCTCGGCATGTCGGATTCGCATTTCATCAATCCGAACGGCCTGCCGGGCAAGGGGCAGTTTACGACGGCTCGCGACCTCGCGATCCTGTCGGTGGCGCTGCGCCGGGACTTCCCGCAATATGCCGGCTATTTTTCGCTGGAAGGCTTTACGACCGGCAAGCAGAACGTTCCGAACATCAATATGCTGATCGGCCGTTTTGCCGGTGCCGACGGTATGAAGACCGGCTTTATCTGCGCTTCGGGCTTCAACCAGATCGGTTCGGCGACACGCAGCGGCCGCACGCTGGTTTCCGTCGTGCTCGGCACCGACAGCCTGGCGGCCCGCGCTGACGCCACTGCCAATCTGCTGCAGAAGGGCTTCACCACGCAGTTTGCGGCAAATGATACACTAGGTTCGCTGAGGCCCTACGGTCCGGGGCAGGACCAGGTGAATGACATCACGGCCGATATTTGCAGCGCCAAGGGCGCGAAGGTGCGCAGCGAAACGCGCGACGAGGTCGGCCGCATGAAGGTGCAGTCGCCCTATATCCACGAAATGGATCACGAGCCGCAATTCGTCTTCGCCGGCCTCATTCCCGGCCAGGATCCGCAACCGGTCGCGCAAAACGACAAGACCGCCAAGGGCGATGCCGTGGAAGCGCTCGCCAATGTGCCGGTTCCGCTCCCGCGGCCGAAATCCTTCTAAGGAAAAACCATGAGCACGTTTAGCGACAAGATCCCGGTCACAATCCTGACCGGCTTCCTCGGCGCCGGAAAATCGACGCTTCTGAACCGTATCCTCAAAGATCCTGCCATGAAGGATGCGGCCGTCATCATCAATGAATTCGGCGATGTCGGCATCGACCATCTGCTGGTCGAAAGCTCCGGCGATTCCATTATCGAGCTCTCCGACGGCTGCCTCTGCTGCACCGTGCGCGGGGAACTGGTCGATACGCTGGCGAACCTTATGGATGCCGTGCAGACAGGCCGTGTGAAGCCGGTCAAGCGCGTGGTCATCGAAACCACCGGCCTTGCCGATCCGGCTCCCGTCATGCAGGCGATCATGGGCAATCCGATTATTGCGCAGAATTTCGAGCTCGATGGTGTGGTCACCGTCGTCGATGCCGTGAATGGTCTGCAGACGCTCGACAATCATGAGGAGGCGCGCAAGCAGACGGCCGTCGCCGATCGGCTCATCGTTTCGAAACAGAGCATAGCGGGTGACACGGATGCGCTGATGGCACGTCTGCATGGCCTCAATCCGCGTGCCGCCATCATGGATGCCGACAGCGATGAGGCAGGCTCAGCGCGTATTTTCGTCAACGGGCTTTATGATCCCGGCACAAAAATCGCCGATGTCCGCCGCTGGCTGCATGATGAGGACGAGCATGAGGGCCATCATCATCACGATCATGGCCACGATCACGGTCATCACCACCATCATCATGGCCACGAGCATCAGGACCCGCACGACGTCAATCGTCACGATGCGTCGATCCGTTCCTTCTCGATCATCGAGGAGAAGGCAATCGATCCGATGGCGCTCGAAATGTTCATCGATCTCCTGCGTTCGGCGCATGGAGAGAAGCTTCTGCGCATGAAGGCGATCATCGCCACATCAGACCGGCCGGAACGCCCGCTGGTGCTGCACGGCGTCCAGAGCATCTTCCACCCGCCGGTGCGGCTTGCTGCCTGGCCGGATCCTGAGGACCGGCGCACGCGCATGGTGCTGATCACCAAGGATCTGCCGGAGGCTTTCGTGAAAGATCTTTTCGATGCCTTCCTCGGCAAGCCGCGGATCGATACGCCTGATCGGGCTGCGCTCAGCGACAATCCGCTCGCCATTCCGGGCATGCGGACCTAATCAGAAAAGACTCTACCCCTTGCGGATCAGGAAACGGTGGCCGCGCTCGGTCTTTTCCGTGCTGACAAGCTCGTGGCCATCTTCATTGCAGAAATGCGGGATGTCGATGGCGGCAAGCGGATCGCTGGTGTCGACGAGGATCATCGCACCACTCGGCATGGCCGTCAGCTTCTTGCGCGTCTTGATGACGGGGAGCGGGCATTTCAGCCCGCGCAGATCGTAGAGAATGGCGTCCAAGCCGATCAGTTCCTGGCCCAGAACTTCCAGAACGGCTTCTTGGTGGCGTCGGCGGTTTCCTGCGGCGCGGGCTCGGGCGCGGCATAGGCCAGCGGGTTCTGCATCGGCACCGGAATATTGGCCGGCAGCGCTGCAGCGACGGTCGTGGCTTGAGCCTGCGTCGTCGGCGTCGCAGTCGCTGCGGTCTTGGTAGCAACGCTCTTCGCGGCCTGATTGGCCATCATGTCTTCGAGTTCGGCAACCTTGACCATGCGGCCGGCTTCCAGCGAGGTGCCCGTTGGCGCAAAAGCCAGTTCGCGGCCTTTGCGGAGCTTGGCGACAACAGCCTTGCGCTCGGCCTCTGTCGGGTCGTACCAGGCAAGGCCGTCATATTTTTTCAGGGCCGTCTGATAGTCGGCGTCATAGGTCTTGTCGTAGGAAGCGAGAGCCGCCGTCAGTGCCGGCGGCGTTGACATGGCCGGGCACTTGCCGGCCGGATTGAAGCTGCCGCCATCGGTTGCCTGCTGGTTGAAGACGTATTTCTTCTCGCAGACATTCACTTCCGGCGGGCGCTTGGTGACTTCGAAATTGTCGTAGCCGACCTTCAGCATCTTCCAGAAATCGTAGTTCTGATCGAGACGATGCTTGACCATGTTCTCGGCCGTCATGCGGAAGGGGAAGGCCTGAAGCTGTACCGTTTCCTGACCACCCTTGAGGGCGTCGCGGGCAAAGGCGTAGATTTCCAGAACCTGCTGGTCGGTCATGGAGTAGCAGCCTGACGACGAGCAGGCGCCATGGATCATCAGATCACTGCCGGAGCGGCCGTTGACGGCATCATAGCGGTTCGGGAAACCGGTGTTGATGGCGAGATAATATTTGGAATTAGGGTTCAGGTTAGCGCGAGTGAGGTTGTAGAAACCTTCTGGCGCCTGACGGTCGCCGGACTTCACCTTCGGGCCGAGTTTGCCGGACCAGGCGCAGATCTTGTAGTCGGCGATCTTGTCGAAACGGTTGTTCGTCTTCGCCTTCCAGATTTCCAGCGCGCCTTCTTCCTTGAAGATGCGGATCATGATCGGCGAGTTGCGGTCCATGCCCTTGGCCGACATGTCGGCAAGGATGCGGCTCGGAAGCGGCTGCTCCACCTTGTTCCTGACTGTCGAGAGGTCGATACCCTGCGCGGATTCCAATGCGTCATTGCAGCCGGTCAGAGCCAGCGCCATGAGCGAAACATAGGCAAGATGACGTATGCGCATTCAATCAGCCCATCAATAATGAGACCCAACCCGCTTACGAAAACCGGGCGTAGCGCGGAATCATAGGCGGCTTATACTTGATAAATCCTTACCAGCCTATGACTTACCCCGAAGTGCCCTGCAAGCGCTGATGTTACAGATAACATTATTGTGGCCAAGATTTGGCCCCAATCAATTACGCAGACCTGTGGATTTTACAGATTGCGGCCCATGGCGAGGAACTTCTGGCGGCGGTCATTGCGCAGTTGCTCGCCGGAACGGGAGGCCATTTCGGCAAGCGCGTTGGAGATTATATCGCCGGTGGCGGCGATGACGCTGTCGGGATCACGGTGGGCGCCGCCGAGCGGCTCGGGGATAATGCCGTCGATGACGCCGAGTGCCTTCAAGTCCTCCGCCGTGATCTTCATATTGGTCGCCGCTTCCTTGGCGCGGGTGGAATCACGCCAGAGGATCGAGGCGGCGCCTTCCGGCGAGATGACGCTGTAGATCGAATGTTCGAGCATGTAGACGCGGTTGCCGGTAGCAATCGCGATCGCGCCGCCTGAGCCGCCTTCGCCGATGACGATCGAGATCAGCGGCACCTTCACGCCGAGGCACATCTCCGTCGAACGGGCGATGGCTTCGGCCTGACCGCGCTCTTCGGCGCCGACACCCGGATAGGCGCCTGCGGTATCGACGAGGGTGATGACCGGGAGCTGAAAACGATCCGCCATTTCGAGGATGCGGATCGCCTTGCGGTAACCTTCAGGACGGGCGCTGCCGAAATTGTGCTTCAGGCGGCTCTTGGTGTCGTTGCCCTTTTCCTGGCCGATGACGGCGACCGGCTGGCCGCGGAAGCGGGCAAGGCCAGCCTGGATGGCGGCATCCTCGGAAAACTTGCGGTCGCCGGCAAGCGGCGTGAATTCCTGGAAGAGCGTCTTGGCATAATCGACGAAATGGGGACGCTGCGGATGGCGCGCGACCTGCGTCTTCTGCCAGGCGTTGAGCTTCGAATAGATCTCGACGATCGCCTCGCGGACGCGGACTTCGAGCCTGCCGACCTCGTCGGAGGTGTCGATGCTTTCGTCTTCCGTCGCCAGCTTCTTAAGCTCGATGATCTTACCTTCGAGGTCGGAGATCGGCTTTTCGAAGTCGAGATAGTTGTGCATGAGGTGCGTTTCCGTTCCTTGTGCGCGGGGCAGTTTCCTGGTTCCGTCCCTTGTCGCCGGTCCTATTCGTGCTTTTTCGCCTGTTTTGCAAGGGGGTGGTGCGTATGGACGAGTTGCTGGAGCCGTTCTTCCAGAACATGCGTATAGATTTGTGTCGTCGAAATGTCTGAATGGCCGAGGAGTTCCTGCACCACGCGCAGGTCCGCGCCGTTGGCCAGAAGGTGGCTCGCGAAGGCGTGTCGCATGACGTGCGGCGAAATCATCGAAGGTGTGAGGCCGGCGCGGATTGCCAGATTCTTGAGATCGCGGGCGAAGACCTGGCGCGGCAAGTATCCCTCTTTCGAGGCGGCCGGGAAGAGCCAGGGGCTCTCCTGGGGCTGTTTTGACGCGGCGTTTTCCGACGCCAGCATGCCGCCGTAGGATTTCAGAGCGGCAATGGCCGATTGGGAAAGCGGTACCAGCCGCTCCTTGTTGCCCTTGCCGCGGATCATCAGGAAACGGCCTTCCTGATCGAGAACGCGGGCTGGAAGCGAGACGAGCTCGCTGACACGCATGCCGGTGGCATAGAGCAGTTCCAGCAGCGCCAGCATGCGCATGCGGTGAAGCTGGCCGGGGGCAGGGTCAGCGGCCTCGGTTTCTGCCTGAGTAAGCAGCTTGGTCACCTCCTCGACGCCCATCGTCTTCGGCAGGGAGCGGCCCTTTTTCGGCGCGTCGAGAATGCCGGTCGGATCGTCGGTGCGCAGGCCCTCGGCATAGAGGAATTTGTAGAACTGCCGCATGGAGGCAAGGCGGCGGGCCTGCGAGGAAGGCTTGAAACCCTGCGCGGATAGCGAGCCGAGATAAGCGCCGAGATCGCCCGAAGCCGCCTCTGTCAGGCGAATGCTGCGGCCGTGCAGGAAGGAGTGCAAGTCGTCCAGGTCGCGTTCGTAGGATTGCAGCGTATTGACCGCAGCACCCCGCTCGGCACTCATCATTTCCAGAAATGATTCCACATGGACGCGGCCGAGATCCTTCATCGCGTCACTTCTTCGTGGTGTTGATCGTGCCCGTCGAGGGCGGGTTTACCCGCTCGGAAGGGATGCGGATCGTGACGTCGCGCTCCTGCGGCTCGACGAAGGTGACGAGCGCCCACATCGCTCCATAGATCAGTCCGGCGATGACCGCCAGGACGGACAGGAAACGGATTAGGCTCGGCATCCGGTTACTCCTTAGAACTCTGCTTCTGTTATAAGAAGCATGCTTGCAAGTGCAAGAAGCGGCAGTGAGACCATGATTCCCTTGCCCGCGACTTGACGCTACACCCGCATTTGTCGATACCGTTTGCAAACAAAGTGTGAATGGACCGATGAGTGAACCCCCAGTTTCCGTTGCAGACAGCCTGAGAGACAGAGCTCGCGCCGCGCTCGGTTCACGCAATCTGATCCTCGTCGGCCTTATGGGCGCGGGAAAATCCTCGGTCGGCCGCCTCCTTGCGCAGCAGCTCGGCGTTCCCTTCATCGACAGCGATATAGAGATCGAGCGCGTTTCGCGCATGACGATCACGGAGCTTTTCGCGGCCTATGGAGAAGAAGAGTTCCGGGCGCTCGAAGCACGGGTGATGAAGCGTCTGCTGAAAGGCGGGCCACGTGTCGTCTCTACCGGCGGCGGCGCCTTCATCAACGCCCGTACGCGCAGGCATATCAAGAAGGGCGGCCTTTCGGTCTGGCTGAAGGCCGATCTCGACGTGCTCTGGGACCGGGTCAACAAGCGCGATACACGTCCGCTGCTCAAGACCGAAAACCCGAAGCAGACGCTCGAAAATCTGATGAACGCCCGCTACCCCGTTTATGCCGAAGCCGATCTCACGGTGCTTTCGCGCGACGTGCGCAAGGAAGTCATGGCCGATGAAGTGCTGAGAGCCGTGGTCGAGGCCCAGAAGGAAAGTGCAGTATCATGAACGCGATCACCTCCGCTTCCGCCGTCCGCAAGGTGCATGTACCGCTTGGCGAACGTGCCTATGACATTCTGATCGGGCCAGGGCTGATCGCCAGCGCCGGGGGCGAGATCGGCTCGCGGCTCAAGGGCCGCAAGGCGGCTATCATCACCGACGAGCATGTGGCACCGCTTTATCTCGATGCCTTGAAGGCGAGCCTCGATACCGCCGGCATCGCATCGGCGGCGGTCGTGCTGCCAGCCGGAGAGAAGACCAAGAGTTTCGAGCATCTGGTCAATGTCTGCGACAAGGTTCTCGAAGCGCGCGTCGAACGCAATGACTATGTCATCGCGCTTGGCGGCGGCGTCATCGGCGACCTCTCGGGTTTTGCGGCCGGCATCGTCAGGCGCGGCGTGCGCTTCGTACAGGTGCCGACTTCGCTGCTCGCTCAGGTGGATTCCTCCGTCGGCGGCAAGACCGGCATCAATAGCCGCCACGGCAAGAACCTCATCGGCGTTTTCCATCAGCCGGATCTTGTTCTCGCCGATACCGATGTCCTAAATTCCCTGAGTGAACGCGAATTCCGCGCCGGTTATGCCGAAGTCGCCAAGTATGGCCTGATCGACAAGCCGGACTTCTTCGCCTGGCTGGAGAACAACTGGCAGGCGGTCTTTGCAGGCGGTTCGGCCCGTATCGAAGCAATTGCGGTCAGCTGCCAGGCGAAGGCGGATGTCGTGGTTGCTGACGAGCGGGAAAACGGCCAGCGGGCGCTGCTCAATCTCGGCCACACCTTCGGCCACGCGCTGGAGGCCGCGACCGCCTATGACAGCAGCCGGCTGGTTCATGGTGAAGGCGTTTCGATCGGCATGGTGCTGGCGCATGAATTTTCGGCGCGTATGAACCTTGCGAGCCCCGATGATGCCCGCCGCGTCGAGGCGCATCTTAAGGCTGTCGGCCTGCCGACCCGCATGTCGGAAATCCTGGGAACCCTGCCGCCGGCCGAAGTGCTGATGGATGCGATCGCGCAGGACAAGAAGGTCAAGGGTGGTAAGCTCACCTTCATTCTCACTCGCGGCATCGGCCAGTCCTTCGTCGCCGATGACGTGCCGGCTTCCGAAGTGATCAGCTTTCTCAAGGAAAAACATCCCTGATGTCAGTCGAAGGCACCCTGGCGTTTTTATCGGTCTACTGGCCGGAGATCGTTTCGATCGTGGCCCTGGTATTGATGTCTGCCTTCTTTTCGGGATCCGAAACCGCGCTGACCGCCGTTTCGAGAAGCCGGATCCATACACTGGAGGCCAATGGCGATGAGCGCGCCGGTCTCGTCAGGACCCTCATCGAGCGTCGTGACCGGCTGATCGGTGCGCTGCTGATCGGTAACAACCTCGCCAATATTCTCTCCTCGTCGCTGGCGACAAGCGTATTTCTGGGGATCTTCGGCAATTCCGGTGTGGCGCTGGCGACGCTTGCCATGACCATTATCCTCGTCATCTTCGCGGAGGTTCTGCCGAAGAGCTGGGCGATCTCCACGCCGGAGCGTTTTGCGCTCAATGTTGCAATACCGACACGGCTCTTCGTCGCCGTGGTCGGTCCACTCTCTTCCTTCGTCAATGCGATCGTGCGCCAGATCCTCGGTCTTTTCGGGATCAACCTGTCGCGTGAAGTCTCGATGCTGTCAGCGCATGAGGAGCTGCGCGGCGCCGTCGACCTGCTGCATCGCGAGGGTTCTGTCGTGAAGGCCGACCGTGACCGTCTCGGCGGCGTGCTCGATCTCGGCGAACTCGAGCTTTCCGATATCATGGTCCACCGCATGGCGATGCGGGCGATCAATGCCGACGATCCGCCGGAATCCGTGGTCCGGGCGATCCTCGAAAGCCCTTATACACGCATGCCGCTGTGGCGCGGTACGATCGACAACATCATCGGCGTCGTACACGCCAAGGATCTGTTGCGGGCGCTCGCCGAGCCGAACATGGAGCCGCAGCAGCTCGATATCGTGAAAATCGCCCAGAAACCCTGGTTCGTGCCCGACAGCACCAATCTCGAAGACCAGCTCAATGCCTTCCTGCGCCGCAAGCAGCATTTCGCCGTCGTCGTCGACGAATATGGCGAGGTGCAGGGCGTCGTGACGCTCGAGGATATTCTGGAGGAGATCGTCGGCGATATCTCCGACGAGCACGATATTGATATACAGGGCGTACGACAGGAGGCCGACGGTTCCATCGTCGTCGATGGTGGCGTATCAATCCGCGATCTCAACCGCGCGCTGGACTGGAACCTGCCGGATGAGGAAGCCACGACGATTGCCGGTCTCGTCATCCATGAATCGATGACCATTCCCGAGGAGCGACAGGCCTTCACTTTCTACGGCAAGCGCTTCGTCGTCATGAAGCGGGAAAAGAACCGCATCACCAAGCTGCGCATCCGCCCCGCCGAGGAAGACGAGACGAAACCCGCTTGACCAAGATTTCCGTTACCGGCGGCATCTCCGTGCGCTGGCTCATCCTACAGGATCTGACATGTTCGACATTCTCTGGCGATCCGTCGCCATCGGCATCGGGGCAACCGTCCTCATGGATATCTGGGCGATTCTGCTCGCAAAGCTCGGCGTGACGCCGTCGCCGAACTGGGCGCCGGCCGGCCGCTGGTTCTGGCATCTCGGCAAGGGCAAGGTCTTTCACGATAATATCGCTGATGCCGCGCCCTATGCCAACGAGCTGGCGCTCGGCTGGATCGGCCACTACGCGGTTGGAATCCTCTACGGCATTCTGCTGGCGATCTTCGTCGGTCCGGTCTGGTTTGCCGCGCCGACTTTCCTGCCGGCCTGGATCCTCGGCATCGTCACCGTCGGTGCGGGCTGGTTTCTGATGCAGCCGGGTCTTGGGCTTGGCTGGGCGGCGTCGAAGACGCCGAACCCCACGAAGGTCCGTGTGCTCAATCTGCTCGCCCATACCGTCTTCGGTTTCGGGCTTTACGCGACGGCGCTCATTATCCGCTAGAGCAATTCACGCAAAAGTGCGCAGCGGTTTGTGTCCGGAATTGCGTGAAAGTAGGCTCTACCAGCGCGTCGGTTCGCCCGGCGCTGCCGGCTCGACGGCCAATGCGTGAAGCCCGGCATCCAGCTCGGGCTTCAAGAGGTCGGTGATCGCCCTATGCCGTTGCAGCCGAGACATGCCGACGAATTTTGCAGAGACGATGCGAACGCGCATATGCGTCTCGCCGGTGCCCGTGATATCCGGTTGGTGGCCGGCGTGCAGATGGCTCTCGTTGATGACGGAGAGGCGTTCGGGTGCGAAGGTCGCCTTGAGCTTCTCTTCGATGCTGGTCTGGAGTGTCATCACGGGGTCTTCTGAGTTCATGAAAAAGGTTCCCACCAAGCCAGCAACATTCCCGTTTGTCAATTCTTGTTGTCAGCAGTCAGCAGCCCCATAATTAGCGCCGCTATGAGACTTGATTCCAAATACTTCGATCGCATCCGAACGCGCCGCAGGCGAGAGCAGGAGCCCGAACAGGCACCTCCAAGCTGTCAGTGGGACGGCTGCGACAAAAAAGGCACGCATCGCGCTCCTGTGGGACGCAATGCGGAAGGCCAATTCTTTTTGTTCTGTTTCGAACACGTCAAGGACTACAACAAGGGATACAATTATTTCTCCGGCCTCTCGGACGGCGAAATTGCGCGCTACCAGAAGGAGGCGATCACCGGCCATCGCCCCACCTGGACGGTCGGCGTCAACAAGGATGCCAAGAACAGCCCGCTGCATGCCGAAGTTCGCTCCGGCGCCTATTCGCGCGTGCGTGATCCGTTCGGTTTCGTGAAGGAAGGTAGCGGCAAGGGCAGCGGCCCGCGTTTCCCGCAGGCCCGCAAGCTGAAATCGCTGGAAGCCAAGGCTTTCGATACGATGGGACTTGCGGCGAACGCCACTTCGGCGGAGATCAAGAGCAAGTACAAGGAACTGGTCAAGAAGCATCACCCCGACGCGAATGGCGGCGATCGCGGCTCGGAAGAGCGTTTCCGCGCCGTCATCCAGGCCTATCAATTATTGAAGCAGAACGGTTTTTGTTAATTCCCGTCCTTGCTCTTAAGCTTCAATCGGGTATGGTCCACATCGGCTGAGGCCGCAGGCAATCGCGGCATACATATTTGCGCGTTTTCCCGACATCGCCTCTGCCGACCTTCCGGACGCGGCGTTTCTTGTCCGGGACTCTTTCAAGAATGCTCGCAAGCGGTCATTATCCCGCCGAGGTTTCGTTTCAGTCCCGGAGAAGTATCGCCGACGTTCCGACTCTTGGAGAACGCGGAAAAGATACTGCGGCGCCATGGTTGCGCAATGGCTGAGATAGTGTGGTCGGGTGGCCGTCACCCGCCTTGGAGACATGATGAGCAAGATTGACCTTGATATTTCCGAACTGCCCGACACCACCGTTTCGGTCCGGGAGGTCTTCGGCATCGATTCCGACATTCGTGTGCCCGCCTACAGCAAGGGCGACGCCTATGTTCCGGATCTCGACTCCGACTATCTCTTCGACCGCGAGACGACGCTCGCGATCCTCGCCGGCTTTGCCCATAACCGACGCGTGATGATCTCCGGCTACCACGGCACGGGCAAGTCTTCGCATATCGAGCAGGTTGCCGCGCGCCTCAACTGGCCTTGCGTGCGTATCAACCTCGATAGCCATGTCAGCCGTATCGATCTCGTCGGCAAGGACGCGATCGTCGTCAAGGACGGGCTGCAGGTCACCGAATTCAAGGACGGCATCCTGCCCTGGGCCTATCAGCACAATGTCGCGCTCGTCTTCGACGAATATGATGCCGGCCGCCCGGACGTGATGTTCGTCATCCAGCGCGTACTGGAATCCTCCGGCCGCCTGACGCTGCTCGACCAGAGCCGTGTCATCCGTCCTCACCCGGCCTTCCGCCTGTTTGCGACCGCCAACACCATCGGTCTTGGGGATACGACGGGTCTCTATCACGGCACGCAGCAGATCAACCAGGCACAGATGGACCGCTGGTCGATCGTCTCGACGCTGAACTATCTGCCGCACGACCATGAAGTAAATATCGTCGCCGCCAAGGTGAAGAGCTTCGGCAAGGACAAGGAAGGCCGCGATACGGTTTCCAAGATGGTTCGCGTTGCCGATCTCACGCGCGCTTCGTTCATGAACGGTGATCTCTCCACGGTCATGAGCCCGCGTACCGTCATCACCTGGGCCGAGAATGCCGAGATCTTCGGCGATATCGCCTTCGCCTTCCGCGTCACCTTCCTCAACAAGTGTGACGAGCTTGAGCGTCCTCTGGTGGCCGAGCACTATCAGCGCGCCTTCGGCGTGGAACTGAAGGAAAGCGCGGCCAACATCGTGCTGGGGGCTTGAGGCCAGTCGATCATGGCATCTCGTGGTGACAATTCGAAAGCAAAGCCTGGTGCGCCCGTCGATGTCGAGCCGTTGCGGCGGGCGATAACGGGCTGCGTGCGCGCAATCGCGGGCGATGACCAGGTCGAAGTGGCCTTCGCCAATGAGCGTCCCGGCATGACGGGTGAGCGCATTCGTCTGCCGGAGCTTTCCAAGCGTCCGACGGCGCATGAGTTGGCGGTGACGCGGGGCCTTGGCGATTCCATGGCACTGCGTATCGCCTGCCACGACGAGAAGGTCCATTCCAGCATGGCGCCGCAGGGTTCGGATGCCCGGGCGATCTTCGACGCTGTCGAGCAGGCGCGCGTGGAATCGATCGGTTCGCTGCGGATGGAAGGCATGGCTGCCAATCTGCGTTCCATGACCGAGGAGAAGTACGCCAAGGCGAATTTCACCGGCATCGAACGGCAGGAAGATGCGCCGATCGGCGAAGCCGTTGCGATGATGGTGCGCGAAAAGCTCACCGGCCAGAAGCCCCCGGCTTCGGCCGGAAAAGTTCTCGACCTGTGGCGTTCCTTTATCGAAGACAAGGCTGGCAGCGAGCTCAACAATCTCACCGGTGTCATCAACGACCAGCAGGCCTTCTCGAAGGTCATCCGCAATATGCTTTCGGCCATGGAAATGGCCGAGGAATATGGCGATGACGACAGCGATCCTGACGCCGATGATCAGTCCAACGAGGATGATCAGCCGACGGGCGACGAGCAGAACGAAGATGAGGTCGACGAGGATGCCGGCAGCGATGCGGCGCCTGTCGAGGACAGCGAAGTCTCCGACGAGCAGATGGAGGACGGCGAAACCGAAGGCGCCGAAATCTCCGACGATGACATGATGGAAGAAGGCGACGACGATTCCGAGACGCCGGGCGAAACCCGCCGTCCGAATACGCCATTCGCCGATTTCAATGAGAAGGTCGATTACCACGTCTATACGGAGGAATTCGACGAGATCATCACGGCCGAAGAGCTGTGCGATGCCGCCGAACTGGAGCGCCTGCGCGCCTTTCTCGACAAGCAGCTGGCGCATCTTCAAGGCGCTGTCGGCCGTCTTGCAAACCGCCTGCAGCGCAAGCTGATGGCGCAGCAGAACCGTTCCTGGGATTTCGATCTCGAGGAAGGCTATCTCGATACGGCGCGACTGCAGCGCATCATCATCGACCCGACGCAACCGCTCTCCTTCAAGATGGAGCGCGACACGCAGTTCCGCGATACGGTCGTGACATTGCTGATCGACAATTCCGGCTCCATGCGCGGCCGGCCGATCACGGTTGCCGCGACTTGCGCCGATATCCTGGCGCGCACGCTGGAGCGTTGCGGCGTCAAGGTGGAGATCCTCGGCTTCACGACGAAGGCCTGGAAAGGCGGTCAGGCACGCGAGAGCTGGCTTGCCAATGGCAAGCCGCAGACGCCCGGCCGTCTCAACGACCTGCGCCACATCATCTACAAGTCGGCCGATGCCCCGTGGCGGCGCGCGCGCACCAATCTCGGCCTGATGATGCGCGAAGGCCTGCTCAAGGAAAACATCGATGGCGAGGCGCTGATCTGGGCGCATAATCGCCTGCTGGCGCGGCGCGAGCAGCGCCGCATCCTGATGATGATTTCGGATGGTGCGCCGGTCGATGATTCCACGCTTTCGGTCAATCCGGGCAATTATCTGGAGCGGCATCTGCGCGCCGTGATCGAACAGATCGAGACGCGTTCTCCGGTCGAGCTTCTGGCAATCGGCATCGGCCATGACGTGACGCGTTACTATCGCCGCGCCGTGACGATCGTCGATGCGGACGAGCTTGCCGGCGCCATGACCGAGCAGCTTGCCGAATTGTTCGAGGACCATGCCGCACAGCCGCGCGGTGGCCGCCTACGCCGCGCTGGCTGATACAGTCTTGGGGAAACATCCGCATGGCGTTTGAAAACCTGTCTCGCGCGGCTCTGGTCGTTCTTGGCCTCGCGACAGGCTTGTCAGGCGCTCATGCGGGCGAGCCTGCGAAGATCATCAGCCGCAAGATTTCGGATTTTCATATAGGTCGCAACGAAAGCCGCTTCGGCCCCTTGGAATTTATCGGCGGGCTGGAGATGGTGTCGAGCAACTCCCTCTTCGGCTCGCTTTCCTCCATCCGAATGCGCCCTGACGGCAACAGTTTCGTCGGCGTGCTCGATACCGGGCACTGGCTGACGGGCAGCATCGAGCGCGATGCCAAGGGCAGGCTGTCCGGTCTTTCCGGTGTCGAGATCACGCCGATGCGGGACCGTGTTGGCCGGACCTATGAGGGCAAGGGGCGCATGGATGCCGAAGGCCTCGCACTGGATGGCGACCGGATTCTTGTTTCCTTCGAGCAGGACCATCGCGTCGATGTCTATCCGAACCCCGGTTTTCTCGACTCGCGATCCCTGTCGACGGTCGGGATCCTCATTCCCCGCGACGAGATGCGGGCAAACCGCGGCATCGAAACCGTTGTCGTAGCCCCCGCCTCGAGCCCGCTGAAAGGCGCGCCCGTAATCGTGGCGGAGCGTAGCCTCGACGAGGACGGTAACCGGCTTGCGGCTATTCTGGCCGGGCCGCAGAAGGGGCAGTTCACCGTCGAGAAGGATGGCAGCTTCGATGTGACTGACGGTGCCTTCCTGCCGGGTGGCGACCTGTTGCTGCTGGAGCGGCGCTTCAACATGGCCGAAGGTATCGGCATGCGCATTCGCCGAATCAAGGGAGCAGACATCAAGCCCGGCGCCATCGTGAACGGCGAGCTGCTCGTCGAGGGCAACTTCAATTACAATATCGACAATATGGAAGGGCTCGATGCCTTCCAGGCAGCCGATGGCACGACGCATATCATCCTGGTGTCGGACGACAATCACTCCATCCTGCAGCGCAATCTGATGCTGGAATTCCGGCTGGTCGATTGAGCGGCCTTCGAACGGCTGTCATAACTCTGCGCTATGCGGACCATCCCTTTCGATACCAGCCTTTGAGAGTTGTATGATGCGCATCCATATCACGGGGGCCTCGGGCTCCGGCACGACCACGCTTGGCCTGGCGCTGGCCGAGCTGCTCGACATCCGTCATCTCGATACAGATCATTTCTTCTGGATGCCCACCGATCCGCCCTTCACGACGCAGCGCGAGGTTGGGGCGCGTATCTCGATGCTCAGGCAAGAAGCGCTGCCCGATGCCGGCTGGGTGCTTTCCGGCTCGGCGATAAAATGGGGTGCGGAATTCGAGCCACTATACGATCTGGTGGTCTTTCTGAGGATCGATCCCGTCGCGCGTATGGAGCGCATCCGCAAGCGCGAGGAGGAGCACTACGGCGAGAGGATCAGGCCCGGTGGCGACATGGCGGTGAAAAGCCGCGAATTCATGGAATGGGCAGAGAGCTACGATACGGCGGGACCGGAACGCCGAAGTCTCGTTAGGCATGAGGAGTGGCTGAAGACGCTGACGAGGCCGATTTTGCGGCTCGATTCATCACGGCCTGTCGATGAACTCATCGCGGAGGTGCTGAGCCACCCGGCGGTCATTGCAGGGCGCCTTCAGTCGTCGTGAGATCTGCAGTTGGCGTTGCCATCGGTTGGTGCGGGCTGGCTGCAGTAAGGTCTGCAGCCAGCCCGTCCAGCATTCATGATCAGAGCGTTTTCCTGGGTCGCTCGACCAGAAATGATCGCCATCCAGGCGAAAGGTGGGGAATGCGAGGATTCCGATCCGAGGGCGGATTGTGGGACGGTATTTACCGTGCCGCAGCGGACGGCACCGGGCGCAGCACGTTCATGAGTGCGCCATAGGGCAGCAGCATCACCAGGCCGACAAGCATCTTCACCGAGAAATCACCGAGCGCCCAAGAGATCCAGCGCGGGGCTTCCGTCGAGAGGACGCCGAAGATCGGCGCGTTTTCCAGCGCAAACGGCTCGTTCGGGCCGAGGAAGACAAAGAAGGCGGCAAAGGACAGCGAGAAGAACATCACCGTATCCAGCGCCGAGCCGATCAGCGAGCCGACGAGCGGTGCGCGCCACCAGGCCTGACGACGCAGGCGGTTGAAGACGGCGATATCGAGAAGCTGGCCGGCGAGATAGGCCGAGCCAGAGGCGATCGCAATACGCGGAACCGAGGTGAAGAAGGAAAGGGCGACACCAACGACAAAGCCGGCGAAAACCACCTTACGCGCAGCCTGCGGGCCGAACTGGCGGTTCGTCAGGTCGGTGATCAGGAAGGCGATCGGATAGGAAAAGGCGCCCCAGGTGAGAATGTCGGCGAGATTGATGCCGGCAACCGTGGCGTTCAACGGAAACTGGACGAGGAAATTGGACGCGACGACGACGAGCGTCATCAGCGCGACATAGATAAGGGTATAGCGGGTCGTCAGCATTTTTTTATCCTGGGTGATGCCACCAGTTCGAGTGAGATTTCAGCCAGGAACAAGGCCGGGCCAACAAGCAAAAGGCTTGTCCGGATATTATCCGTGCAAGCCTTTTGAAGCTTTTGAAAGACTGAGGCCGAGCTTAGGCAGCAGCAACTGCTGCTTCGGCGGTCTTCTTGACGATCTGGCGACGCAGCAGGCGAGCGCGCATCGAAAGTTCGCCTTCATTTGCCTTCAGCAGGAAGGCATCGAGGCCGCCACGATGCTCGACGGAACGAAGAGCAGCAGCCGAAACGCGAAGACGGTAACGCTGGCCGAGCGCGTCGGAGATCAGCGTAACCTGGCACAGGTTCGGGAGGAACCGGCGCTTGGTCTTGTTGTTGGCATGGCTGACATTGTTACCAGTCAGGACTGCCTTGCCGGTCAATTCGCACATGCGGGACATGGAACACCTATTTCTTGTTTTTCTCGGGCCATTGAATGACAATCCGGCAACAACCGGCTGCGCAATCCATCAGGCCATGATTGGAAAGTTGCGGTTCTATAGTCAGACCGGTCGCGCGCGTCAAGCCAAACCTTGGCCTTTCCCGCAATTCTGTCAAAAAGCTGCTGTTTTCTTCGTGATGCGGCAGGAGTATAGACCGCAGTGCAAGGGCGCAAGCGGCCCGGCAAGACAAGGCTCTCACCATGGCTCATCTGGGCAGACGGATTTTAGTTTCGGCATTCGCGGCGCTTCTGGCCTTGCCGGCCGGTGCGAGCGAAGTACAGCACCGCACGGAGTACAAGGTAGCCCTTGCCGGCCTGACGATCGCGCGGGCTGCCTTTCTCACCAAGATCGAAGACGATCACAGTTACAAAATCGACGGTGACATCAAATCGGCCGGACTTGCCGATCTCGTGACCGACATCCTAGCAAAGACCAGCGTTACCGGGGTGGTACGCGACGACCGGCTGCAGGCGGCAAAATATGTCCTCTATTACAAGACCGGCAAAAAGGTTCGCACCTATGAGGTCAGCTACCGCAACGGCAATATCGTTTCGGCCACCACGACACCGGAGCCGCGCCGGCCGAAGGAATGGATTCCGGTAACACAGGGCGACATGCGCTCTGTGCTTGACCCCATTTCGGGACTCATCTTCACCGGCGATACCGATGTCTGCTCGCAGAAGCTGCCGATCTTCGATGGCGAGACGCGCATGGACCTCGTGCTTTCACCGAAAGGCGACGAGGATTTCTCGACCGATGGGTTCAAAGGCAAGGCGATTGTCTGCGGCGTGCGCTTCATTCCGCGCTCCGGCTACAAGAAGGGCCGCAAGGATCTCGTCTACCTCAGCAAGAGTAACCGCATGGAAATCTGGTTTGCCAAGGCGGCGGCGGCAAATGTATATGCTCCGGTCTACGTCCGCATTCCCACGGAATACGGGACGGTGACGATCACGGCTGTGAAGTACAGCAGCGTGAACAGCTGACGGAGCCTTCGTAAGTCTCCGCGAGGGGGATGGGTGAAGCTTCAGGCAACGTTGATCGGTTTTACGGCCATTCTGATGTGGTCGTTCCTGGCGCTCTTTACAGCTGCTTCCGGCAAGATGCCGCCGTTCCAGCTTTCGGCCATCTGCTTTGCCATCGGCAGCATTCCCGGCATTCTCGTACTCATCCTCAACCCGTCGCGGATCGCGCTCCTGAAGCAGCCGGCAAAGATCTGGATCACGGGCATTGCCGGCCTGTTCGGCTATCATTTTCTCTATTTCACGGCGCTCAGGAATGCGCCGGCCGTCGAGGCGGGATTGATTGCCTATCTCTGGCCGTTGCTGATCGTCGTCGGTTCGGCACTGCTGCCGGGCGAGAGGCAGCGCTGGTACCACATTGTCGGCGCTCTGGCCGGTCTGTGTGGCACCTTCATGATTGTCGGGCGCAACGGCATCGATTTCGACGGCGCCTATGCCGTCGGCTACGGGGCGGCCTTCCTCTGTGCCTTCACATGGTCGGGCTATTCGCTGCTGACGCGGCGTTTTGATGCCGTCTCCACCGATGTCGTTACTGGCTTCTGCCTTGCGACATCGGTGCTTTCGCTGCTCTGCCATCTGGGGCTTGAGACCACGGTCTGGCCGGAGACGAGCTTCGAATGGCTTGCCGTGCTCGGCCTCGGTCTCTTTCCGGTGGGAGCTGCCTTCTATGCCTGGGATCATGGGGTCAAGAACGGCGACATCCAGATCCTTGGTGCCGCAAGTTACGCCGCGCCGCTGCTTTCGACACTGATCCTGACTGTTTTCGGTATTGCCGAGCCGAGCTGGCGCATCGCGCTTGCCTGTCTGCTGATCACGGGCGGTGCAGTGCTTGCGGCACAAGAGATGTTCCGCCGCAAGCCACAGATGCAGCCGGTCGCGGCGGAGCAGGCCTAGAGCCTTTCTTGGTCAGAATAATTCAATTTGACCAGGAAAAGCTCTAGATAATACCGGGCTTCCAGTCCGGTGGCGCCATCTCGAATTTGGAAAATTCAAAACCGGGCGCCACCGTGCAGCCGACCAGCGTATAGTCGCCCAGGGTTTCGGCCGATTGCCACCAATTGGCAGGGATGATGGCCTGCGGCCGCTCACCGCCGGCAATATCCGTGCCGAGCTTCAGCGTCTCGCTGTGGCGACCGTCTCCGGAGCGGTGCAGGGCGAGCGGCGCGCCGGCATAGTAGTGCCAGACCTCTGCCGCATCATGGACACGGTGCCAGTGCGAGCGCTCTCCCCTTGCGAGCAGATAATAGATCGCCGTCGAATGGCCGCGTTCGCCGCCATTGATGTCGCGGAAGGTCTGTGCATACCAGCCGCCTTCGGGGTGCGGCTGCATGCTAAGCTCGCGGATGATCTCCTCGGTGGTGAGTTCTCTCCCGGCCATGTCCTAGAAATTATCCTTGCGCTTGCGGATTTCGGCGAAGACCTCTTCATTGGTCTTGCCTTCCATCAGCAGATTGCGGCGGACGGCGGGATCCGCCGCGCGCAGGAAGGGGTTGGTTTCCTTTTCGAGCGCCAGCGTCGTCGGAATGGTGAACTTACCATCGGCCCGCAGTGCCTCGATCTCCGCCGCGCGGCTCTTCAGGCGCTCATTGCCGGGATCGATCGTAACCGCAAAACGGGCGTTGGAGAGCGTATATTCGTGGCCGAAATAGACGGCGGTCTCATCCGGAAGAACGGCAAGCTTCTGCAGCGAATGCCACATGTCGGCGGCGGGGCGTTCAAACAGGCGGCCGCAGCCGAGCGCAAAGAGCGTATCAGCAGCAAAGAGGAGCTTGTCGTCGGCAAAGTGATAGCAGATGTGGCCGGCAGTATGGCCGGGCGTTTCGATGACGTTGACCGTATGATCGCCGAAGAGGAAGCTGTCGCCGTCGCCCACCGTCTTGTCGAGGCCGGGAATCGCCACCGCTTCGTTGACCGGGCCGATAATCTCCAGGCCGTACTGCTCCTTTAGCGGCAGGTTGCCTTCCACGTGGTCGATATGGTGATGGGTCGTGAAAATATGGGTGATGGTCCAGCCACGGCGGACAGCAGCAGCTTCCACGGCTGCCGCATCAGGCGCATCGATCGAGGCGGTCTGCCCGGTTTCCGGGTCATGGACGAGAACACCGAAATTGTCGCTGCGGCAGAGAAAAACTTCTAATTCCAAAGGTTTCATCGCTCAAATAGTCCCTTATCCCTCGTACTGACCGGGAATGTAGAGGTTCCGGCCTTGAAGTCCAACCGGTCACTGATAACATTTGTCTTAATGCACGCCGATATCGTCGACCTTCGCCAATTCTATCATTCCGAGCTTGGGCACATGGCCGAGCAGTCGATTGCCATGGCGCTATCGTCGCTCTGGGTGCGCCTGCCGCAGGAGCGACTTGTGGGCATTGGTTATTCCGTGCCCTTCCTTGACCGGTTCCAGGCTGATACGGAACGCACCTTCGCTTTCATGCCCGCTGGACAGGGGGCTGTGAACTGGCCTGTCGGTTCGCTTTCTTCCACCGCATTGATCTTCGACGAGGAATTGCCGCTGCCGGATTCCTCAATCGACCGGGTGCTGATGGTGCATTCGCTGGAATTTGCCGAAAGTCCGCGCGAGACCCTGAAGGAGCTCTGGCGGGTGCTGGCGCCGGGCGGACGCCTCGTTATCGTGGTACCGAACCGCCGTGGTGTCTGGGCGCGCATGGAACATACGCCCTTCGGCTCCGGCCGGCCCTATTCGCGCGGCCAGCTGACCCATCTGCTGCGCGAGACCAACTTCACGCCGGGCGCGACGGCCGAAGCGCTGTTCTTCCCGCCGTCGAAACTGCGTGCGGTGCTGCGCCTGCGCCGCGGCTTCGAGCGGATCGGCCGCACGCTCTGGCCGGCTTTTTCCGGCGTCATCATCGTCGAGGCGCAGAAGCGGCTTTACCAGGGCCTGCCGGTTGCCGCGCGCGCCTCGCGGCGCGTTTTCGTGCCCGTGCTTGCGCCGCATGGCGTGCCGACCACGCGCAGCCGCTGAGCGCTGCAGCACTCGACAAAATCGCCATTCCGCTTTAATTGCACTCAAGTCTTTCGCCGGCTTTCCGGCAATTTCCAAGGTCGATCCATGAGTGTTGAGATGAGCAAGCCCGTTCCGCGTCCCGGTATTCTGGATATTGCAGCCTATGTGCCGGGCAAGGAGCATGCACCGGGTGTGGCCCGCGTCTACAAGCTCTCCTCCAACGAGACGCCGCTTGGCGCGAGCCCCAAGGCGATCGAAGCATTCAAGGCGGCCGCAGGCAATCTCGAGCGTTACCCGGACGGTCAAGCGCACGAGCTGCGCGAGGCGATCGCTTCAGTGCACGGCCTCAACCCGGCAAACATCCTGTGCGGCAACGGCTCCGACGAGCTGCTCGGCTTGCTCTGCCAGGTCTATCTCGGCGCCGGCGACGAGGGCATCATCACCGAGCACGGATTCCTCGTTTATAAGATCCAGATCATGGGCGCGGGTGCGACGCCTGTCGTGGTCAAGGAAAAGAACCACACTGTCGATGTCGATGCGATCCTTACTGCGGTGACAGGCAAGACGAAGATCGTCTTCATTGCCAATCCTGGCAATCCGACCGGCACCTATATTCCCGTGAGCGAGATTCGCCGCCTACAGGCCGGCCTGCCGAAGCACGTCATCCTCGTGCTCGATGCTGCCTATGCGGAATATGTTCGCCGCAACGACTATGAAGCCGGTATCGAGGTGGTCTCGTCTAACGCCAATGTCGTCATGACCCGTACCTTCTCTAAGGTCTATGGCCTTGCAGCGTTGCGTGTCGGCTGGATGTATGCGCCGGTCGACATCATCGACGCCCTAAACCGCGTGCGTGGGCCATTCAACATGAATGCGCCGGCAATTGCCGCGGGCGCTGCCGCGATCCGCGACCAGTCCTTCATTCAGGATGTTGTGTCTTTCAACCAGATGTGGATCGAGAAGCTGACGAGCGCATTCGAGGCCATCGGCCTGGAGGTTACGCCATCTGTGACCAACTTCGTTCTCATCCATTTCCCCGATGTCGACGGCAAGCGGGCGGCGGATGCCGATGAGTTCCTGACGAGCCGCGGCTATATCCTGCGCGCGGTGCGCGGCTACGGCTTTCCCAACTCGCTGCGGATGAGCGTCGGTCCGGAAGAGGCCAATGACGGCGTCATCGAGGCGCTTGGCGAATTCATGGGACGTAAGGCATGACAGCGCAGTTCAATCGCATCACCCTGATCGGTATCGGCCTGATTGGCTCTTCGCTTGCCCATGACATCAAGCGTCTGGGCCTTGCCAATGAAGTCGTCGTCGCCACACGCAGTGTCGAGACGCTGAAGCGTGCCGAAGAGCTGCAGCTCGGCGATCGATATACGACCTCGTCGGCAGAGGCGGTAAAGGATGCCGATCTCGTCATTGTGTCGGTGCCGGTCGGCGCCTCCGAAAGTGTCGCGAAAGAGATCGCCAGCAGCCTGAAACCCGGCGCGATCGTTACTGATGTCGGCTCCACCAAAGCTTCCGTGATCGCGCAGATGCAGCCGCACATGCCTGATCATGTGCATTTCATTGCCGGCCATCCGATCGCGGGCACGGAAAAGTCCGGCCCGGATGCAGGCTTCCCCGGCCTGTTTCAGGGACGCTGGTGCATCTTGACGCCGCTCGAAGGAACTGACCCGACAGCGCTGAAGACGTTGCGCAGCTTCTGGGAAGCGCTCGGCTCCCGAGTCGACGAGATGGACGCCCAGCATCACGACAAGGTGCTTGCGATCGTCTCCCATCTGCCGCATCTCATAGCCTACAATATTGTGGGAACGGCTGACGATCTCGAGACGGTAACGGAATCGGAAGTTATCAAATATTCCGCCTCCGGCTTCCGCGATTTCACCCGTCTTGCCGCATCAGATCCGACGATGTGGCGCGACGTCTGCCTGCACAATCGTGACGCGATCCTCGAAATGCTGGCGCGTTTCTCGGAAGATCTCGCCTATCTGCAGCGAGCGATCCGCTGGGGCGAGGGTGACAAGATTTTCGAACTCTTCACCCGCACTCGTGCCATCCGACGCTCGATCGTCCAGGCAGGCCAGGATGTGGATGCGCCGGACTTCGGCCGCCCACATCCGCTGGAAAAGAAATAGTCTCATGGTGGAGATCGCGAAGCCGGGCCAGACGGAGAAGGAATGGCTGCTTCGCGAGGATCACCATGTCGGCGAGGCCTGGATTTCGCGCTGCATCGATCTCGGCGAATATCTGATCGCCCGCGAGCAAGGCGAGATTGTCGGCTTCCTGCGCTTCTCCCGCTTCTGGGGCAGGATTCCCTACATGGAAATGATCCGGGTGCTGGATGGCCATCGCCGGTCCGGCGTCGGCACGGCGCTGTTTCTTGCCTGGGAAACGGAGATGCGCGAGAGCGGCGCGCGTCTTTTGATGACATCAAGCGAGTGCGATGAAAGCCGCCCGCAGGACTGGCATCGCCGCAACGGATTTTCTGAAACCGGGTCGATCGAACTGCCCGGCATCCAGACGGTGCCGGAAGTCTTCTTCCTTAAAAAACTCGATTAAACCGGCGGGATCTTGCCGAGCGGGATGAAGCCGCTCACTGTCGCATTGCCGTGATCGACGACCAGATCGACGGAAACCTTATCGCCGCCGCCGGCAAGCGCCTTCAACAGCTTGGTTGCGGTATCGACCGTCGAGGCGATATCGGGGAAGGCCTCCTTGATGCTCTTGCCCCAGGGGCCGAGTTGCTCGATCTCCAGCTTGAACTTGCCCGAGAGGAAGCCCTGTTCGTCGAAGGCGAAGGGGCCGGAAATGGTCATTACCTTGCCATCGCCGATATCGGCGACGATGCGGCGAAGCTCGCCCTGAGAGCCGTGGATGCCTTGTTCGTCGGTGCCGTCGATCATTCCGGCCTTGCCAATCAGCGTCAGGTCGGCGCTGGCGGAGAATTTCGGGAAGACCTGCGGCCAGTCCTTGACGATCGCATTGGCGTTTTCGACCGAGATTGCGCCGTCAAGATCCGCTCCGTTCTGCCGCAGGTGGATCTCGGTGCGGGCGGCATCGAAATTGACAGTCTGCCCGGTAAAGGAGGAGATGGCCACGGCCTTCAACCCGTCAATGACGGTCGAGGTGCGGTCGATGCCCTGCGCCTTGGTAACGAGGCTCGATTGCAGATTGTCCCATTGGGCATTGATGGTCAGGCCCTGCGCGGTGCGGATCTCGGCCGGGGAGTCGAGTTCCCAGACGATATGGCCGGGGGCATAGACCTGGGCGGCGGAGCGAAGCGCGCCGAAGGTGGCGGATATGCCGTTCACATTATCGTCCACATCCACCTTGGAGCAGAAAAGTCCGATGCGGAAAGGAAAGCCGCGGAATTCAATATCGGAGCACTCGCCGCTCACGCCCACTTCGGCACGAGGAGCGATTGCGGTCAGAACGGTCTGTTTCAACGCAGAGGCCGCATAGAACCAGCCGCCTGCATAGAGAGCGATCACCAGAAGGATAGCGCCGCCCAGCAACCAGAATTTCCTGCCGTTGCTGTATTGGCCGCTGCCGGATTGGCTTGACGCTGCCATGATGTTCTCCAATGGTGAAAACGAAATCTGATTTTGATCTGGCGTGCGATATGGACGAATTTTGGGTATTTGGCTACGGCTCGTTGATGTGGAATCCGGGCTTCGAATTCGTTGAGCGGTCGCAGGCATTGGTTTATGGCTACCGGCGCTCGCTCTGCGTCCGTTCTTTCGTGCATCGCGGCAGCCGCGAAAATCCCGGCCTTGTTCTCGGCCTCGACAGAGGCGGCGCCTGCCGCGGCATGGCTTTTCGCGTAGCGACAGAGAAATGGCATGAGGTGATTGATTATCTGCGCGCCCGCGAACTCGTCACAAACGTCTATCTGGAACGGCACCTGCCGTTGCAGCTTCCGGATGGTCGCAGTGCGCGGGCGGTCGCCTATGTGGTCGACCGCGCCCATGAGCAATATGCCGGCGCACTGGATGCGTTTGCCGCCGCACGGATCGTTAATGTCTCTGTCGGCCAGTCGGGCCCGAACGATGCCTATGTCTTCAATACGCTCGCGCATTTGAAGGAGATGGGCATTCGCGACCAGTGGCTGGAACAGGTGGTCGAGGAAGTCACGCGGCTGCGTGCCGCGGCTTAGATCCTTCCCGGAAAAGATCTATCTCTTTGTTTTTATGTAATTCCGACGCAAATCGCTGCACGCTTTTGCTGGAATTGTTTCAAGCCGTCGCGGCCTTTGCCTTGCGCAACTCGGCCAGCCTCTCTACCGCCGTCGGCGGCAGCGGCACATGCGGGTTGTGTTCGACCGTGTCGATCAGAAGCTGATCGCTGGCGCTTTCCGTCACGTCGATCAGATGGGCGAAGAACGCGTCGGGATCCATGCCAGGCATGATGGGCGGCAGGATCTGTACCTTGAAATGACCGGGATAACGCATGGTGCTGCGGCGCGGCCAGAACAGGCCGGGATGCATGACGATGGGTACGACCGGGAGCTGCAGGTCGCGATACATGCGGGCGATGCCATATTTGTACATCGGCTCGGCACCCGGTGGGCGTCGCGTGCCCTCGGGATAGATGATGAGCTGGCGGCCGGTGGCGAGCTCTTCCTTGGTGCGCTTCAACACCTCCACCATCACCTTGCCGCGCGCGCCACGATCGACCGGAATCATGCGCTGCCTCTTCGCGTACCAGCCGAAAAGCGGGATCCACATCAGCTCGCGCTTGAGGATATAGACCGGATCCTTGAGGTTGGGCAGCAGCGCATAAGTATCCCAGAAGGACTGATGCTTCGGCGCAATGATGTAGCTGCCGTCAGGCAGGTTCTCCAAGCCCTCGATCTCGAAAGTGGTGCCGACGATCACCCGCATCAGCCAGTGGTTCGAGCGCGCCCAGTTCTTGGGGACGTTGTAGGCGAGCTTGCGCGGCGCGATGAAGTAGAAGGGGGAGAGCACGATCATCCTGATGATGAGGTTGGCATAGAAGATCGTGTTGAACAGAACGGAACGCAGGGCGATCATGAAACTTTCCCGAGGCACGGTCACGCCGACCGGCCTACACGATATTGCCTGTCAGAAAAAGCGTCTGATTGCCGAAGTGCGTAAAAGCCTCAGTTCTGATCGGCCAGGCTGGCGGAACGCAGGCCGGTATGGCGCAGGCCGACGATGTTGCGCCCGCCTGCCAGCAGCACCTTGGCATACTCGGCCAGCATGACGCGCATGGCGTTCGGATCGGTGAACCAATCGCGTGTCTTCAGATCAGAATTGACGACGGGATAGGGAATGAACTCGATGTCAGGATCGACATAGGAGAGTTCGGCGAGGCTGCGCGGCATATGGTAGTTGTTGGTGACGACGAGGATGCTCTTATAGCCCTTTGCATGAATCCAGTTCGAGGCTTCCTCGGCGTTGCCGATCGTATCGAGCGCGTCATAGCCGATGTCGACACAGCAGGAAAAGAGATCGGCGGACCCTTGAGTCATCCTGCGGATCTGCGTCGGCGTGGTGGAGGGATGCGCACCAGAGATCAGCAGCCGCTTGCCGGCGCCTTTCTGCAGGAGTTCGACGGCCTGATCGATACGCTGGTAGCCGCCGGTCAGTACGATGATTGCGTCCGCCCGCGGCTCGGCAGGAGGCTTCAGGGTCGTGACCGAATCTGCAAAGCGTAAAAAACCGCCGAAGATCAGCGCGGCGATCAACACGCAGGAAAAGCCCATCCAGCGTAAGACGCGACGGATTGGGCCGCGACGCGGCAAGACGTTCTCGGGGCGTTCATGCTCCGGGTCTGGGCGAATCGGATTGCGTGTCGTATGGCCCATCGTCATGAGTCGTGATTATACGCTGATTGCGGCGCGGAACAGACGCTTTCATGGCGGCATGGCTGCGATCAATTCACGATGCCGTCAGCCCGCGTCGGATCGGAACGTAATATATCGATTTCATAGATCGTGCGCATGACGGTGAGCCGCGCCGTCAGCGTCGTCAGCAGTGCGATCACGATCATCGTCGCGAAGATGCCGAGATAGCCGAGGGCGCCAACCGAAAATGTGCCGAAGAGGGCCGTTGCCTGATCGGTCTCGGGCGTGGCGATCGTCTTGCTCTGCAAGAAGCCGGCGGCGGCGAAAAAGAGGGCGGCCAGTGCGCTGCCGATCGCCGAACCCTTGAGGCTGATTTTCAGGAAATGCTTCTGGAATTCCGTTGCGACGAACGAGCTCTCGGCGCCGACAAAATGCAACACTTCGACGATGTGGCGGTTGCCCGAGAGCACGCCACGCGTCGCAAAGACCACTGTCAGCACCATGGCGGCGAAAACGAGCAGCAGGATGCCGGTGCCGATCATGACCGTCGTACGGGCCATCGCAACCAGCCGGTCGACCCAGGTACGGTGGTCATCGAGGAAGGCCTGCGGAATGCTTTCCTTCAGAAGGTCCCGCATTGCCGCAAAGTCGGGTGGATGGCTCTCGTCAATGGTGACGATGACGAGGCGCGGCACGGGAAGTTCCTTGATGTCCAGGCCGCTGCCGAGCCAGGGCTCCAGAAGGCGTGCGGTGGCGGCTTCGTCGACGATCTGACCACTCTTCGTGCCGACGAAGGTCAGCGCGATATCGCGGGCCTGGACGAGGGCCTTTTCCATGTCCAGATTGTCGTCCGGCTTGATCTGAATGGTGACTTCGCGGGAAATCTGGCTTTCCCAGCTCGCTGCCGTCGAGCGAACCATGCTGACGCCGCCGAGCGTTAGGCAGGCGAGGAAGGCCATGATGGCAATGACAACCATCAGCGCATTGCCCTGAATGTTTGATGGCGGCAGGATCGGTGCCGTGGGGCGCACGCGCATCTCCGGCCGCTTGGGCTGTTGGGCGGCAGCGGCGGGCGCCTTCGCGCGGGTCCTGGTGGGCGTTTTAGTCATAAATATCGAGATGCCCTTCCGAGAGGATCATGCGGCGGGCTTCCACCTGGTCCATCAGCGAGAGATCGTGGGTGGCGATCACCACTGCGGTGCCTAGACGGTTGAGTTCCATGAAGAGGTTCAGAAGGCGTTTGGCCATCGGCGGATCGACATTGCCGGTCGGCTCGTCGGCGAGCAGCACTTCCGGCCGATCCATCAGCGCGCGGGCGATCGCAGCACGCTGTTTCTCGCCACCCGAGAGCACCGGCGGCAGCACGTTGATGCGTTCGCCGAGCCCGACCCATTTCAAAAGTTCCAGCACGTCGGTCTTGTAGGTGCTTTCATCCTTGCCGCGCACGCGAAGCGGCAGGGCCACATTCTCATAGGTCGTCAGATGGTCGAGGAGACGAAAATCCTGAAAGACGATGCCGACGCGGCGACGCAGCAGCGGCAGCTCCGGACGAGGGATCTCGGATATGTCGCGCCCGAACATGCGGATCAGGCCGCGGGTCGGCTGCAGCGACATGAAGAGCAGGCGCAGCAGCGTGGTCTTGCCGGCGCCGGACGGGCCAGTCAGAAACTGGAAGGACTTTTTCGGGATGTCGAAAGTCAGGTCCCGGAGAATTTCCGGGCCCATACCATATCGCAAACCGACATTCTCGAAATGGATCAACGGGGTAGCTCAGTCTTTCGTGGTTTCACCGCATGACTTGTTAACCAACACCGTTAACAGCGGGTAAATTTTGCCGGAAAGACGCCCGTTTGATGGCGATCTTTGCGAAGCATTAACCATTGAAATTTACGACTGGGCTGGATTCGTTTCAATGCCAAGATTGTCTTAGGCAGCGAAACCATGTGGACATCCGAGAGGTCGCCACCATGGAAGCATCCTCCTTCAGACGACCGGCCGCCGGCCGGGCCTATGATTTTCTGCCGCCGGAGCGGGTTATCCGCCAACCCCGCCGCATGCCGCGCACGGATGACGTAGCCGATGCCGAATTCGTGGTCGTCGGTGAGGCGCGGCCGCAAGGTGCATCTGCCAGTGCCCGCGACGCGACCCAAAACGACAATCGCCGTCGTAGCGTTCCGCCCGAGACGCAGCCTCCGGTCTGGCTTGCCACCGCTGCCGCGGTCTTGCGTGGCATGGAGGTCTGGCTGCAACAGGCGTCGCTTCGGGGCTTTGCGGCACTGGTGATCTCGCTCTTCGTGCTGGTCTTCGGACTTGCCGGCGGGTTCTCCGGACTTTTGAAGAGTGGAGCGTCGCCGGCTACTACGCTCCACTTTTCGCATGTGACGATTACCCCGCGCGACGCCAATGGCATGCGCATCCTGCTGATCAACGGCATCGTCGAGAATGAAAGCGGCGTGACACAACAGGTCAAGCCGATCCGCGCCGATCTCGTCGCCGACGAGCGATTGACCGCCAGTATCGTCATCGCACCGCCGACGGATGCCATTTATGCAGGCCAGAGCCGCGGCTTTTCAGCCCGCGTGCAGCATGCCGGCGGCAAGGTGCCGGAGGTGCGGCTTTCGTTCATGCCATGAGCGCGAGGCGCGTTTTTGGATTGATCGATGGGAAAAACCTGTCTCTCCGGGGTGTTTCGCCGGAATTAATGTGCTAACGGCTTACCCTTCATTTTACGGAGCAAGCCTTTATGCCTGTCGTGCGCGGAAAAAACATCGAGCCGCTCTTCACTGCCGAGCAGATAGCCGAGCGCAATCATTCCATGGCGCAGGATATCGCCGCCGGTCCGACGAAGGACCTGCTGGTCATCGCCGTGCTCAAGGGCTCCTTTATTTTTGCGGCCGACCTGCTGCGCGCTCTGCATGATACCGGCCTTGCTCCCGAGGTCGAATTCATCACGCTCTCGAGCTATGGCGCGGGCACGGTTTCGCAGGGCGTACGGATCGTCAAGGACATCGACAGCGACGTGAAGGACCGTGATGTCCTGCTGATCGACGACATCCTCGAATCCGGCCGTACGCTGCGGTTTGCCAAGGAATTGCTCTATGAGCGCGGCGCGCGCAACGTGACGATCGCCGTACTGCTCGACAAGCGGGTCAAGCGCAAGGAAGAGCTGGAAGCGGACTATGTCGGCTTCGAATGCCCCGACTATTTCGTCGTCGGCTACGGTATGGACGTTGCCTATGCTTTCCGCGAGCTGCCCTTCGTCGGCGTGGTTACCGGTGACGCGTAAGGCGTCCTGCTTCAAGACGGCTTGTTAACCATTCCGTCGATCCGCCGCGCGTGTTTACCGATCGCTAGGGAACGGCGTGCGATCTCGGTCGCGGGGCATGACGACGGAGCAATGCACAGATGGCAAAAATTCTGATCACGGAAGACGAGGATTCCCTTCGTACTTTCGTAGCCCGGGCACTACGCCTTGACGGTCATGAGACCGATGAAGCCGCCGACGGGGCGGAAGGGCTGGAAAAGTTGAAGGGCGGCAGCTACGACCTGCTGCTTTCAGATATCCGTATGCCGGTCATGGACGGCATCGAACTGGCGCATCAGGCGAAGGACGCCTTTCCGGCGCTGAAAATCCTGCTGATGACGGGCTATGCCGAACAGCGCGAACGGGCCGACGACCTCGCTGAAAAGATCATCGATGTCGTGCCGAAGCCGTTCGCCTTGCCAGACATCCGCAAGGCCGTGGCACGGGCGCTAGTGGCCTGACGTTTATGGCCCGGGCGTGCCTCCGAGGCACGCCAAAAGCCTCATCCTCCCAGCATCACTGAATATCCAGCAGCCGTTCGAGATATTGTCGCTCAATCGCCTGGGTCGGATTGTTGCCGAGCTTTTCGCGGATAGCGTCCAGAATCTCTCGGGCGCGCTGAACGTCGATCTCGTCGGGTATCTTCACATCGTTGTTCATGTCCGGCCCGAGGTCGGTCTGGCGCGGGCGGCCGAGCGGATCGCGGCCGTTCTGGTTGCCCTGGCCGAGTTGGCCGTTCGGGCCCTGCTGTCCTTGTTGACCCTGCTGCGCCTGCATCATCTGGCTCATCATGTCACGTGCGCCCTGTCGCAGGGCTTCGAGAGCCCGGCCCTGGCCTTCCACGGCGCTGCTGCCGTTGCCCTGGCCGAGGTCACGGCCGGCACCTTCCATCTCGCGCTGTGCCTGACCGAAGCCTTCGCCTGGCTTCATACCCATATCGCCAAGGCTCTTCTGCAGTTCCTGCAACTGCTTGCCGAGTGCATCCTGCTGGCCACGGAGCTGCTTTAACGCTTCGCGCAGTTGCTCGGCCGTCATCTGGTCGCCGGGCTGTTGGCCTTGCTGCTCCTGCTGGCCCTGCTGTTGTTGCTGCTGGCCTTCCTCGCCCGGCATCATGTCGTCCATGTTGGGATCGCCGCGCTGCATGCGGTCGCGAAGCTGCTGGTCGAGGCGGAAAGTCTCGTCCATCAGCTTCTGCTGGTCGCGCAGGATCTGGCCGAGCTTGTTCATCTGCTGCGTCAGCTGGCTGTTTTCCTGCTGCTGGCCGCGCTGCGGACGGGCCGTCTGCAGGTTGTTCATCAGCCGCTGCAGGTCGGAGAGCATCTGCTGGGCGGCATCGCGATTGCCGGAGCGTGCCAGGTTTTCGATCTGGTCCATCATGCGCTGCAGATCCTGCTGGCGCAGGAAATTCTGGGCATTCTGGTTCGGCTGCATTGGCATGTTCTGCAGGCGCTGGGCGAGCTCGTTCATATAATCCTGCATCGCCTTGCGCAGCTCATCCATCAGTTTCTTGATTTCGGCATCAGGAGCATTGCGGTTCAGCGCATCGGCAAGGTTCTGCTGGGCGTCGCGCAGTCGCCGTTCGGCCAGCGAAAGATCACCTTCCTCGATGCCGAGGGCGATGTCCCAGAGATATTGGGCTGTATCCTTGAGCTGCTCATCACCCTTGGCGAGCTTCATGCGGGTCAGCGCGGACTCGATCAGCAGGTAATGGGTGGTGTTCGGGATCGTCTCCTCGGGCCGGATTGTCAGGGCTTCGTTGAGCGCGATCGCCTCGGGCATCTTGCGGGTATCGAGAGCGAAGGTCTGGCGCTCTTCGGCGACAGCCGCAGCCAGCGGCTCGCTGAACGGACGCGACGGCATGATCATCTCATAGGGCGGGCTGCGGCCCGTCTGTCCGGCAGCATCCTTGGCGACGAGGGTGATGCGCACGCGTTTGCCGGCCAGCGGATGTTCGGTCAGGTTCTTGCTCGTCAGGCCCTTGCCGTCACGCGCGTTGCGGCGGGGAATGTCCAGCCGGAACTCCGGCAGCGGGTAGAGCGGTGTTGCGGCCGGATCGGATTCGACCGGCACGATCTCGGCATGAGCCTCCTGCACGCCGTAATCGTCCTTCACCGTGAAGCCGATTTCCAGCGCGCCGTTGACGGCGCGGCGCGGCATGCCGTCGAAGGCGATTTCCGGCGCCTTGTCGGGCAGCACGTCGAAATTCCAGGTGCGGTCGTTTGCCTGCAGTGCGCCATTCTCCTCAAGCTTCATGATGTGCGTCTGCGCCATCAACTGAGGTGCGACTGGAGCGCCCGAAACCTGTTGGGCATCGGCATTTGTGGCTGGCTGCTGCGGCCGGGTGTCTTCCTGAACAGCGATTTCCTGGCTTTCGCCATTGGCCTTCCTGAACAGCACCTTCTCGGCCGATTGGCCGCCGCTGACGCGCACCGTCAGGCTGGAAAACTGCGGAACACCGATCGGCGCCTGTTCACTGCCATCGGCCGTCAGATAGATCGGCGCGCGGCCAGTATAGGAGGGCGGGGTCACCCATGCGTCGACACGCACGGCCGGATTGCTCGTAACCTGTGCAGGTGCAGGCTGAAATGCATCGGCGACAGAGCCGCCGTTGATGGACAGCGAATAACCGAAGGCGGTGACAACAAGCAGCGCTGGAATTGCACGCAACGCGAAGCGGTCGTGCCGGGCGATATCGGGTCGCGGCAGGCCGGCGTCCAATGTCGCGATCTTCCGCGCCATGCGCGTCTGGTGTTCACGCCACAGGGCGCGGGAGAAAGGCGTATCGAAGGCGGGCTCATCCCCCTGCACCATGACTGGCTGGTGCGGCAGGCCGTTACGCTCTTCCAGCATGCGGTCGGCATCGACAACCTGTGGCCAGCGAAGATTACGGAACGGCAGCAGGGAAACAAGGAAGCCAGCGGCAAAGGCGATCAGCAGGAGGATGCGCAGCCAGTCCGGTACAAAGCGGAAGAAGCCGAACCAGGAGACCGAGAGATAAATCGCGATGACGGAAAGGGCGGGCACCAGCAACGGAAGGACCTGCTCGGCAAAAAGCACGATCCGGGCCAAGAAACGCTTTGCCGCCACCAGCCGCGCAAGAGAGGGTTGAAGCGCGAATGCGCCTTTCTTCTGCCTTGCGGGGCTTGTCATCAATCCGGTCTCCGCGATCTGGTGTTCAGGGAACAGAGGGCGCTTCCGGCGATTGCTGGGCAATACGCTCACGAAAGAAAAGGATAACACTCTTTGTGGCGAAGGCGAGGGCGAGCACCGGTCAATACCGGTTTTTCGCGTGTGGTCGCCAAAAAGTGATTGCGACTTTTAGTCCAGCCAAGCCGGAACGGAATCGAGACCGATCAACTCCGAATAAGTGCGGCGAGGACGAACCACATGGAATTCGTCACCCTTGACCAGTACTTCAGGCACCAGAAGGCGGCTATTATAGGTGCCAGCCTGGACCGCGCCATAGGCGCCGGCCGTGCTGACGGCCAGGAGGTCGGCCGGCTTCGGGGTCGCCATTTCCCGGTCCAGAGCGAGGTAATCGCCGGTCTCACAGACGGGGCCGACGACATCGGCGCGGATGCGCGGCGCGTTGGCGGCCGAAATCACCACGGGGCGGATCTCATGATAGGCCTCATAGAGTGTCGGGCGGATAAGGTCGTTCATCGCGCCGTCGACGATCACAAAGGTCTTCTCGCCGCCATCCTTCACGTAGATGACTTCGGTCACGAGGATACCGGCATTGCCGACGATCAGGCGGCCAGGCTCGGTAATGATCTTACAGTTCAGCGCGCGAAGCTGGTTCTTGACGATCGCGGCATAGGCGTCCGGCAGTGGCGGCGGGTTGTTGTCGTCCTTGTAGGGAATGCCGAGGCCGCCGCCGATATCGACGTGGTGGATGTTATGGCCGTCGGCGCGCAACGTGTTGACCAGATCGTGCAGCAGCTTGAAGGCATCGTCGAAGGGCTGCAGCTCGGTGATCTGGCTGCCGATATGCATGTCGATGCCGGTTACTTCGATGCCGGGCAGGCTGGCGGCGCGGGCATAGATGGCGCGGGCGCGCTCCCAGGAGATGCCGAACTTGTTTTCCTTCTTGCCGGTCGAAATCTTCGCATGGGTGCGGGCATCGACATCGGGATTGATGCGGAAGGAAACGGGCGCCTTCTTGCCGGCGCGCACGGCACGCTGATTGAGGACTTCGAGTTCCGGTTCGGATTCGACGTTGAAGCAGTAGATGCCGGCTTCGAGTGCGTAATCCATCTCATTCGGTGTCTTGCCGACGCCGGAGAACATGATGCGATTGGCGGGAATTCCGGCGGCAAGCGCGCGGCGCAACTCGCCCTCGGAAACCACGTCGATGCCGGCGCCGAGCCGGCCGAGCGTCTTCAGCACGGCCTGGTTCGAATTGGCCTTCATCGCGTAGCAGACCATGGAATCGACATCGCCGAAAGCCTCGGAGAAGACCCGGTAATGGCGCTCGAGCGTTGCTGTCGAATAGACGTAGAAGGGCGTGCCGACCGCCTTGGCGATCTCGGGAACGGGAACGTTCTCGGCGTAGAGAATGCCGTCGCGGTACTCGAAATGGTTCACGGTAGCCGGGCCTTAGAGAAGGGGATCGAGAATGAAGGGCTTATCGACGGTGCCAGGCTGTTTCGTCGGCTTGGAAACATCGCCACCCTTCGTCGCGTTGGCGCTCGGCGGATCGAGGTCGCCCTTGCGGCCGCATCCGGCAACGGCAAGGCCGATGACGGCAAAAACCACCGTAAGGCGGATGAAATGCGGCAAGCTCATCTGCATGAATATCCTCATATCGGGCACGGGGCACTGGCTGGCATCTTCATAGCGAAGTTTATCAGCCTTGTGCACCCCGATTGTTGAAGCTTCGGCCTGTGTGCATTTCCGGGCGGCGGACGGTCTCCATTTCGCCCGGAAATGACTTAATTGCGAGCGCGCCAATAGGCGATCTGCTTCCTGACTTCCGAAGGTGCCGTACCGCCGAAGCTTTTGCGGCTGGCGACCGAAGCTTCGACCGTCAGCACGTCATAGACCTTGTCGGTGATGGCGGGATTGATCGCCTGCAGATCGGCAAGCGGAAGCTCCGAGAGATCGCAGCCCTTGCTTTCGGCAAGTGCGACAGCACGGCCGGTGACATGGTGGGCGTCGCGGAAGGGAAGGCCCGCCTCGCGCACTAGCCAGTCGGCGAGATCCGTCGCGGTCGAATAACCGGATCCGGCAGCCGCTTTCATTCTGACAGTGTTGATCGTCATGTCGCGCACCATGCCGGTCATGGCGGCAATCGCCAGTTCTAGGTTTTCGGCGGCGTCGAAGACCTGTTCCTTGTCTTCCTGCATGTCCTTGGAATAGGCGAGCGGCAGGCCCTTCATGATCGTCAGCAGGGCGATCAGCGAGCCGTTGATGCGACCGGTCTTGGCGCGCACCAGCTCGGCCGCATCAGGGTTCTTCTTCTGCGGCATGATGGAGGAGCCGGTCGAGAAGGCGTCGGAGAGGCGAACGAAGCCGAATTGCGGCGTCGACCAGATGACGATTTCTTCGGCGAGGCGCGAAAGATGCACGGCGCAGATCGCGGCAATCGCCAGGAATTCGATGGCGAAATCGCGGTCGGAAACGGTGTCTATCGAGTTGCGGGTCGGCTCGCGGAAGCCGAGAGCCTTGGCCGTCATGTGACGGTCAATCGGATAGCCGGTGCCGGCGAGCGCTGCCGCACCGATCGGGCTTTCGTCCAGATGTTCAATCGCATGGCGAACGCGCGAGCGATCGCGGCCGAACATTTCCACATAAGCCATGCAGTGGTGGCCGAAGGTGACCGGCTGGGCGGTCTGAAGATGCGTGAAGCCGGGCATGACGCTGTCGGCATGTTCTTCGGCGCGGTCGAGGAAGGCGGCGATCAGGTTGGTCAGCATGGCCTCGGTTTTCTGCAGCTCTTCTTTCACCCAGAGGCGGAAGTCGAGCGCTACCTGGTCATTGCGCGAGCGGGCAGTATGAAGGCGACCGGCGGCGGGGCCGATCAGGGTCGCGAGCCGGGCCTCGACATTCATATGGATGTCTTCGAGCTGACGAGAGAACTCGAAATTGCCGCTTTCGATTTCTGACAGGATCGTGTTTAGCCCGTGAACGATCTTGTCCTTATCGTCGGCAGAAATGATGCCCTGATGGGCGAGCATCGTGGCGTGGGCGATCGATCCGCGGATATCCTGGGCAAACAGCTTCTTGTCGAAACCGATCGAGGCATTTATCTCCTCCATGATCGCATCGGGGCCGGAGGCGAAACGTCCGCCCCACATCTGGTTGGAGGATTTGGTGTCCGTGTTGTCCTCGGCCATGGAAGATGCCCGTCCTGGAGAATGAAATGACGACGAAAAAACCCTTCGGCCTGCCGTCGGTGAAACTGATCGCAATCGCTGCCGTTGCTGGCATTGTTGCCGGTGCGGCAGCGGTATACGTGAAGGAGACGGGCATTGGCAATGGTATCGGCGATACGGCTTCGGCCGAGTGCCCGCTGACGAAGGAGCGCGCCGCCAATCTGACGCCGCTCATGAAGGGCCAGGTTGCCGCAATGGTTGCCGCCAACCAGCCGAAGAAGCTTGGAACCGTCGCCTTCAACGGCCCTGACGGTAAGCCGATGACGCTCGATCATTTCTCCGGCAAGACCGTGCTTCTCAATCTCTGGGCCACATGGTGCGTGCCCTGCCGTGAGGAGATGCCGGCGCTGAATGCGCTGGAGAAAGAGATGGGCAGCGACAAGTTCCAGGTCGTGCCGGTCAATATCGATACCGGCGACGACGAAAAGCCGAGGGCGTTCCTCAGTGAAATCGGCGTCGATGCGCTACAGCTCTATCGCGACAACACGATCGGCGTCTTTAACAGCCTGAAGAAGGAGGGCCTGGCCTTCGGTCTTCCGGTGACGCTCCTGCTTGATGACAAGGGCTGCCTGATCTCAGCCATGAATGGCCCGGCTGCCTGGGACAGCGAGGATGCCAAGGCGCTGATCAAAGGTGCGGTGGGTTCGTAAGAGCGGCCGTCAGGAGTCGCCGGCGCCGCGAATGAGGAAGACGCCTGCAAGTCCGATCAGGACGCCGCACTGCAGCAGGAACATCGGCAATTCGCTCGACATGGCATTTTCCTTCCGTTCGACGGAAGGAAAGCATGTCTCGGGCGTTTGTTCCATTCACCCGTTCTGATGACGGACGAGCCTAGCGCGTCGGAACCGGCGTTTCGCCACGATAATCGTAGAAGCCGCGACCGGATTTGCGGCCGAGCCAGCCGGCTTCGACATATTTCACAAGCAGCGGGCAAGGGCGGTATTTGCTGTCGGCGAGGCCGTCATGCAGCACCTGCATGATCGAGAGGCAGGTATCGAGCCCGATGAAATCGGCAAGCTGCAGCGGCCCCATCGGATGGTTGGCACCGAGCTTCATGGCGGTGTCGATCGCATCGACCGTGCCGACGCCCTCGTACAGCGTATAGATCGCTTCGTTGATCATCGGCAGCAGGATGCGATTGACGATGAAGGCCGGGAAATCCTCGGCGACTGTGACCGTCTTTTCCAGCGAAGCGACGAATTCCCGGGCGGCAGAGAAGGTTGCTTCCTCGGTCGCGATGCCGCGCACCAGCTCCACGAGCTTCATGACCGGAACCGGGTTCATGAAATGGATGCCCATGAAGCGCTCGGGGCGGTCTGTCGCGGACGCAAGACGTGTGATCGACAGCGAGGAGGTGTTGGTGGCAAGGATAGCTTCCGGCTTCAGTACCGGACAGACCTGCGCGTAAATCTTGCGCTTGACACTTTCATCCTCGGTCGCCGCCTCGATCACAAGATCGGAGGGAGCGAGATCGTTGACATCGGCTGAACCGGTGATGTGCGCAAGCGCTGCGCTGCGCTCTTCATCCGTCATCTTGCCGTTCGTCACCTGACGCGCAAAATTGCCGTTGATGGTGGCAAGGCCGGACTCGATACGATCCTGCGACAGATCGTAGATGTGAACCTTGTATCCTGCGGCGGCCGAAACATGCGCGATGCCGCAGCCCATCTGGCCCGCACCAATGATACCAATATTCTTCAACACCGCGCTCATCTCCAACCCCCGCCCGGCATACACCCCCGCGCTGCCGGTATTTTTATATGAAATTGCCGGACGAAAGATCGCCCGGCAAAAGTAGTAGACCGATAGAAGACAATTTTCCAGTCATTCGCAAGTGCGAAAAGAAGGCAATCTGCCCGATCAGAGGGCTTTTTCGAGCTCCGGCAGGACATCGAAGAGATCGGCGACAAGTCCATAGTCGGCAATCTGGAAGATCGGAGCCTCCTCGTCCTTGTTGATCGCGACAATGACCTTTGAGTCTTTCATGCCGGCGAGATGCTGGATAGCGCCTGAGATGCCGCAGGCGATGTAGAGCTGCGGGGCGACGACCTTGCCAGTCTGGCCGACCTGCCAGTCGTTCGGGGCGTAGCCGGCATCGACGGCGGCGCGCGATGCACCGACGGCAGCACCGAGCTTATCGGCGACCGGCAGGATGACTTCCTTGAACTTTTCGGCTGAACCGAGCGCACGACCGCCGGAAATGATGATCTTGGCGGAGGTCAGTTCCGGTCGCTCGGAGGCCGACAGTGCGTCGGACACGAAATTCGAAAGGCTTGGACCAGAAACCGCCGGAATTACTTCGACGGTAGCCGAGCCGCCCTCGGAAGCGGAGGCGAAAGAGGCAGTGCGCACGGTGATGACCTTCTTGGCGTCGGTCGCCTGCACCGTCTGGATCGCATTGCCGGCATAGATCGGGCGCTTGAAGGTGTCGGGCGAAACCACTTCGATGATTTCAGAGACCTGGGCGGCATCGAGCAGCGCCGCGACACGCGGCATAACGTTCTTGCCGGTGGAGGTGGCAGCGGCGACGATGGTGTCATAGCTGCCAGCCAGCGAAATGATCAGGTCGGCGAGCGGTTCGGCAAGGTTGTTGGCGAGCTCGTCGCTTTCGGCGAGCAGCACCTTGGAGACGCCGGAAAGCTTGGCAGCCGCGTCGGCGGCTGCCTTTGCGCCCTTACCGGCGACGAGGATGTGAACATCTCCGCCGATCTGAGACGCAGCCGTCAGGGCCTTGGCAGTCTGGTCGGAAAGGCTCGCGTTGTCGTGGTCAGCCAGAAGAAGAATGGCCATTATCGTGTTCTCCCTTTCCAGATCTCAGAGTACGCCGGCTTCGTTCTTGAGCTTGTCGATAAGCTCGGCGACCGATTTCACCTTCACGCCTGCCTTGCGGCCGGATGGTTCTTCCGTCTTCAGCACCTTGAGGCGCGGCGCGGTGGAAACGCCGAAATCAGCCGGGCTCGTCTTGTCGAGCGGCTTCTTTTTCGCCTTCATGATGTTCGGTAGCGTAGCATAGCGCGGCTCGTTCAAGCGCAGGTCGGTCGTCACGACGGCCGGAAGCTTGACCTTGATGGTCTGCAGGCCGCCATCGATCTCACGGGTGACCGTCGCCGTTGCAGATTCTCCAGCGCCGGCGATCTCGACCTTGGAGGCGAAGGTCGCCTGGGCGGAGCCGAGAAGGGCTGCAAGCATCTGGCCGGTCTGGTTGGAATCATCGTCGATTGCCTGCTTGCCGACAATGATGAGGCCTGGCTTTTCAGCGTCTGCAACGCCCTTGAGGATCTTTGCGACTGCGAGCGGCTCGACAGCGTCATCGGTTTCAACGAGGATGGCGCGGTCGGCGCCCATGGCGAGCGCGGTTCGCAAAGTTTCCTCGGCCTTGGCCGGGCCGATCGAGACGACGACCACTTCCTCGGCCTTGCCGGCTTCCTTCAGGCGAAGGGCCTCCTCAACCGAAATCTCGTCGAACGGGTTCATCGACATCTTGACGTTGGCAAGGTCGACGCCCGATCCATCCGGCTTGACACGGATCTTCACGTTGTAATCGACAACGCGCTTGACTGGGACGAGAATTTTCATGGGGTCCTTCCTTCGAACAGAGATGGGCCTTCAACAGAGACTTCTGGGAAAATGCGCGCTTGGACGCTGCTCCGATTGTCGAATGGCGACATGGATACGCGTTTTTCCTCCAAATACAACGCTTCCGTGACGCAGCCAGCCGATTTGGATGGCAATATATTAACGTTTACGTTCACGTCAATATTAAAGCTTGTCCCGTCCCCAGGGCAGGCGCGGCGGCACGGGCATGCCGGAGGCGGTGACACGGATGGGGACCGGCCGATCGCGAACGGCACGTGGTGTGACGATCTGCCGGTCGAAGAGCGGCACGCCTGGCCGGCGCAGGATGAAAATGAGCAGGGCGCCAGCGATAATGCCGCCGACATGCGCGCCCCACGAGACATTCCCGTCAGGATCGATCAGCAGCATGAAAAACTGCTGACCAACCCAGAGCAGGAGTGGGATGAAGGCCGGTAGCGGTAGTGGCACGCGGAAGAAGACCAGCACCCAGACCCGCACGCGCGGATGCAGCATCAGATAGGCCGCCACCACGCCGGAAATTGCGCCCGATGCACCGACGAGGGGCGCTTCCGATGTCGTCGACAGCAGGCCGTGGCAAAGGGCACCGGCCGCAGCGCAGGCGAGGTAGAAGACGAGGAAGCGCAGATGTCCCATTGCATCCTCGACATTGTCGCCGAAGACCCAGAGGAAGATCATGTTGCCGGCAAGATGCCAGAAGCTCGTATGGATGAAGGAATAGGTGATGTACGTAGCGGCTTCCGGCACGATCTCCAGTCCCGGCGCCAGCATCGCATGGCCGAAGATGATAGCCGGGATATAGCCGAGGCCGATGGTTGCCGCCTGCGCGACCTGATCGCTTTCGACTGCCGTGAAGATCCAGGCGGCTATGTTTGCCGCCATCAGGCCGAGTGTGACCCACTGAACCTTAATGTGTTTCAGCGTATTGGCATCGTGCAGCGGTATGAACATGAAGGCCTGCCCCCGGGCGATCGTGACGGCTGCGAACCTACCTGTTTTTTCCGGGAACCCAAAGCACATCTGCCTTGCCACCATTATTTGCATGACGGGCGGCTACGAACAGGAAATCCGAGAGGCGGTTGACGTATTGGAGTGCTGCGGCGTTGACGATTTCTCCGTCGCTTCGGGCAAGCGCCACCATCAGCCGTTCGGCGCGGCGCGCGATCGTGCGGGCGAGGTGCAGATGGGCGGCCGCAGCGCTGCCGCCGGGCAAAACGAAGGATTTCAGCGGCTGCAGGTCGGCATTCAGCCCGTCGATATCCTGCTCCAGCCGTGTGACCTGGCTTTCGACGACGCGCAGCGGCTCGTAAGCCGGCGGCTCAGCGGTTTCAGGCGTGGCGAGATCGGCGCCGAGATCGAAGAGGTCGTTCTGGATCAGCGCCAGCATGGCGTCGAGTTCGGCCAGGTCTGCCGTATGCAGCCTTGCGACGCCGATGGCCGAATTGGTTTCGTCGATGGTTCCGTAGGCCTCGACGCGCAGGTCGTGCTTGGCGCGGCGTGGACCGGAGACCAACGCGGTCGTGCCGTCATCGCCGGTTCTGGTGTAGATCTTGTTGAGCTTTACCATCGGCGGCTCGCAGATCAGCTCGGGCGTCCGCCGCCGGTCAGCCAGAGCGTCAGCATGATCAGGACGACGGCGATCGCCTGCAGCAGCACGCGCAGCTGCATCAGCTTGTTGGAAAGGTTCGCATCGCCACCTTTCATCATGTTGAACAGGCCGCGGATCAACACAAGAGCGACGAGGCCCATGACGATGATCGCGATGACATAGGTGACTGTGGACATGGCAGTCTCTTTTCTTCTTCAGTCCGTCCAGCGCATCAGGCGGTAGAAGAGATTGGCCGGAAGCAGCCTCTTCAACAATATGCCCTGTTTAGCCGGAATCGTTACGGGATAATGTGGCTTCGGATTTTTCGAGTTCAATGCACGCGTCAATACTGCATAGACCGCCTCGGGGCCAAGTTTGTGGCGGTTGACCGGACCTGAGCCTTCAAGGCGGGCAAGCTGTCTGCGGTATTCGACCGCATGGGGCGAGTTTTCCAGGTCGACATGTTCTTTGATCTTTGCCAGCGCGTTTGCCGTAAAGCGGCTGGTGATCGGTCCCGGCTCAATCAGGCTCACATGAATGCCGCTTCCCTGCAGTTCCATGCGCAGGGTGATGCTCAAGCCTTCGAGCGCGAATTTCGACGCCGTGTAGGCGCCGCGATAGCGGTAGGGCAGGAGGCCGAGAATCGAGGAACATTGCACGATGCGGCCCTGGCCGCGCCGGCGCATGAAGGGAATGACCAGCCTGGTCAGCTCGTGCCAGCCAAAAACATTGGTCTCGAACTGGTCGCGCAGCGCCTGCGTCGACAGATCTTCCACCGCTCCCGGCTGCCCATAGGCGCCATTGTTGAACAGTGCATCGATCCTGCCTCCGCTGCGCTCGGCCACTGCACCCACCAGTGCCGAGATCGTCTCAGGCTGTGTGTAGTCCATCAGGAAAGCTTCGATGCCGTCTGCTTCAAGCGACGACAGATCCTCCACCTTGCGCACTGTGGCGAAGACACGCCAGCCGTCCGCTTTCAGGGCGCGCGCGCAATAGGCGCCGATGCCGGAAGAGCATCCGGTCACGACGATGGTGCGCTGATCGGCCATTCAATGATTCCTGTACAAAGTGGGACTCGTTTCCCATATTCGCAGGAAGGATACAATTGGGAAGCTGAATGCCGAAATTCCTGCGCACGCTGTACGATGTGATCTATGATGCCATCTGCCACCTCATCGACGATGACGGTTTTGCTATGGCAAGCCATGTAGCGCTTTCCAGCCTGCTTGCAGTCTTTCCCTTCCTGATCTTCGGCACGGCACTCGCCAATTTTCTTGGTGCCGACCAATTTTCGACTTATGCGATCCACTTCATCTTTGACACTTGGCCGGAGGCAATCGCCAAACCGCTTTCGGATCAACTTATCGAAGTTCTGACAATCCCCCGTGGCGGTCTTCTCACGATCTCCGTACTGGCGGCCGCTTATTTCGCTTCGAATGGCGTAGAGGCACTGCGCATCTCTCTCAACCGCGCCTACCGGGTGCAGGAAACCAGGCCGTGGTACCTGACACGTCTTTTCAGCCTCGGTTATGTTCTTGTTGCGGTCATTATTGTAGCCGCCATCAGTATCTTGCTCGTCGCCGTTCCCGTCGGTCTCAATTATGCGCGCGATTGGCTCCTGCATAACGACACTCTCGAAGTGCTTCCAGAAGTCGTGCGCCAATGGTTGCCAACGGCCGTCGACACGCTCGAAATCGTCTTCGGCTGGCGTATTTATGGAACACTGGTGCTCCTGACACTCGGCCTTTTGGTCGTCCATCTCTGGCTGCCTTCGGGCAAACGCCGCGTGTTCGACGTCGTTCCGGGTGTATTTCTGACCCTGCTGCTTTGGCTCGCCGGCGCACTGATCTTTGCTTATTATCTCGCGACCTTCGCCAATTACACCGCCACCTATGCCGGCCTGGCATCCGTCATGATCGTGCTGATCTTCCTCTACATGGTGGGCGTCATCTTCATCGTCGGTGCGGAGATCAATGCGGCATTGATGAAGTTTAGGGTGTTGCGCAATTTCTCACGCACCTTTTCGGTGGTCGGGCGTGACCGCGTTGCCGATTCAAAGCCCGACAAGGCGGCGAATACCGGCAGCTGACAGCCCCTTCGCACGTAGTTCCGCCAGGCCGGTATCGCCCTGGCTTTTGGAAAGCTTCCGGCCCTCTCCATCCACGACGAGGCGATGATGATGATAGGCCGGTTGCGGCAGGTTGAGCAGCCTCTGCAGCAACCTGTGCACCGAGGTGGCGTGGAAAAGGTCGAGTCCACGCACGACATGGGTCACGCCCTGCAGCGCATCATCGATGACGACCGACAGATGATAGCTGGAGGGCGCATCCGAGCGCGAGAGAACGACATCGCCCCAGGCGGCAGGCTCGGCCAGGATTTCACCTTTTCTTTCGTCGCCGGTTTCCGTCCAGAACAGCGGTTCGCCGATCAGATCCATTGCCCGGTGCATGTCCAGACGCCAAGCATGTTTCAAGCCGGAGGCCAGCATTGTGCCGCGCTCGTCCTCGCTGCGGTCGCGGTCGTCAGCTGGATAATGCGGTGTGCCGTCGGGATCACGCGGCCAGGGGCGGTTGACCCGCTCGTAAGCCGCAACGCGGGTTTTGACCTCACCGCGCGTCAGGAAGGAGGGGTAGACCAGTCCGCGTTCGATCAGCGAATCAAGGGCTGCCTGATATTCGGAAAAATGTTCCGACTGGCGGCGCACCGGCTGCTCCCATTCGATCTCAAGCCATTGGAGATCGGCGTAGATGCCGGCTTCGAATTCGGGTGTGCAGCGCGTCAGATCGATGTCTTCAATGCGCAGCAGCAGCCGGCCTTCTATGGCTCTTGCCATGTCGTCGTTGAGGAAAGCCGACAGCGCGTGACCGAGATGCAGAGGCCCATTTGGGCTCGGGGCGAAACGGAAGACGGGTTTTTGACGCGGAGTCGTGATCATGCTTTCTTCTGACATGGATTTGAAGCGATCGCGAGGCAAGGTGCGGGTCATCAGCAATGGAAAGGATATTGAAGAGGGGCTTGCCGCTCTTCTTGTTCTCGATCCACGGCTCGTGGCGATTGCCAGGGAGGCCGGCCCTGTCCCACTGAGGCTGCGCGAGCCGGGCTTTGCCGGCCTTGCTCATATCATCGTTTCGCAGATGGTATCGCGCGCCAGCGCCGAGGCGATCTGGCGGCGCATGCAGCCGGCGAGCGGACTGCTAAGTGCGGAATCCTACATATTGCTTCATCCCGATGCCTGGCGCGAGTTTGGGCTATCGCGCGCCAAGGCCGATACGCTGACGCGGATTGCGCAAGCGGTCGCATCCGGACGAATCAATCTGCAGACCCTGGTCCAAAAACCGCCTGGCGAAGCGCTCGCAGAACTGACGGCTCAGAAGGGAATCGGGCCATGGACGGCAGAGGTCTATCTGATGTTCTGCGGCGGCCATGTGGACGTATTTCCGGCGGGTGATGTGGCGCTTCAGGCGGCGGTCGCTGCGGCATTCGGTCTCGCTGAACGCCCGCAAGCCAAAGTACTTACAGGGCTTGCAGAAATCTGGTCACCCTGGCGTTCGGTCGCAGCCCGGCTTTTCTGGGCTTATTACGCCGCAAAAATGCGTCGCGACGTGCTGCCGATCGGCTAACGGACACTCTCCCTCAATTTGCCTTTATCCCCTGAATTTATTGGACTTCACAATCCTGTAACAACCGGCCTAATATACAGGTGCAGATGCCGAATCGATCCAGGAGGGCTCCTTGACGATTGCAGTCTCACCACAGGCCCTGCCAGCGCTCGTCCTGAACGCTGACTACCGGCCACTGAGTTATTACCCCTTGTCGCTCTGGTCCTGGCAGGACGCGATCAAGGCGGTATTTCTCGACCGTGTGAACATTATCGCGGAATATGAGCATGAGGTTTCCTCACCGAGCTTCTCGATGCGGCTGCCGAGTGTCGTGTGTCTAAAAACTTACGTTCAGCCGTCCCGCAATCCCGCCTTCACCCGCTTCAACGTCTTCTTGCGCGACAGGTTCGAGTGCCAGTATTGCGGCGCTCATGACGATCTGACCTTCGACCACGTCATCCCGCGCGCTCATGGCGGCGAGACGACCTGGGAGAATGTCGTGGCGGCCTGTTCGCCCTGCAATCTGCGCAAGGGCAGCAAGCTTCCGAAGCAGGCAAGCATGTTCCCTGCGCAGAAGCCGTACCAGCCGACCGTGCAGGATCTGCACAATAACGGCCGGCTCTTCCCGCCGAACTATCTGCATGACAGCTGGCTCGACTACCTCTACTGGGATACCGAGCTGCAGCCGTGATGCATTGGTTCGAAGTCCTGGGTTTACGCAGTCGTTAGCTGCGCATTTCTGCGCGACGTGCTTTAAGCGCTTACGCGGTCTTCTTCACGCTCCAGAAGGCGAAGGCTGCGAGGATCAGGCTTGCGATCACATTCCAGCCCGCAAAGGACAGGCCGAGAACGCGCAGCGCCGCATCCGTGCAGGACGGCCCCTTGATCGTGTTCAGCTCGCCCAGCAGATCGCCGGCATTGGTGGTCATGCTGTTTGCGGTGGTCGAGCAGGTGGCCGGGCCTGCCCAGAAGTGCCATTCCACGCCTGCGTGATAGACGCCCATGCCGGCGCCGACGAGCATCAGGATGCCGACGGCAAGAATGATGGCGCGCGTCATCCAGTTCGGCAGGCCGATGAGGGCGGCCACCGCGCCGACGATCGCGATCGGAATCCCATAATAATAGGGCTGGCGCTGCAGCAGGCAGAGCGCACAGGGAATATAGCCGCCAATATACTGGAAGCCGAGGGCCGTTCCGACGACCACTGCCATGGCAACGGCAAGCAGCAGCGAGAGGGTGAAGCCAGGGCGGGCAAACGGCGAGGTGGTGGCATTCATGGCGGAACTCCGCGAAGTTGGCTCAGTGGGCAAAGTATCGGTAGGCGATATATAGCACGATCACGACCGCCGCGCCGATGCCCACGATCTGGCCAAGGCGCTTCTCGATGAAGTGGCGGATCGGCTCGCCGTAACGACGCAGCAGCCAGGCAAGGAACAGGAAGCGGGCGCCGCGGGCGATGATCGCCGAAACGATGAAGAGCGGCAGGCTGACATGGATGACGCCTGATAGAATCGTGACGATCTTGATCGGCGGCAGATGCGCGAGACCCGAGGTGACGAGCAGCAGCAGGATCGTCTCGTAAGTGACGTAGGATTTCATCTGCTCGAATTGATCGAGCTTTCCATAGAATTCCAGAACCGGGCGTGCCACGGTTTCGTAGGCAAAATAGCCAAGCGCCCAGCCGGCGATGCCGCCCAGCACCGATGCGACAGTGGCGACGAGTGCATAGCGATAGGAGCGTTCAGGCTTGGCAAGCGCCATCGGCAGGAAGAGCACATCAGCGGGAACCAGAAAGACGGAGCTTTCGACGAAGGCGATGACGGCGAGCCAGACTTCGGCTGATTTCTTCGAGGCCAGAGACATGGTCCAGTCGTAAAGTCTGCGGAGCATCCGTTCCCTTTCTCTGTTGCGACGCACAAAGCATTAGGGGGCGATCATGACGCTGTAAATGCTCGGGCTGTGCCTTCGCGGCGTTCGCGCTGAAAATTTTCGTGATCTGATGCAGGCATTCCCTCCCAAGATCTTGCGGGATGGCAAAAGCGCCAAACTACGTCAGGCTGGGTTGTCGTTCGACGAATCCGGGCATGTCATGAAATTCAGGGTCATAGAGGGCGGGCTGAGTTCCGCAGGGGAGCGGGATAGGCAAGCGAGCGGTCGGGGGCCGGAGCGCGAGGATATCAGGCGTGAGGCGGCTCGTCGTTTGAACGCCAGCGGCTATCACCGTTCCCGCATTATGGAAGCAGCCGGCGTGCCGATGCCACCGGCGTTCCAATATTTCGCCATGCAGATCGATTTCGCTGCAGATGCTATCTGCCGCCTCGATCCCATCCCGGCCGATTTTCGTTCTGATCTTTACTGGCCGAAGCTGGATGAAACGGCGACAGCGTGATCGAGTTTGCGCTCCGACCGCTTACGACAGGTCCATGGATTTTTCCCACTGCTGGCGCATGACGTTCATTTCGGTGCGCTTCTGCGCCATTTCGCTGACGATGGCGCGAAGGTTGGGGTGGCGAGACATGAACATGTTGAAGTCACGCCGCTCCAGCACTTCGAACTGGCAGAAATCGACGGCGATGACATCGGCCGTGCGGCGTCCGCCGCTCAGCAGCGCCATTTCGCCGAAGAAGGCGCCGGGCTCAAGCCGCACCGCGCCGCTTGCCAACCGCACCTCCACCGCGCCGGAGGAGATGAAATACATGCTGTCGCCGCGGTCGCCGCGGCGGATGACGCGTTCACCGGGCGAGGCGAGTTTGGGGTTGAACAGCAAGAGCAGTTCCTCAAGCGCATCCTCGCCAACTTCGGAGAAAAGCGGGAAGGTCTCGACCAGCTGCTGGATACGCAGATGATGCTGGCGTGCGCGCTCCTCGCCGAGCGCCCTGATCTTTTCCAATTCCCGTGCCAGGGCGTCCTGGTTTTTCCGGCCGTAGCTTTCATGTAGGCGCGGCCATTTCACCCTGATCTTGCGGTTCAGCTTCTCGGCCACGAAGATGACGAGCGGGTTCAGCGTGATGGAAAGGATTGCGGCGGCAAGGATCAGATCCTGTCCTTCATGTGGCAGGAGCCCGAGCGAAACGCCGAGGCCGGCAAGGATGAAGGAGAATTCGCCGATCTGGGCAAGGCCGCCGGCGGCCGTCAGGCCCATGCCGATCGGATAGCGCAACAGGACGACAATACCGAAAGAGATGATTGCCTTGCCGACGATGATCAGTGCCAAAGCACTGATCACAGCCAGAGGATGCTGCACAATGATCGACGGATCGAAGAGCATGCCGACGGAAACGAAAAACAGCACCGAGAAGGCATTCTGCAGCGGCAGGGAATCGGCGGCGGCGCGATGGCTGAGATGGGATTCGCTCATGACTACGCCGGCGAAGAAGGCGCCGAGCGCGAAGGAAACGCCAAAGATTGCCGCCGAACCGAAGGCAATGCCGAGCGCGATGGCGAGCACGGTGAGCGTGAAGAGTTCACGCGAGCCGGTGCGGGCAATCAGCGTCAAAAGCCAGGGCACGATGCGCGGCCCAAGGAAGATCGCCATGGCGGCAAAGGCTGCGACTTTGAGCAAGGTGAGTGCGATGGTGACCGAAAGCGGCAGGTCGAGGCCATGCGAGGCAGTGTCGCTCGCATGCCCGCCCAGAAGTTCGGCGAGGGCCGGCAATAGCACGAGCGCCAGTACCATCGCGAGATCCTCGACGATCAACCAGCCGACGGCCACGCGCCCGCCGGCGGTATTGACGAGGTTGCGCTCTTCCAGCGCTTTCAGGAGCACGACCGTACTGGCAACCGAAAGGCTGAGGCCGAAGACGATGCCGGCGCCGAGGCTCCAGCCCCAGAGTTCGCCGAGGCCGACGCCGAGCAGGGTGGCAAACAGGATCTGGCCAATCGCGCCCGGCACGGCGATGCCGCGAACGGCCAACAGGTCGGATGCGGAGAAATGCAGACCGACGCCAAACATCAGCAGGATCACGCCCATTTCGGCGAGCTGGCTCGCAAGCTCCGTGTCAGCCACAAAGCCCGGTGTGAACGGTCCCATGAGAATGCCGGCGAAGAGATAGCCGACCAGTGGCGGCAGCCGCAGCCTGTCGGCGCAATAGCCAAGAACCGCCGCAAAGACGAAGCTTATGGCTACCGTCGCAATCAATCCCGCTTCCTGATGCATCAGCCCTCTCAAAATGCCTCGCGGCCGGCACTTTAGGATGAAGCACCGGCAAAGTTAAAGAGTTGATTTGGATGGATTAGACCTAAATGGCCGGCTTTTTGAGCCGAACCACTAAGCTCCCGTGTCGTTGCCTATACATGACGACAAGGAGAAGAGAGATGCGAAAGATCATCATCAACTGTGCAATCGCTGTCCTTGCCCTGGGCTCGGCCGCAGCGCCTGCAATGGCAGGCAGCGTGACGGTCATGCGCGAGCGTGCCTATGACGGTTATGACAACTATGACCGTGACCGGGCTCGGCCCGGCGTTACCATCAGTGATCGCGGCATTACGTTCGGCGCGGTGCGCGAACGGGATCGCTGGCGCGATTGGGACCGTGACCGTTGCGTCACGCGCAGCGTGACCCGTCAGACAGATGAAGGCACTGTCACAAAAACGGTCAGACGGTGTGATTGAACAGCAGGCTGAGGGGCCGGCATCCCACTCCGCCGGAACTTCGGCATCGTCTGCCAAGGCTCATGCCCTCGCCCTCTGGGGCGTGGGCGAAGTTTAAAATCCATTTATTTAGAGATATTTGGTGCCCCATGCCGGGGTCGAACCAGCACTTCTTTCGAAACTCGATTTTGAGTCGAGCGCGTCTACCAATTCCGCCAATGGGGCAGCGAAATACGAGGCGGCTGTCTAACATGCGTTCGCCCGCGCGTGCAAGACGGCGGGCGAAGTTTTGGCGTTTGGAAATCGAGGTTTAGTGGGCGACTGCCTCACTTGGGGCAGTGAGGCTGGATTTCTTCAGTGTGATCGCGAGGACCGAGGCCAGCAGGCAGAAGGCGCCGGCAATGAAGAAGGCCGGCAGGTAGCTTTCCAGGGCCGTGCGCGACAGGCCTGCGCCATAAGCCGCGGTGGCAGCACCAAGCTGATGACCGGCAAAGACCCAGCCGAAGACGAGGCCGGCTTTTTCACGGCCGAAGCGGTCGGCGGCGATCTTGACAGTCGGCGGCACGGTGGCGATCCAGTCCAGGCCATAGAAGACGGCGAAGATGGACAGGCCGTAGAAGCTGAAATCGCTGAAAGGCAGGAAGAGCAGCGAGAGGCCACGCAGGCCGTAGTACCAGAAGAGCAGCCAGCGATTGTCGAAGCGGTCGGAGAGCCAGCCGGAGCCGATCGTGCCGAAGAAATCGAAGATGCCCATGACGGCGAGAACGCTGGCGGCTGCGACCGGCATGATGCCGAAGTCGCCGCAGAGTGTGACGAAATGCGTCTGGATGAGGCCGTTGGTGCTGAGCCCGCAGATGAAGAAGGTGGCAAACAGGATCCAGAAGGTCGAGGTCGTCGAAATGTCCCTGAGAACCGTGATCGGCGTTACAAGCGCTGCGCCGAGCGTGCCTCGGGCCGGGGCCGGCGCAACCTGGGTTTCGCCGACCGAGGGCAGGTTTACGTCCGAGGGGCGGTCGCGCATGAAGAGCAGCACGAGAAGAGCGGCGACCATGATCATGGCGCAGACGAAGAAGACGGTGGCACGCCAGCCGTAGCGTTCGGTCAGCTCCGCCATCAGTGGCAGGAAAACGAGCTGGCCGGTTGCCGAACTTGCCGAGAGCATGCCGACGACAAGGCCGCGATGCTTGACGAACCAGCGTGTGGAAATCGTGGCTGCCAGCACCATGGCCGTCAGCCCGGTTCCGAAGCCGACGACGATGCCCCAGAGCGCCAGCAGATGCCAAAGCTTGGTCATGAACAGCGAGCCAACGAAGCCAGCGCCGATGAGGGCCAGCGCAAAGACGATGACCTTGCGGACGCCGAAATAGTTCATGAAGGCTGCCGCAAACGGACCCATCAGGCCGAAGAGGATCAGGCGGATGGCAAGGGCGGAGGAAATCTGCGAGGTTTCCCAGCCGAATTCGTCCTGCAGCGGCTTGATGAGGACACCCGGCGCGCCCATTGCGCCGGCGGTTACCAGCATGGTCAGGAAGGTGGCGCCAACGACCACCCATCCATAGTGAATGTTTCGCCGGGCAAGGGATGATGCAAGGACTGCAGAGACCATGGGCAAATTCCGTTTGTGACGTGAGGACCATATAGAAGGCCGCTTTACATGACGGCCATCATATTTGTTGCGTATTGATGATGGACATCATATAAATTGTCAAGCGACCATTTCCGGAGACGAAAAATGCGGGTCAGCCGCGAGAAATTTGCAGAAAACCGCGAGAAGATCCTGACGGCGGCCAGCGTGCTCTTCCGCGAGAATGGGTTCGATGGCGTCGGCGTCGCCGACATCATGAAGGCTGCAGGCCTTACGCATGGCGGTTTTTACGGCCATTTCGAATCGAAGGACGACCTTGCTCTGGAGGTCAGCCGCAAGCTGATCGAGCGTGTGGAAGAACGTTGGCTTGAGCTGATCGCCGCTGAACCAGACAAGCCGCTTCAGGCGCTGCTCGATCACTACATCCATTGGCGCACGGTTGATGATCCCGGCGGAAGCTGCGTGTTCGCCTCGTTGATCCAGGAAGTCAGCCGCAGCGAAGGTGCGGTTCGTGCGACCTTCAGTGAGGGGTTGTCCGCGCTGGTCGATGTGCTGAAGGAGGTGGTGCCGGGTGCGACCGAGGAAGAGCGCCGCGCCAATGCGACATCGACGCTTTCATCGATGATGGGCGCCGTCATTCTTGCCCGCGCGGTCGAGGATCGGGCGCTCGCCGAGCAGTTTCTGGTCACGATGCGCCGCAAGCTCGACCCGGCGCAGTAATCCCAAAGCATTCACGCAATTCCGGACGCAAAACCGCTCCGCGCTTTTACTGGAATTGCTTAGTTTCGGAAGGCGATCATCGCATGGCCCTCGACGATTTCGGTGAAGGTGCCGTCCGGCGCCAAAGCGGCGAGCTCGCTGCGGAAAGCTGCCTCGAATTCCTCTGTCTTGTCGCCTAGCGCCTGTGGAGAGGTGACGGACATGGAAAAGGCGCGGCCGATGATATCCTCCGTCCCGATTACCCGTTCGTTGACGATGCCGATACGTTCAAGGCTGCGGAAGGGGGAGCGCAGCAGGACCGCCTCATGCGGTCCGAATTCCGGCGTGCGGCGTAGTTTACGCTCGGCGCTTTTTTCCGGCGAATAGGTCTCCGACAGCTGATGCAGCACATCACGCCAATCCGGTGTCGCTGCGATATGCCTGTCGGAGAAGAGAACGACAGCTCCGCCCGGCGCGATGAGCTCGTCGAGCGCTACCAGCGTCGCCGGGCGGTCCATCCAATGGAAGGAGCGGCCCAGGACAGCAAGTTTCAGCGGGGCCAGATCCGGGTTGAGATCGTAAGAGGAGCCCTGGATGAGCCTCATGTTCACGGCGGCTTCGGCCGCATTTTCGCGCGCGGCATCCAGCATTTCCGGCTCGGGATCGACCCCGATCACATCAGCGCCAGCGAGGCGTGCGAAGGCGACGCCGAGCGGTCCTGGTCCGCAGCCGAGATCGAGCACACGATCGCCGGGTTTCAGGCCGGTGCGTTCGGCGACGCGTTCGATCAGCCTGTCCGGATAGGGGACACGGAAGCGGTTGTAGTAGACGGCAGTGGTACGAAAGCGGGGGGCTTCGAAAGGAACGATAGTCATGCGGACGGTCCTCTGTTTGCCGCAAACCGCTAAGGCTCAACTGTGACCGGCTCGTGATGGTTTCTTGGATCGCACACGCGTGGCCTCGAACGAGGCGACGTTTTCGGCCACCCAACGCCAGAGCGGCATGATCTGCTTCAATAGGTCGCGGCCGAACTCACACAGCGGGCAATCGCCTGGAAGTCCGGATATCGGGAAAGGAATGAGCCTCCTCCACATCGGCGGAGAGAGGCTATCACGCGGCGGCTTATTTGAAGCCGGCGACGTTATGCGGGATGTAGGGTGCTTCGAGTGCGGCGATATCATCGGCGCTGAGTTTCACAGTCAGCGCGCCGACGGCGTCCGTCAGGTGTTGCGCCTTGGAAGCGCCGATGATCGGGGCGGTGACTGCGCTCTTCTGTAGGATCCACGCGGTGGCGACCTGCGCGCGGGAAACGCCATGGGCCCTGGCGATTTCGGCAACCTTTTCGACGATCTTGCGATCGGCCTCTTCGGCCTGCTTATAGAGCGTCTTGCCGAATTCATCGGTTTCGCTGCGGTTGGTCTTCTCATCCCAGTCACGGGTCAGGCGACCGCGGGCAAGCGGGCTCCAGGGAATGACGGCGATCTTCTGGTCCTCGCAGAAAGGCAGCATTTCACGTTCTTCCTCGCGGTAGAGCAGGTTTACGTGGTCCTGCATGCTGACGAATTCCGTCCAGCCATTGAGGCGCGAGGTGTAGAGCGCCTTGGCGAACTGCCAGGAATACATGGAAGAAGCGCCGATATAACGCGCCTTGCCTGATTTCACGATGTCATGAAGGGCTTCCAGCGTTTCCTCGATCGGTGTCGTATAGTCCCAGCGGTGGATCTGGTAGAGGTCGACGTAATCAGTGCCGAGGCGGCGCAGGCTGTTGTCTATTTCGTCGAAGATCGCCTTGCGCGACAGGCCGGCGCCATTCGGCCCGGGCCGCATGCGGTTGAAGACCTTGGTCGCGAGTACGATATCCTCGCGCTTGGCGAAATCCTTGATGGCGCGGCCGACGATCTCCTCGGAGGAACCATTAGAATAGGTGTTGGCCGTGTCGAGGAAATTGATGCCGAGATCGATCGCCTGTTTGAGGAGCGCGCGGCTTTCCTCTTCCGGCAGGCTCCAAGCGTGATTTCCGCGGTTGGGATCGCCATAGGTCATGCAGCCGAGGCAGATCTTCGAGATTTCGAGACCGGTCTTCCCGAGTTTTACATATTCCATGAAAGTGCTCCGCGATGATTTTCAGCGACTCCCCAGGCGCATGCACATGATGTAGCGCAGAAATCGCCGAAGTCTCAGCGAGCCTGACGGAGAATGTGTTTTGCAGTTAGCGCAATAATACCTGATGAGCGGGCCGAATGTCGTCTTATCCTTGCGGATTACACCGCTTGCGCATTCGGTCGGTGAGGTGTTAGCTGGTGCAGCATTTTACCGGATCATGCCCATGAAACTGCCGCCCGGCGATCGATATGACACGCTCTACCGCGATTTCTCCTGGCAGATATCAGAGGGTTTCAATATCGGCCGCGCCGTGTGCGACGATTGGGCCGCGCGTGATCCTGATCGCGTCTGCCTCGAACATTTCAGTCCCGACAGTCACCATCTGTCATTGACCTATGGCGAGCTTGCCGCCCGCTCCTCATCCTTCGCCAATGCGCTTTCAGCACTTGGTATCGGCCGGGGAGAGCGTGTAGCGCTGCTCCTGCCGCAATCCTTCGAGACGGTCATTTCGCATGTGGCTATTTACAAGATGGGCGCAATCGCGCTGCCGCTCGCGTTGCTTTTCGGTGTCGAGGCGCTGGAGTACCGGCTGAAGGCCGCAGGTGCGACAGCCGTCGTCACCAATGGTTTCGGGCTTGGACGCATCAACCAGATCCGCGACCGACTGCCTGACGTCAAACATGTCATCAGCGTCGATGGGGCCTCCGCGAGCACGCTCGGCTTTGCCGATCTGGTTTCCGCCCATTCTTCCACATTCGAAATTGTGCAGTCCGGCCCCGACGAGCCAGCGCTGATGATCTTCACGTCGGGCACCACGGGGCCGCCGAAGGGCGCGCTGCATGGCCACCGTGTTCTCGCCGGCCATATTCCCGGCATGCAGTTTGCCCATGAGGGTTTCCCGCGGGCCGGAGACAAGGTCTGGACGCCGTCTGACTGGGCATGGGCCGGCGGGCTGCTCAATGCGCTGCTGCCGAGCCTGCTGCTCGGCGTGCCTGTTGTTTCCTCGCCGGCACAGAAATTCGATGCGGACATGGCCTATCGCATCATGGCCGAAATGAAGGTGCGTAATGCCTTCATTCCGCCGACGGCACTCCGGCTCCTGAAATCCGTCGAGGAGCCGCGTTCGAAATACGATCTCGTGCTGCGCACCATCGGTTCGGCAGGTGAATCCCTGGGGCGCGAAACCTATGAGTGGGTGCGCCGTACGCTCGGCATTACCGTCAATGAATTTTACGGGCAGACGGAGTGCAATTTCGTGCTGTCTTCGAGCGCTGCCTTCGGGGTGACGAAGGCTGGTGCGATCGGGCGCGCTTCGCCCGGCCACAGGGTTGCTGTTGTCAGCGACGAGGGCGACGAAGTGCCGGTCGGCGAGCAGGGGCAGATCGCCATTGCCAGTCCCGATCCGGTGATGTTCCTCGGCTACTGGAACGACCCCGATGCGACCAGCAGGAAGTACGCCAAGGGATGGATGCTGACCGGCGATATCGGCCGGCAGGATGCGGAGGGCTACGTCACCTTTGCCGGCCGTGACGACGACGTCATCACCTCGTCCGGGTACCGCATAGGGCCGGCGGAGATCGAGGACTGTCTCGTCGGCCATCCGGCCGTGCAGCTTGCCGCTGCCGTCGGCAAGCCAGATGCGCTGCGTACGGAGATCGTCAAGGCCTATATCGTGCTTGCGCCAGGCTACAGCCCGAGTGCGGAGCTGGCAGCGGAAATCCGGGACTGGGTGAAAACCCGGCTTTCGATGCACGAATATCCGCGCGAGGTCGAATTCGTCGATGCGCTGCCGCTGACAACCACAGGCAAAGTCATCCGCCGGCTGTTACGGGAAAAGGCTGCGGCGGAAGCTGAAAACTAACCCCGGCCGGCAAGCGACATGATCTTCTCGCGGAGCATCTTCGCCATGTTGCGGGTACTGCGGTACATGTGAAGCTGGGCCGCGACCTGTCGCATGTCGCGGTCGCCGTTCTGGGTGAGGCCGATCACCAACGTGCCCATCTCCTCGCGTTCCTGCCAGAAGCGGCTCATGATCGGATGATCGGAGACGGCGCAGGAATCCGAGCGCACGACATTGGCATCGTCAAGATGCCATTCGGTCAATTCGCTCATCAACAGCTTGCCCGGCGAATAGCGGGAGTAGTTTTCGTCATAGGCGGTCTTCCAGGTATAGGCCTCGCCGCCCATCATAAGCACGACCACGGCGGCGATCGCCTTGCCGTTAATGTCGATCGTGTGGATGCGCACGGCATCGACTTCCGCCAGATTGGAGACGGCCTCGCGGGCGAAGGCGGTGTGATAGCGGTCGGTCACCAGCGCGCTGCGGCGCTTGCCCTTCCAGCCGCCGGCTTCCAGCGCCAGGAATTCCTCGAAACGCATGTGGATTTCGCGCGGCTGGCGGGCGACGGTGTGGACGACATTGCCGAGCTCTTCGAGCAGCCGCCACTGGCGGCGCATCTCGCGCTGGTGAGAGGAAGATACGGTGCGGCCGAGATAAACCATGGCATCGTCATCACTCTGCAGCATCGGCCGCTCATAGGGATTGGCGACGGTCAGCGGCAGATTGCGGCTGAGCGCAACGGCCTTTGCCATGCGCACGAAGATGCCGTTCAGCCGGACGTCCGGCAGCACCAGTGTGCCCGGCAGGCCGAGGTCCGGCGTGATCAGGCCTTCGAAGAGGTTGTCCAGCGTCTCCGCCGCATCCTCGGCGTCGACCAAGGGGGTACCGAGCGGACCGAAGCTGTTTGCCCAGCCGCGGATGATCGACGGGCCGACGGCGAAACCGGGTTTGTCGACAGAGAAGGGCATGAGCAGGCGCATGCGGCTGCGATGTTCGTTCTCGTCGCGGATGATCGCGAAATTGACCTGCCGGTCTTCCAGCCGCGGCATGGCAGGCGCCAGGAAACGGCCGCTGAAGAAGACGTTCGGCTCCATCGCACGGTTGGAGAGGAAGTCCAATTCTTCCTGCAGATCGTAACCCAGCTTACCGGGGTAAAGGCAGAGCTCGCGCCCCAGCCGGCCGATTTCGATCCGTGCTTCAGCCTGCGGGGCTTCGAACTTGAGAGCGGCAAGATCGTGAACCATGCGGTTCGCGTTGCTGTCGGTGCTCTCGGTGATGGGTGGTACACGCACCATCTATCGGGCTCTCATTTCTGGCGTTGCGGCGGAAGGGGTTGCGAAGGCGAAAAGCGTAAAGCCGAGTGCGCGGCGCACGAAGACATGCAGCAGGATCGCTTCCACGGCCATTGCGGAGGCCGTGGCGATCGCCGTGCCGACGATGCCGTAGTGCGGGATCAGCAGGATATTAAGGCCGACATTGGCGGCGAGCGCTCCAGCATAAAGGGCGACGCAGAGGTTCTGCTTGCCTGCCATCATCAGGAGCGTCTCGGCGGGACCGACCAGAGCCTTGGTGAGGATACCGGCCAGCAGGATCGCCATCAGCATATAACCGGCCGTGAATGCGCCGCCGAAAAGCGACAGCAGCAGATGCCCGGCCGCCAGGACCGCGAGACCGACGGCGAGAGCAGGCCAGAAGGTCCAGCGGGCAGCATCGATAGCCGCAACCGCGAGATCGGCCCGGTTGCCTTCGGCGATAATCGAGGAGAAGCGCGGGCCGGAGGCAGCTTTCACCGAGAAATTGATGAAATGCACCAGAGCCATGGTCTTGGCCGCTGCAAAATAGATCGCGACGTCATGCGGCTCCAGGAAGATGCCGACGATCACGACATCGGAATTGGTCAGCAGGAAGCTCACGCCCTCGATCAGGAAGATCGGGAAGGCAACACCCAGCCATTCCACGAAATCCACCTTGCGGGGGCCGGCATCGTAATGCTTGCGCATCCGATAGAGGGTGGCGGCATATTGGCCGAGTGCGGTGACGAAGGTTGCCGCGAGTGCCGCCTGCATGGCGGTGACTGCCGTGTGCGGTGCGCCGAAGAAGATCGCAGTCAGCATGAAAAGGATGATGAGGATCGGCCTGACAATATAGACCGGGCTGAGCGCCATGACGGGCCAATGATTGGCCCGTGACGTGCCTTCAAGGATATCGCCGAGCGCGATCATCGGCATGGCCATAAGGCCGAGGAAGATCGGCACCAGATAATAGCTCTCGATTCTGTCGCCGAAGAAATGCAGACCGAACATGCCGGCGATGAGAACGGTCGTACCCGAGAGCAGCGCGAAAACGCGCGCGGTGCCGGTGAGGCCACGGATTTCGGCGAAGGCGCCGGCGGCGCGATATTGCGGCAGGAAGCGGACGATCGCGGTGTGGAAACCGAGGCAGGAAAGATCACCGCAGAGGACGACCAGCACCCACACGAAGACGAAGATGCCGTATTCATATTCGCCCATCAGCCGGGCGAGCACGATTTGCGACAGGAAGGCGAGGGCCGCGCTCAGGATGCGGATCGAGAAGGCGATCAACGCCATGCGCTGTGCGGCTGCCTTGTCGCCCCGTTCGGTCAGCACGGCGGCGAGCATACGCAGCACGCGGCCGGCGATCGGCCGCAGCCCCGCGGGCAGCATTTTTTCCGCTGTTTCTATGACCGCCATTTTAACACGCAAAACTCTAAGGGCAGGGCATTCGCACCGGCAAGTCTTGCCAGATCAGAGTTAAGAAACGGTATGCCCAACGAGGCGGCATTGCCTGCCACTGTGATCCATAATTGGGCGGAAATACCAAGAAAAATGGCGCCCGAAGGCGCCATTCTCAGACCTGTTCGAAAGCACCATGGCAGTGCTTGTATTTTTTGCCCGAGCCGCAGGGGCAGGCCTCGTTACGGCCGACCTTACCCCAGGTCGATGGATCGTTGGGGTTGCGGTTTTCCGGCGGGACGGTGACTTCAAGCGCCTGATAGGTCGTATTTGTAAACTCATCCTCGCCGGTCGTCGGATCGAGGTGATGGGCCTGCATGACAGGCGGTTCCGGCTGCGGCGGAGCCTGCTGCACCAGCTCGACGCGCATCAGCTGTGCCGTGACGGCCTGACGCAGGTTGTTGAGCAGCGCCTGGAAGAGCTCGAAGGCTTCCGACTTGTATTCCTGCAGCGGATCGCGCTGGGCGTAACCGCGGAAGCCGATGACGGAACGCAGATGGTCGAGGTTGACGATGTGCTCGCGCCACAGATGATCGAGCGTCTGCATGACAACCTGGCGCTCAACATAGTGCATGATATCGGGACCGAAGCGCTCGACCTTCTCGTTGAAGGCGGCGTTGGTGGCTTCCGTCAGGCGTTCGCGGATATCGTCTTCGCCAATGCCTTCTTCCTTCACCCAGTCCTCGATCGGAAGGTCGAGGTTGAGGATGTTGGCGGCCTGCGTCTTCAGGCCGACGGCATCCCACTGCTCGGCGTAAGCGCGTTCCGGAATGTGGGTCGTGACCAGATCGTCGACCACTTCGCGACGCATGTCCGATACGGTCTCGGAAATGTTCGGCGCTTCCATCATCTCGACGCGTTGTTCGAAGATGACTTTGCGCTGGTCGTTCAGAACGTCGTCGTACTTCAGAAGGTTCTTGCGGATGTCGAAGTTGCGAGCTTCGACCTTCTTCTGCGCGCGTTCCAGAGCCTTGTTGATCCAGGGATGGACGATCGCCTCGCCCTCCTTGAGACCCAGCTTCTGCAGCATGCTGTCCATGCGGTCGGAGCCGAAGATGCGCATCAGGTCGTCCTGAAGCGACAGGTAGAACTTGGAGCGGCCGGGGTCACCCTGACGGCCGGAACGGCCACGCAGCTGGTTGTCGATGCGGCGGCTTTCATGGCGCTCGGTGGCGACGACGTAGAGACCGCCTGCCGCAAGCGCCTTTTCCTTGAGCGCCCTGATTTCTTCGCGGATCGCCGCGACCTTTGCGTCGCGCTCCGGGCCTGGCTCGACTTCGGCAAGCTCATGGTCGATGCGCATGTCAAGGTTGCCGCCGAGCTGGATGTCGGTACCGCGGCCGGCCATGTTGGTGGCGATCGTCACGGCGCCCGGCACACCAGCCTGGGAAACGATATAGGCTTCCTGCTCGTGATAGCGGGCGTTTAGAACCTGGAAGTTGGAGAAGCCCTGCTTGCGCATCAGCTCTGCCAGAGACTCCGACTTCTCGATCGAGGTTGTACCGACGAGCACCGGCTGGCCGCGCTTGTGGGCGTCCAGGATCTCGGTGATGATCGCCTTGTACTTCTCCTCGACGGTCCGGTAGACCTCGTCGTCTTCGTCGATACGCAGGATTGGCAGGTTGGTCGGCACCTCGAGAACGTCGAGATTGTAGATGTTGCCGAATTCTTCCGCTTCCGTCTGGGCCGTGCCGGTCATGCCGGCAAGCTTGTTGTACATGCGGAAGTAGTTCTGGAAGGTGATCGAGGCCAGCGTCTGATTTTCCGGCTGGATCTGCACCTTTTCCTTGGCTTCCAGCGCCTGATGCTGGCCTTCCGAATAGCGGCGGCCCGGCATCATTCGGCCGGTGAATTCGTCGATGATGACGATTTCGCCGTTGCGGACGATGTAGTCCTTGTCGCGCTGGAACAGCTTGTGGGCCTTCAGCGCATTGTTGATGTGATGAACGATCGCCACATTCTCGATGTCGTAGAGCGAGGCGCCCTTCAGGAGGCCGGCCTGCTTCAGCAGGTTTTCCAGCTTCTCGGTGCCGACTTCGGAGAAGTTTGCCGAACGTTGCTTTTCATCGATCTCATAGTCTTCCGGCGTCAGCAGCGGAATGTAGGTGTCGATGGTGTTGTAGAGGTCGGAGCGGTCGTCGAGCGGGCCGGAGATGATGAGCGGCGTGCGCGCTTCATCGACCAGGATCGAGTCCACTTCGTCGACGATCGCGAAGTTATGGCCGCGCTGCACCATCTGGTTCGTCTCGTATTTCATATTATCGCGCAGATAATCGAAGCCGAGTTCGTTGTTAGTCGCGTACGTGATGTCGCAGGCATAGGCGTCGCGGCGCTCCTCGTCGGAAAGGCCGTGGACGATGACGCCCGTGGTCAGGCCGAGGAAGCCGTAGAGGCGGCCCATGTTCGCCGCGTCACGCTGAGCGAGGTAGTCGTTGACGGTGACGACATGCACGCCCTTGCCGGCAAGCGCGTTCAGATAGACCGGCAGGGTAGCGACGAGCGTCTTGCCTTCGCCGGTCTTCATTTCGGCGATGGCGTTGGAATGCAGGATCATGCCGCCGACGAGCTGTACGTCAAAAGGTCGCATGCCGAGGACGCGGCGGGAGGCTTCGCGCACGACCGCAAAGGCCGGGATCAGGATATCGTCCAGCGTCTTGCCTTCTGCAAGGAGCGCGCGGAACTCCACCGTCTTTGCGGCAAGCTGCTCGTCCGTCAGCGCCTTGGTCTTCTCCTCAATAGAGTTGATTGCGGCGACGTTCGGCTGGAAGGATCGCACGCGGCGATCGTTGGCTGAGCCAAATAACTTGCGGGCAATACCGCCAAAGCTGACCATATGACTGGCCCTTTCTGAATATTCTTCCCCGACGTTTCTTATTCGCTACCCAGCCGAAAAACAGGCGCACGCTTGAAAACGCCCGGAAACTGTTCTGGACGCGAGGTTGCGTGACAGATAAGAGGGGGGGCAAATGATGTCAACGGATTTGGCTGATATAGAAAGGCCACATTCCGGTGTTGAAGGCTGTTTTCGGGCTGGATTCACGAAAGCTGAAGCCGGCGGGTATAATTGTGAAGGGTTATTTGATGTTGAGCACCAACAAACTTGCTGCGCTGGCGTTTACGGCCTTCGTCGCCTTCCAGGCTCCGGCCTATGCCGATGATGCCGTCGTCGCCAAGGTCGGCAATCTGGAAATCCACCAGTCGGAACTCGATCTGGCTGTGGCCAATCTCGACCCGCAGCTTGCGCAGCTCCCTGACGACCAGAAGAAGGTAGCCGCCCTCTCTGCCGCCATCGATGTGAAGCTGCTTGCTGCCGATGCCACCGCCGAGAAGCTCGACCAGACGGACGACTTCAAGAAGCGCATGCAGTATCTGACCGACCGTGAACTTCACAACGCCTATTTCAAGAAGCATGTCGTTGACACCGTAACCGATGCCGACGTGAAGGCACGCTACGACAAGGAAGTCGCCGCCCTGCCGAAGCAGGAAGAAGTTCACGCCCGCCATATCCTCGTCAAGACCGAAGACGAAGCCAAGGACGTTATCAAGCAGCTCGACGCCGGCAAGGACTTTGCCGAGCTCGCCAAGGAAAAGTCCACCGATCCGAACAAGGATGACGGCGGCGACCTCGGCTATTTCAGCCGTGGCCGCATGGTCAAGGAATTCGAGGATGCCGCTTTCGCGCTTGAGAAGGGCACCTATTCCAAGACCCCTGTGAAGACCGACTTCGGCTATCACGTCATCAAGGTCGAGGATAAGCGCGACGCTCCGCCGCCGGCATTCGAGCAGGTGCAGGACCAGGTTCGTCAGCTCGTCATGCGCGACAAGTATCTTGCGCTCCTCAACCAGGCCAAGGCTTCCTCCAAGGTCGAGATCATGGACGAAACGCTCCGCAAGGGTTACGAAGACGCGAACAAGCAGCCTGAGCCGGGCGCTGCTCCGGCACCGGCCCCCGCGCCGCAGCAGTAATCATCAGCATCTGGGCCCGGTTCTTCCGGGCCCTTCATTAGATCCGGATGATTTTGGGCCTGATCGGCCTAAAATCTGAATCCGGATCTAAATCAAAAAATAGAGCATGACGTCGTCCGAAAACCGCTCACACTTTTCGGCATCATGCTCGAACATCGTTTGTTGTCGCATTTCCGGACGGCGGACCGGTTTCCATTTCGCCTGGAAATGCTCATTGGCAGGTCGCATCTCATGTCCGCTACCGTTTCTCCGCTTGCCCCGAAAACCTTTGCCTCGCTGCCCGCGCTTCGCGGCGTGCGCATGGCGACCGCTTCTGCCGGCATCAAGTACAAGAACCGGACGGACGTGCTGATGATGGTCTTTGATGCGCCGGCTGCCGTTGCAGGCGTCTTCACCAAATCGAAGTGCCCCTCCGCGCCCGTCGATTTCTGCCGGACCAACTTGCCGCATGGCACGGCACGCGCCGTCGTCGTCAATTCCGGCAATGCCAATGCCTTCACCGGCCTGAAGGGCCGCGCTGCGACTGAGCTCACCGCAAAGTCGGCCGCCGCTGCCGTCGGCTGCGGCGAAAATGAAATCTTTCTTGCGTCGACCGGCGTCATCGGTGAACCGCTCGACGCCACCAAATTTGCCGGTGTGCTCGACAAGATGCACGCCGATGCGACAGGCGATTTCTGGTTCGAGGCCGCCAAGGCCATCATGACCACTGACACCTATCCGAAGGTTGCGACCCGCACTGCCGAAATCGGCGGTGTGAAGGTGACGATCAACGGCATCGCCAAGGGAGCCGGCATGATCGCGCCCGATATGGCGACCATGCTTTCCTTCGTCGTCACGGATGCCGATATCGCGTCTTCCGCCCTGCAGTCTTTGCTGTCTGCCGGTGTCGAGCCGAGCTTCAACTCCATGACCGTCGACAGTGACACCTCGACCTCGGACACGCTGATGCTGTTTGCGACAGGTGCCGCAGCAGCCGACGGACAGGCCCGCATCACGAGCGCGGGCGATCCGCAGCTCGGTGCATTCCGCGCAGCCCTCAACGAGCTCCTCAAGGATCTGGCGATCCAGGTCGCCCGCGACGGCGAGGGCGCCACGAAGATGCTTGAAATCACCGTGACCGGCGCCGAGAGCGATGCTGCTGCCAAGACGATCGCCCTTTCCATCGCCAATTCGCCGCTGGTCAAGACGGCGGCTGCAGGCGAGGACGCCAACTGGGGCCGTATTGTCATGGCCGTCGGCAAGGCCGGTGAAATGGCCGATCGCGACCGGCTCGCCATCTGGTTCGGCGATGTGCGCGTTGCCGTCAACGGTGAGCGCGACCCCTCCTATTCCGAGGATGCGGCCTCCGCCGTGATGAAGAAGCAGGATATTCCTGTCAAAGTTGATATTGGCCTCGGCTCCGGCAAGGCTACGGTCTGGACCTGCGACCTCACCAAGGAATATGTTGCGATCAATGGCGACTACCGGAGCTGATCGTTCGTTGATGCAGGCATCCCTTCCGAAGCAGAACCTGCCGCTAGTCCGGCGGCTGGAAGCCGTGGGCTTTCGCGCCTGGCCGGCCGCTTCCGTACAATATGACGGAAGCTGGCAGGTTCGCCTGACGGCGGGCCATCCCTCCAACCGCCTGAACTCCATTGTGCCGCTCGATCCCTCCGACCATCGCGATGTCGAGATCAGGCTGGAGAAGGCAAGCCGCAAATTCGAGGCCTATGGCCGTCCTGCCGTCGTGCGTGAGACTCCACTTGCCTCGCCTGTTCTGATCGACCTGATTAGGGAGCAGGGATGGAAGCGTTTCGATGAAACGGCCGTCATGGTCTGCGATCTCTCGCAGGCCGATCTGCCCGATACGCTCGATCATCTTCCGACCCACGATGTTGGCCGGTTCGTTGATGCCAATCTCGCCGTCGATCAGGCGCAGCTTTCTCTGAAACCGGCGCTTGCCGAGATCATCTCGGCAATCAAGCCGCCATCCGGCCTTTTCATGATCGAGGATACCGTCCAGGGCTCGCTGGCAACGGTCCTTTGCGTGCAGGACAACGATCTTGCGGGCATCATGTCGCTTTCGGTCGCTGACAGCCATCGCCGCAAGGGGCTCGGCATCGAGATCCTGACTTCGGCACTGCGCTGGGCGCGGATGCGCAGCGCCCGTACCGCCTGGCTGCAGGTGAAGCTCTCCAACGCACCGGCGATTGCTCTCTATGAGCGTCTCGGCTTCCGTGATGCCTATCACTATTGCTATTGGCAGGAGCGCTGCGAATGAGCGACGCCGGAAGGAAGCTGCTCCTGGTCGCAGCCTGTGCGCTGATCGATGCGGACGGGCGTATCCTTCTGGCACAGAGGCCGGAAGGCAAGTCTCTTGCCGGCCTGTGGGAATTCCCCGGCGGTAAGGTCGAACCCGGCGAGACGCCGGAGGAAACGCTGGTGCGTGAACTGAACGAAGAGCTCGGCATTTCGACGAAGGTGGCGTGTCTTGCGCCGCTGACCTTCGCCAGTCACAGCTATGATACGTTCCACCTGCTGATGCCGCTTTATGTCTGCCGCCGTTACGAAGGCGTTCCGCATGGCCGTGAGGGCCAGGCAATCAAATGGGTGCGCCCGCAGGCGCTGCGCGATTATCCGATGCCGCCGGCCGACGAGCCGCTCATCCCGGTACTGCAGGATCTACTTTAGCTTTTGCTGATTATTGAGGCGAAACGTCGATTTCGCCTGTGGATATTAATCGATCATTTAGCACCTTCTGGCAATGATCGGCCTCACTCAAGCAACTGGCGTGTGTGTATTTAAGGGCTTGACGTCATGGACGACGATTTCTGGAAAGCTGTGCGCGAAAAGGAACGTGCTTCTTCGTCTGCTTCACGCAGGACGGGGGCGCTCAATATTGCCCTTCTCTTCGGTACAGCCGTAGTGGCGCTGACCCTTATCCTGACGCCGATGCTGGCGGATTCTTCCAAGAAGAGCGTGCTCGCCAGCGCGCCGGCGGATTTCGACACGATCACCACCGGCTCTATCCCGAAGACCGAGAATGGCCCGAAGAGCGAGAACGGCAAGCGCTATACAATCCGCCGCAGCGTGCTCCAGGATACGCCTGGTTCGGTCTGTGTCGTCCAGGGCTACGGCGTCGGCGCCGGCTGCTGAGGAAATGAAGCTCCCGTCCCTGGGGGCCATGAGTTTCATTGCAGTCTTGCGCGCAGAAGGGTTGGGTTGATGAATTTGCTGAAGAAATTTCTGGCAGACAGAAGCGGTGCGACGGCGATCGAATATGGATTGATTGCAGCGCTGATGGCGGTTGCCCTCATTGGGGGCCTGGGTGTGTTCACCAATGGCCTGCGCGGCGTGTTCAACACCGTCGAGAATAACCTGACGATCAACTGAGCTATTCGTTAGCTCACTGCCTGAGCTTCTGCTCTTCCACCTTCAGTGCGTCAGCAAGCCGCGCCTTGGCCGTTCCTGGCTTCAGCGGCTGCTGCTGGCTTTCATGCGGTGCCCATCCCGACACATAGATCACTGAAAATGTCGCGCGGATGCGGCCGTCGGGGTCCGAATAGCGCTCGGCATAGATTTCAGCGGTGCGCAGGAAGAAGGCGCGCGTCAGCGGCTTGCGGCTGCGCGCAACGAGCGGATTGGCCATGCCCATCGCTCTCAGGTCGCGCATCAGCGGAAAAATTGAATCATAGCGTACCGTATAATTCTCCGCGTCGATGACGGGCAGCGCAAAGCCTGCGCGCTGCAGCAGACCGCCCACATCGCGGACATCGGCGAAGGGGATGACGCGCGGGCTTGCACCGCCGGTCATCTCGATCTCGGTCGCGAGCAGCGCCTCGCGCAGTTCCTGCAGCGTACCGGCGCCCGGAATGGCGGCCAGGAACAGGCCGTCCGGCTTCAACGCGCGGCGGATCTGGATGAAGACGCCGGGTGTGTCGTTGGTCAGGTGCAGGTTGAGCGGTGCAATTACCAGATTGGCCGATTGGGGCGCGAGCGGCACGTCTTCGAGCGGTGCTTCGAGAAAAGGTTCGCCCGGCGCGACATAGTGCATGTCGCTTTCCACGCGGGTGAGGCTGCCGACCTTGCCGGTCGCGATCGCCGCACGGGCGGCCGCGCCCGTGGTGCCGTGCAGTTCCACCGCGTGTTCGAAGCTGCGCTCCACGACGGCCAGGCGATCTGCCAGTTCCTCGGCGGCGATATCGAGCAGGAAGCCCGCTTTCGGGTCGTTATTTGCGAGCGCGCGCCGACGGTTCGCGGCGATCTGCGCCTTGTCGAAGATGATATCCATGGCGATGTCCATATTCCCCTGTCCGGCAGGCGGCAAGGCGATTTTCCTTTGGCTCGCGACGCGCTAGTCTGCCTCATATGGGGACGAGCGAGATGAAAAGTGAGACGGGGCGGATATTCGCGCAGCTTCTGCGGCCCGTTTCCATGCTTGCCGATCTTGTCTATCCGCCGTCCTGTGCGGCTTGCGGTGTTTCGACAGGCGGCCATCGCGGGCTCTGTGCCAAATGCTGGTCCGAGGTCCGCTTCATCGAGCGGCCCTATTGCGAGGTGCTCGGCCTTCCCTTTTCCCATGATCTCGGGGCCGGCATTCTGAGCGCAGAGGCGATCGCCAATCCGCCGCCCTTCGATCGGCTGCGTTCAGCAGCCGCCCTCGACCATGCCGTTCGCACTCTTGTACACGGCCTCAAATACCGCGATCGAACCGATCTCGCGCCGATGATGGCCGGCTGGATGCTGCGCGCGTCGGACGGCATGGTCGAACGCTGCGATGCCGTCATTCCGGTTCCGCTTCATCGCACCCGCATGGTCTCGCGCAAATTCAACCAAGCCGCGGAGCTTGCCCGACATTTGGCGGGGCTTGCAGGAAAACCGCTGTTGCCGGGGACGCTTCTGCGTGTGAAGCGTACCAGCCAGCAGGTTGGTCTTGGTATACGGGCGCGCGAGGACAATGTCCGTGGCGCTTTTGCGGTCGCCGCGGGCAGGGAAAGCGATGTCTTCGGTAAACGCATCGTGCTTGTCGACGACGTCTTTACGACAGGGGCGACGGTTGGTGCGGCAACGCGCGCGCTGCGAAAGGCGGGGGCTGCCGATATAACGGTTTTGACCTTTGCAAGGGCTATTGCAGAAACTATATGACAGAAAGAAAACAGCACTGTCTGGAGACCTTCATGGTACCCGTTGCCATCTATACGCGTCAATTCTGCGGCTATTGTGCACGCGCCAAATCTCTTCTTGAAGAGAAGGGCGTCGACTATGTCGAACATGACGCGACCTTCTCGCCCGAGCTTCGTCAGGAAATGCTTGGCAAGTCGAACGGCCGCACCACCTTTCCGCAGATTTTCATCGGCAGCACGCATGTCGGCGGTTGCGACGATCTCTACGCGCTCGATCGGGCAGGCAAGCTCGATCCGCTGCTGGCGGCCTGAGGAAGAGCGATGAGCTTCACAGCCGCCGCCATCCAGATGTGTTCCGGTGTCGATCCGGAGCGGAATGCCGCTTCGATGGCGCGCCTCGTCCGAGAGGCTGCTGCAAAGGGCGCAACTTACGTGCAGACGCCTGAAATGACCGGCATGTTGCAGCGTAACCGCGCTGCGGCAAAGGAAGTGCTGCGTGACGAGAGCAATGACATCATTGTCAAAACCGGCTCGGCGCTTGCGGCCGAACTCGGCATCTTCATGCATGTCGGCTCGACGGCGATTGCGCTCGACGATGGCAAGATGGCCAATCGCGGTTTCCTCTTCGGACCTGACGGCAAGATCCTGAACCGTTACGACAAGATCCACATGTTCGATGTCGATCTCGACAATGGCGAGAGCTGGCGCGAAAGTGCGGCTTACAGACCGGGTTCGGAGGCGCGCGTTCTGTCGTTGCCGTTTGCCGAGATGGGGTTCACCATCTGTTACGACGTGCGTTTCCCGCAGCTTTTCCGAGCGCAGGCGGTTGCCGGTGCCGAAGTGATGACCGTTCCGGCCGCTTTCACGAAGCAGACAGGCGAGGCGCATTGGGAAATCCTGCTGCGGGCGCGCGCCATTGAAAATGGTGTCTTCGTCATCGCCGCAGCGCAGGCGGGCCTGCATGAAGACGGACGCGAGACATTCGGCCATTCGATGATCATCGACCCCTGGGGCAAGGTGCTGGCGTCCGCCGGTCCGACCGGCGAGGCGGTCATTTTGGCGGAGATCGATCCGGCGGCTGTGAAAGCCGCCCATGACAAGATTCCGAACCTTAAGAACGGCCGGGAGTTTTCCATCGAGAGGATTGCGGGGGAAATTACAGGAGGCGTAGCAGCTTGATCCGCTATTCCCTTATTTGTGAGAATGCCCACGAATTCGAAGGCTGGTTTTCTGAAGGCGCCGATTTTGACCGGCAGGTCGCAAGCGGCTTTCTGACCTGCCCTGTCTGCAATTCCGCTTCCATCTCCAAGTCACTCATGGCTCCCTCCGTCTCGACCGCGCGCAAGAAGGAAGAGATGCAGACAGTCGCGATGGACACGGCCCGCCGCGAAGCCTTCCTGAAGCTCAAGGAAGCTGTCGCTGCGATCAAGGCGAATTCCGAGGATGTCGGAACCCGATTCCCCGAGGAAGCTCGCAAGATCCACTACGGTGAGGCGGATGCCCGCGGTATCATCGGCCAGGCAACGCCCGACGAAGCTGAAGCGCTGGTGGAAGAAGGCATCGAGATCGCTGCCCTGCCGGTCTTGCCCGAAGACGTGAACTGATATGCGGGCGGCCGGTCTTTTATAATTTTGGCCTGCGGCGCGATCAGGCCGGCCGTTTTGCCAGCAGCATGTAATTCACATCCATGTCCTTCGACAGGTTCCACTGGTTTGCCAGCGGATTGAAGAAGACGCCCGTGCGATCGACAATCTCGAGACCGCTTGCGGCAAGCGGCTTTTCCAGTTCTTCCGGGCGTACAAGCTTCTCATACTGATGCGTGCCGCGCGGCAGCCAACGCAGGACATTTTCGGCAGCGAAAATGGCAAGTGCTGCCGCCTTCATGGTGCGGTTGATCGTGGCGACGAACATCAGGCCGCCCGGCCTGACCATGCTGGCGCAGGTATTCATGAAAAGCTCGACATCGGCCACATGCTCCACCACTTCCATGTTGAGCACGATATCGAAGGTCTCACCTGCCTCGGCAAGCTGCTCGGCGGTGACGGCGCGATAGTCGACCGCAACACCCGATGCCTTGGCATGGGTGGAGGCGATGCCGATATTCTTTTCCGAGGGATCGGCGCCGACGACTTCAGCGCCCATACGGGCGACCGGCTCCGACAAGAGGCCGCCGCCGCAGCCGATATCGAGCACGCGCAGGCCTTCAAGCGGCTTGGCACTCTTCGGACTGCGCGAAAAATTCTCTGCTGCCCTGTCGCGGATATAGGCCAGGCGAACAGGATTGAACTTGTGCAGCGGCTTGAACTTGCCCGTCGGGCTCCACCACTCGGCTGCCATGGCGGAAAAGCGATCGACTTCGCTCTGGTCGATGGTGGTCTTTGCCGCTTCGTTCATCTGCCGCTCCTTCATGTCCTTTCAGTGAAGTCGGACGATCGAGGCGATAAGTCAAGGGCGCTCAGGTCGCACCGGGGGGCTTGGCAAGGACCGTAAAAAATAGAGTAAGTCTGAAGGCAATAAAAACCCCGCGTCTTCGCGGGGTTTCGGATCCAAGATGATGCCGATTTAGCGGCACTGACGGCGCGGGCCGTACGTGGGCTGGTATGTGTTATCGTATGCGCGGTACGAGCGATAACGGCTGTAGCAGTATTCGGCATGCGAACTGCCCGCACTCACGCGCGGCTGCGAGGCTATTATACCACCGATGATCGCGCCGGCGGCCAGGCCACCGATAATGGCGCCAGTATTGTCATGGCGGCGATAGTAGCGGTCGCGGTAGTAGCGGTCCCCATTATAGCGGTCGCCGTAATAGCGGCGGTCCCTGTCCCACCCGCGGTCGTAGCGATAACGGTCCGAATAGCGGTAATTGCGGCCCCAGCCTTGGTTATAACGAGGGCATTTCGTGAAGTTGTTGCAGCCCACCTGAAGAAGCTCGGCCTGGTCGCCGGCGGTTTGGGGTTGCGCTGCCGACTGAATCGGGTTTGCCGTGTAGGCCGGCCCTGCCCAGGCAGGAATTCCGGAGAATGCGGTCGCTATCGACAGTGCAATTATCGCTAATCTTCTCATTCTACTCACCAGCTTTCTTGACACATCTATTCCGGTTTAAACGCATTTGGCGCCTTTAAGTTCAACGCCTCCATGCCCTCGCGTTACCGACATGGTAGATAGGGCGCTTTGCAGCAGTCGCAGGGACCATTTCTGACGAAATCCTGCCACTTCCACTTCACCCTTTGCCCGCCCTTGCCACCCCCTGTCAAACTCGCTAAGAGACGCGCCAACTTTCGTCCTTGGTTGGCGGGGCTTTAGAAGCGTTCCAGAAACCAGTATTTCCGGGCTCTTCGGCCATTTGACAGCTGGGGTTTTCTGATGTCCGGGAGGGCAACGCGTCTCCCGGCGGTTTGTGAATGGCGCGTGGCGTGCCGGGGAAGCAAATCCCGTTTTCCGGCAATCGCGCGCGGGTCGTGGTAGAGGCTTATGGCACGCATCGTTATGAAATTCGGCGGAACCTCCGTCGCTGATCTGGATCGCATCAAGAACGTTGCCCGCCATGTGAAACGTGAAGTCGATGCCGGCCATGAGGTGGCGGTCGTCGTTTCCGCCATGTCCGGCAAGACCAACGAACTGGTCGGTTGGGTCCAGAATACGCCGAAGGTGATCGGCGCCAACTCGCCCTTCTACGATGCGCGTGAATACGACACCATTGTCGCTTCCGGCGAGCAGGTCACGTCAGGCCTTCTGGCGATTGCGCTGCAGAGCATGGGCATCAATGCCCGTTCCTGGCAGGGCTGGCAGATCCCGATCCGCACCGACAACGCACATGGCGCGGCGCGCATCATGGAAATCGACGGCGCCGATATCATCAAGCGCATGGGCGAGGGGCAGGTTGCTGTCGTCGCCGGCTTCCAGGGGCTCGGTCCTGATAACCGTATCTCGACGCTCGGACGCGGCGGATCAGACACGTCGGCAGTGGCGATTGCGGCCGCCGTGAAGGCCGATCGTTGCGACATCTATACCGATGTCGACGGTGTCTACACGACCGACCCGCGCATCGAGCCCAAGGCACGGCGCCTGAAGAAGATCGCTTTCGAAGAAATGCTGGAAATGGCGTCGCTCGGCGCCAAGGTTCTTCAGGTGCGCTCGGTCGAGCTTGCCATGGTGCACAAGGTACGCACCTTCGTGCGTTCGTCTTTCGAGGATCCCGATGCTCCGGGCATGGGCGACCTCTTGAACCCGCCCGGAACGCTGATTTGTGACGAGGATGAAATCGTGGAACAGGAAGTAGTCACCGGCATCGCCTATGCCAAGGATGAGGCTCAGATCTCGCTTCGCCGTCTTGCTGACCGGCCGGGTGTTTCCGCCGCGATCTTCGGGCCGCTTGCCGAGAGCCACATCAATGTCGATATGATCGTCCAGAACATTTCCGAAGACGGTTCGAAGACCGATATGACCTTCACCGTGCCCTCGGGCGATGTGGAGAAGGCCATCAAGGTTCTCTCCGACAATAAGGACAAGATCGGCTACGACGTCGCGCAGAGCGAATCGGGTCTGGTAAAGGTCTCGGTCATCGGCATCGGCATGCGCAGTCATGCGGGCGTTGCAGCGACTGCCTTCCGGGCACTTGCCGAAAAAGGCATCAACATCAAGGCAATTACAACCTCAGAGATCAAGATTTCGATCCTGATCGATGGTCCTTATGCAGAACTCGCTGTCAGAACTTTGCATTCCTGCTACGGTCTGGATAAGAATTGATTCCCAGCGGGCGGTCTGCCCCTTCAGGTTGAAGATGTGGCCGGTTTTTCTGGCCGCATTAAGCGTTTGTTTCGGGGAGCTTGAGACGCAATGAGAGACCTTTCCGGCGGTCCGCGCGTGCTGCTCAAGCGGCTGCGCGAATTGATGGCGGAACCGCTGGAGCCGCAGGAGCGACTCGACCGGATCGTGCGCCAGATCGCCAGCAACATGGTGGCGGAGGTTTGCTCCGTTTACGTGCTGCGCGCCGATGGCGTTCTCGAGCTTTATGCTACCGAAGGTCTCAATAAGGAGGCCGTCCACCTCTCGCAACTGAAAATGGGACAGGGCCTCGTCGGCACGATCGCCGCATCGGCCCAGCCGCTCAATCTCTCCGACGCGCAGTCGCATCCGGCGTTCCGCTACCTGCCGGAAACGGGCGAAGAGATCTATCATTCCTTCCTCGGCGTGCCGATCCTGCGTACGGGACGCTCGCTCGGCGTTCTCGTCGTGCAGAACAAGGCGAGCCGCAATTATCGCGACGAGGAGCTGGAAGCGCTCGAGACGACGGCTATGGTTCTCGCCGAGATGATCGCGACCGGTGAACTGAAGAAGATCACGAAGCCGGGCCTGGAGCTCGATCTTACCCGCTCGGTCACGGTCGATGGCGATACGTATAATGACGGGATCGGCCTTGGTTACGTCGTGCTCCACGAGCCGCGCATCGTGGTCACCAATCTGCTCAACGAAGATGCGGAGAAGGAAATCCGGCGGCTGGCGGAAGCCATGGGCTCGCTTCGGATTTCCATCGACGACATGCTGTCGCGTCGCGATGTGTCGATGGAAGGGGAGCATCGCGAGGTACTCGAAACCTATCGCATGTTCGCTCACGACCAGGGCTGGGTGCGCAAGCTGGAAGAGGCGATCCGCAACGGCCTGACGGCGGAAGCAGCGGTCGAGAAGGTCCAGAGCGACACCAAGGCGCGCATGATGCGCCTGACCGATCCCTATTTGCGCGAACGCATGCACGATTTCGAGGATCTGGCGAACCGGCTGCTGCGTGTGCTGACGGGTTATACCGGCCGCACGACGGCCGAGGGTTTCCCGACCGACGCCATCATTCTGGCGCGGGCCATGGGTGCCGCCGAATTGCTCGATTATCCGCGTGCCAATGTGCGCGGGCTGGTGCTGGAAGAAGGCGCGGTGACGAGCCATGTGGTGATTGTCGCGCGGGCCATGGGCATTCCCGTCATCGGCCAGGCGGCGGGTGTCGTGGCGCTTGCCGAAAACGGCGACGCCGTCATCATCGATGGCGACGAAGGGCATGTGCATATCCGGCCGATGCCGGAGCATCAGCGCTCCTACGAAGAAAAGGTCCGCTTCCGCGCCAGGCGGCAGGAGCAGTTCCGGGCGCTGCGCTCCGTCGAGCCGGTCACCCGGGACGGGCAGCGCATCCAGCTTCTGATGAATGCCGGCCTGTTGGTCGATCTGCCGCAGCTGGCGGAATCTGGCGCCGAGGGTATCGGCCTATTCCGCACCGAGCTGCAATTCATGATCGCATCGACCATGCCGAAGGCGGAAGAGCAGGAAATGTTCTACCGCAATGTGCTGAAGCAGGCAGGCGGCCGTGTCGTAACCTTCCGTACGCTCGATATCGGCGGCGACAAGGTTGTTCCCTACTTCCGCGGCCATGAGGAAGAGAACCCGGCGCTCGGCTGGCGGGCAATCCGTCTGTCGCTCGACCGGCCGGGATTGTTGCGCACGCAGCTGCGCGCCATGCTGAAGGCTGCGGCGGGCGCCGAGCTGAAGCTGATGGTGCCGATGGTGACTGAGGTTTCTGAACTCCGGCAGGTGCGCGAACTCCTGCAAAAAGAAGTGCAGCATCTTTCGCGTTTCGGCCACGGTCTGCCGCGCAAGCTGCAATTTGGCGCGATGCTGGAAGTGCCGGCGCTGCTCTGGCAGCTCGATGAGCTGATGGATGCGGTCGATTTCGTCTCCGTCGGCTCCAACGATCTCTTCCAGTTCGCCATGGCTGTTGATCGCGGCAATGCACGGGTTTCCGAGCGCTTCGATCCGCTGGAACGGCCGTTCCTGCGTCTCCTGCGCGATATCGTGCGCGGTGCGGATCGCAACAGGACGCCGCTGACGCTCTGCGGCGAACTGGCAGGCAAGCCGCTTTCGGCCATGGCGTTGCTTGGCGTCGGGTTCCGCTCCATCTCCATGTCGCCGGCTTCGATCGGACCTGTCAAAGCGATGTTGCTCGGCCTTGATGCCGAGGCTCTGACGAAGGCTGTCAATGAGGCGCTGGACGACCGGAATGCGACCGTGCCGATGCGCGAGGTGCTTGCCCGCTTCGCCGAGAGCCACAATATTCCCCTTTAGACATACATAAGAAGAATTGGAGTAAGGGGTGGCGAAGCTTCCCATTGAAAAGATGCGCGAGCTTGAGCGCCGCTTCGGCGAGATCGAAGCGCGCATGTCGGCCGGCCCTTCGGCCGACGTCTATGTAAAGCTCGCGTCTGAATATTCAGAACTGCAGCCCGTTGTCACCAAGATCCGCGCCTATCAGAAGGCCGTCGGCGAGCTTGCCGATCTGGAGGTGCTGCTCGAGGACAAGTCCGTCGATCGCGACATGCGTGAGCTTGCCGAACTCGAGCTGCCTGACGTGAAAGAGCGGATCGAGGTGCTGGAGAACGAAATCCACATCCTGTTGCTGCCGAAGGATGCGGCCGACGAAAAGAGTGCGATCCTGGAAATCCGCGCCGGCACCGGCGGCAATGAGGCGGCCCTTTTCGCTGGCGACCTTTTCCGTATGTATGAGCGCTATGCGTCAACGCACGGATGGAAGGTGGAAGTGCTGTCGTCAAGCGAAGGTGAAGCCGGTGGCTACAAGGAAATCATCGCGACGATCACCGGCAAGGGCGTCTTTGCCAAGCTGAAATTCGAATCCGGCGTGCACCGTGTGCAGCGCGTACCGGAGACGGAAGCGGGCGGGCGCATTCACACCTCGGCTGCGACGGTTGCCGTTCTTCCCGAAGCGGAGGAGATCGATATCGAAATCCGGCCGGAAGATATCCGCATCGATACGATGCGCTCCTCGGGGGCGGGCGGCCAGCACGTCAATACGACGGACTCGGCGGTGCGTATCACCCACCTGCCTACGGGTATCGTTGTCACCAGCTCGGAAAAATCGCAGCATCAAAACCGCGCCAAGGCCATGCAGGTGCTTCGCTCGCGTCTCTACGATGCCGAGCGGCAGAGGGCCGATAGCGAACGTTCGGCCGACCGTAAAAGCCAGGTTGGTTCCGGCGACCGTTCGGAGCGCATCCGAACCTACAATTTTCCGCAGGGGCGCGTGACCGATCATCGCATCAATCTGACGCTCTACAAACTCGACCGGATGATGATCGGCGAGATCGACGAAGTGGTGGATGCGCTGCTTGCCGACTACCAGGCGAGCCAGCTGGCGCAGCTTGGCGAACAGCAATGACCGCATCCGGGCCGACGGTTTCCGAGCTGCTTGTCGAGGCTCGGCGCCGCTTCACGGAAGCCGGCATTGCCGATCCACAGACCGATGCGCGGTTGCTGATTTCGGGACTGCTGAAGCTTTCGCCGACCGAGATGCTGACGGCGGGTCGCGAGCCGGTTTCGGAGGAGCAGGCAGGCAGTATCGGCCGCGCTATCGAAAGGCGGCTGAAGCACGAGCCGGTGCATCGCATTCTCGGAGAGCGGGAATTCTACGGCCTGCCGCTTTCGCTGTCCGCCGGCACACTGGAGCCGCGGCCCGATACGGAAATCCTCGTCGATACGATCATTCCTTATCTGCGCGATCTTGCAAAGACGGAAAGCAGTATCCATATCCTCGACATAGGAACCGGGACTGGAGCGATTTGCCTTGCGCTCCTCAATGAATGTCCGGAAGCATCAGGCATCGGCAGCGACATTTCGACCGATGCACTTGAGACGGCAAGATCAAACGCAGAAAGAAACGGATTGCAGGACCGATTCACGACGATTCGATCGAACTGGTTCGAGAACATCCACGGGACGTTTCATGCGATTGTCTCAAATCCGCCCTATATTGCTTCCAATGTCATTCACGATCTCGCTCCCGAAGTGACGAAATTTGATCCGGCTGCAGCTCTGGACGGCGGCTCGGATGGGCTTGACGCCTACAAAGCCATAGCAAAGGATGCGGGAAGGTTCGTACGGCCAAATGGAATCGTCGGACTGGAAATTGGCTATGATCAACGAAGCGATGTGACGGCGATCTTCGAAGCGGAAGGCTTCAAGTGCCTCAAATCCGTGAAAGATTATGGCCAGAATGACAGAGTGCTCGTGTTCTCGCTGGCATGACCGGCGACAAATTGCAGCATCTAACTGGACATTATTGCTATTGCGAAGAAAAGGCTTGGATTTCCCGAGGAAGCAATATAGGTTGCCCTCACGCGTTGGGCGCATAGGAATGGACGAGATTCGTTCGGTACTTGCTCAGCCTCGGGGGTCTGCTCTTTTAAACGAGAGTTTCAAAGGTTGAACACGACCCAATGCGTGAATCAGTCAAACTGACTTGAAGACAAGCGGCAGGTCGGCGCGAAGGCGCACTATGCTTGCGGCACGAAGGCCCTGATCCGGATGGACCGGTCTTGGCGGTTGGTGCCATGTATCCAATCACAAACAGAGAATTCAGGTGAACGATCGATGAGGCCAGGACAGCAGAACAAGCGCGGTCGAGGGCGTGGCAATAACAACAACAATAACAATGGCGGCGGTGGAAATAACAACAATAATAATTTCAACCGTAAGGGTGGGAACCCGCTGACCCGGACCTACGACAGCTCCGGCCCAGATGTGAAAATCCGCGGCACTGCCCAGCACATAGCTGAAAAATATGCGCAGCTCGCCCGTGACGCCCAGAGCTCCGGCGACCGCGTCATAGCTGAGAATTACCTGCAGCACGCCGAACACTATAACCGCATCATTGCCGCCGCTCAGGCGCAGATGCAGGAACGCTTCCAGCGTGACGACCGCAACGATTACAATGATCGTGACAACGCGGACCGTGACGGCGACGAAATGGATACGGGTGACAATGACGACGTCGTCATCGTTCAGCCGCCTCATCAGCAGCATCAGCGCGAACAGCAGCAGGCTGCTCCGGTAGCGGCGCCGGTGCAGCAGTCGGAAGCGATTGACGGAAGTGGCCCGCAGCCGGAAATCGACGGTATTCCCGCCGAAGTCGCGATGGAAGACGAAGGCTCTGCTGCACCGCAGCGCGAGCGCCAGCCCCGCCGTCGCAATGCCGGCAGCCGCCCGCGCCGTCCGCGTCGCGGTGCTGAAGGTGAGGCCGCCGGTGAGGAAGGCGCTTCCGCGGAAGCCCCTGTTCTCGCTGAAGCTGCTTCCGAATAAGATTACTTCAATCGTAGAATTTGAAAGGCCGCCTTTCCGGGCGGCCTTTTCTTTTGCGGGGCGCCTGCTGCTTTCGGTTGCTGCGACTATTGCCAGAGCGCGTTTACACGCGAATTTACAGTAACGTACTTCCGCATTCAGCCCTCGAGGCATTCACTCCAGGACACCTGTCGGGACCGGAGGAACGCCATCATGAAGTATCTTATGTTCTTGTTCATGCTGCTGGTCGCAGCCTCCGCCCATGGCGCGGAGAAGGCAGCACAGCAAGCCTTCGACAATGAGATCGAGCGGAAGGCCGTCCAGGCTGTCGTATGGGGAATTCCTGTCGTCAATTATGACCTGATGCGCCAGGAGATGCTGACCAAGACGCCAGGCAAGGTTGGGCAGGTCATCTATTGGGGCCGGCCACTGGATTGGAAGAACCAGACGCTGACGCCCAATCCCGATGCTCTCTATTTCATGGCTTTCTTCACCACGAGGGATGGTCCCGTTGTTCTCGATCTGCCGGCTGCAGAGAGCGGCGCCTCTTTCAACGGCAACATCGTCAATGCCTGGCAACTGCCGCTCGAGGACGCCGGCTTGCTCGGAATCGATAAGGGCAAGGGCGGAAAATTCGTGATCCTGCCGCCCGGCTACAGGGACAGAGTGCCGGACGGATTCATTCCGCTGCAGTCGGAAGTCTATGGCGGCTACATGCTCTTTCGTTCGAATCTGAAGAGCCACGGCGACGCCGATGTGCAGGCATCGATCGACTATGGCAGGAAGCTGAAAGTCTATCCGCTTTCGGCGGCAGGCAATCCGCCGGAAACCGTCTTCACCGACGTGAAGGACATTCTGTTCGATTCCACCATCAAATGGGATGCGAGCTTTTTCGACAATCTGAACCGCATCGTCCAGGAAGAACCGTGGATCACCCGCGATCGGGTGATGATCGATCAACTGAAATCTCTCGGTATAGAGAAGGGCAAGCCCTTTATGCCGGATCAGCATGTGAAGTCACTGTTGACCGTGGGCATCAAGGAGGCGCAGGCGCTTCTGGAGGCGAAATACGATGCCGGGCTGCCGCCCTTCTTCACTGACAAGAGCCGCTGGACCTTCCCGGCCTATCCCGATCTCATCAAGGCCGCCCAATTCAATTTCGATGAGCCGGGCGCCTATCCCGTCGATCATCGCGGCGTTGCCTATAGCTATGCCTATATCGGCATCAAGCGGCTGGGCGCAGGCCAATTCTATTCGATCTCGATCCGCGACAAGGACGGGGATGATTTTGACGGTGGCAAGACCTATCGCCTCAACGTTCCGCCAAATGTGCCCGTCGAGCAGTACTGGTCGGTGACGGCCTATGACCGGCAGACGCATGCGCTGATCAAGAATGTTTCGCGCGCGAGCCGCTCATCGCAGATTTCTGAGCTCGTTAAGAACGAGGACGGCTCCATTGACCTCTATTTCGGACCAAGCGCGCCGAAAGGTAAGGAGGCCAATTGGGTACCGACCGACCCGAAGCGGAAGTTTGAGCTGATGTTCCGCGCTTATGGTCCAACCAAGGACTTCTTTGACAAGAAATGGGTGCTGCCGGATGTCGCGCCGATGAGCAAGTAAGGCTGAGAGGCAATCTGCTCTCACAAGCGGGCAATCAAAGCTACCCTGGAGATAGGTCGATGATTAGCGGACTACATTTGGCGAGATGCGGGATTGGGCTTTTCCTGTTCGGGTCTTTCCGAGCTTCGGCGTCATCGCTCATTACTGCGTGGGTGCGCGATGGCCGACCGGCGAATTGTTCATGCAGAATATTACGCTCTGGTGGGCATGCCCATGGACATTGTCGATCGCGGCGGTCCAGGCCGGTGGCCTTGGCATGGTCGCGATCGGGCTGACCATGACGGTGATGGAGCGTGCATCCCTACCGCTTCGAGCATCCGGCTTGCCGCCTCTTCTATGTGTGGTGGGTCTGCTCAGCTTTTTGATGGGACGTCAAATTGGATGACGGCGCGGAACACTTCAAGGCGTCATCGGCTGTTCTTTCGGGAGAAACCGATGGGGAGCCAGGAAGACATGGCTGCAGGGGGAGGCCGCTTTGAACTGCTGGTTTTTCCCTTGCCCGCCCCTTTAAACTATTGGGATTCTCCACCATATCCTGCCCAGGTTGTTTGCCGCAAATCCCAATGGCGACAAACAGGGGCTTGCCTTTTGAGGGAGCTCAATCTCAATCATCGGTCTGTGCCTTATGAAGGGCAGGGCGATTCATGGAGGTAGCATATGAATATCGAAAAATACTCCGAGCGGGTGCGCGGTTTCGTTCAGTCCGCCCAGACCTATGCGCTTGCGCAGGGGCACCAGCAATTCACCGCAGAACATGTGCTCAAAGTCCTGCTCGATGACGATCAGGGGATGGCCGCTTCGCTTATCGAGCGCGCCGGCGGCGATGCAAAGGCTGCGCGGCTCGCCAATGATGCCGCACTTGCCAAACTGCCGAAAGTTTCCGGCGGCAACGGCAACATCTATCTTGCCCAGCCGCTCGCCAAGGTCTTCTCCACTGCGGAAGAGGCCGCGAAGAAAGCCGGCGACAGCTTCGTGACGGTCGAGCGTTTGCTGCAGGCACTGGCGATCGAAACCTCTGCCTCGACTTATCAGTCGCTGAAGAATGCCGGGGTGACAGCACAGGCGCTCAACCAGGTCATCAACGAAATCCGCAAGGGTCGCACCGCCGATACGGCGAGTGCTGAGCAGGGTTTCGACAGCCTGAAGAAATATGCGCGCGACCTGACGAGCGATGCCCGCGAAGGCAAGCTCGATCCGGTTATCGGCCGCGACGACGAAATTCGCCGTACGATCCAGGTTCTCTCGCGTCGCACCAAGAACAATCCTGTCCTGATCGGTGAGCCGGGCGTCGGTAAGACGGCGATCGTCGAAGGCCTTGCGCTGCGCATCGTCAATGGCGACGTACCGGAAAGCCTGAAGGACAAGAAGCTGATGGCGCTCGACATGGGTGCCCTGATTGCCGGTGCGAAGTTCCGCGGCGAGTTCGAAGAGCGCCTGAAGGCTGTGCTGAACGAGGTTCAGTCGGAGAACGGCGAGATCATCCTCTTCATCGATGAAATGCACACGCTTGTCGGTGCCGGCAAGGCGGATGGGGCAATGGATGCCTCCAACCTGCTGAAGCCTGCGCTTGCCCGCGGAGAGTTGCACTGCGTTGGCGCAACCACGCTCGACGAATACCGCAAGCATGTCGAGAAGGATCCGGCCCTTGCCCGCCGTTTCCAGCCGGTCATGGTCGAAGAACCGACGGTCGAGGATACGATTTCGATCCTGCGCGGCCTGAAGGAAAAGTATGAGCAGCATCACAAGGTGCGCATCGCCGATGCTGCGCTGGTTGCTGCTGCAACGCTTTCGAACCGTTATATCACCGACCGGTTCCTGCCGGACAAGGCGATCGATTTGATGGACGAGGCGGCTGCCCGCCTGCGCATGCAGGTGGATTCGAAGCCGGAAGAACTCGACGAGCTCGACCGTCGCATCATCCAGCTGAAGATCGAGCGCGAGGCGCTCAAGAAGGAAACCGACGTGGCTTCCGCTGACCGGCTGAAGCGGCTGGAAGGCGAGCTCGTTTCTCTCGAGGAAGAAGCCGATGCGCTGACGGCCCGCTGGCAGGCGGAAAAGCAGAAACTCGGCCTTGCCGCTGACCTCAAGAAGCAGCTCGACGATGCCCGCAACGAACTGGCAATCGCCCAGCGCAAGGGTGAATTCCAGCGCGCCGGTGAGCTCGCCTATGGCGTGATCCCCGATCTCGAAAAGCAGCTGACCGAGGCTGAAAGCAAGGAAGACAACAGCCGCAACGCGATGGTGCAGGAGGTCGTGATCCCTGACAATATCGCCCATGTCGTCTCCCGCTGGACCGGCATTCCTGTTGACAAGATGTTGGAGGGCGAACGCGACAAGCTGCTCCGGATGGAAGACGAACTGGCGAAGTCGGTGATCGGCCAGGGCGATGCGGTTCAGGCCGTATCCCGCGCCGTGCGCCGTGCCCGCGCAGGCCTTCAGGATCCGAACCGGCCGATCGGCTCGTTCATCTTCCTCGGCCCGACCGGCGTCGGCAAGACGGAACTCACCAAGGCGCTCGCCCGCTTCCTCTTCGACGACGAGACGGCGATGGTGCGCATGGATATGTCCGAGTACATGGAGAAGCACTCCGTTGCCCGGCTTATCGGTGCCCCTCCCGGCTATGTCGGCTATGATGAAGGTGGTGCGTTGACGGAAGCTGTCCGTCGCCGGCCCTACCAGGTCGTTTTGTTCGACGAGATCGAGAAGGCGCATCCCGATGTCTTCAACATCCTGCTGCAGGTGCTGGACGACGGTCGCCTGACCGACGGGCAGGGCCGGACGGTCGACTTCCGCAACACGATGATCATCATGACCTCGAACCTCGGTGCTGAATACCTGACGCAGCTGCGTGAGGGTGAGGACAGCGAGACCGTTCGGGAGCAGGTGATGGATGTCGTTCGCGGTCATTTCCGGCCGGAGTTCCTGAACCGTATCGATGAGATCATCCTCTTCCACCGCCTGAAGCGTGAGGAGATGGGCGCGATCGTCGATATCCAGCTGAAGCGGCTGATCTCGCTGCTGTCCGAGCGCAAGATCACACTCGATCTCGACGAGGATGCCCGCAATTGGCTGGCGAATAAGGGATACGATCCAGTCTACGGCGCTCGTCCGCTGAAAAGGATGATCCAGAAGTTCGTCCAGGATCCGCTCGCCGAGCAGATCCTCTCGGGTGAGGTACCGGACGGATCGACGGTGACGATCACCAGCGGCTCGGACCGATTGCTGTTCCGGTCGAAACAGACGGTCAACGAAGCGGCATAAGGCTGCGCAGACGAGAATTGAAAATGGCGGCCATCGGGCCGCCATTTTTGTTCTCCGCAGAAGGGGAGAATTATTTGCTCGCGACCTGATCCGTGGCAGGCTGGTTGTTCAGCAGCGTATCGATGCGCTTGCGCTCGTCCTCGAATTTGGCGAGCGCATCACCCTGGAGCGACTTGCCGCCAGGCAGGCGGATGCGCAGCGGGTCGACCTTGGTGCCGTTGACGATCAATTCGTAGTGCAGGTGCGGGCCGGTGGATTCACCCGTGGTGCCCACCCAGCCGATGACCTGGCCCTGTCGCACCTTGGCGCCCGGCATGATGCCCTTGGCGATGGCGCTCTGGTGGTTATAGGAGGATTCATAGCCATTGGCGTGGCGGACGATGGTCTGGTTGCCGTAGCCGCCGGAATCCCAGCCTGCCTTTTCAACCGTACCGTTGCCGGCCGCAATGATCGCCGTGCCGCGGGGGGCCGCCCAGTCGACACCTGTATGCATGCGCGCGAAGCCGAGGATCGGGTGGCGGCGCATGCCGAAGCCGGACTTGAAGATGCCGTTCGGGACAGGATTGCGCAGCAGGAACTGGCGAATGCTCTTGCCGTCCTGATCGAAGTAATCGATCGTGCCGTCTTCCGGGTCCTGGAAGCGATAGAAGCGCGTCAACGTATCGCCAAAGCGGGCGTTGACATAGAGAAGATCGGAATCCTCCGTCGCCTGGCCGTTGCTGTCGGTGACGGAGAAGAAGGCTTCAAGATAATCCGTCGGCTTCAACTGCGCCTGGAAGTCGACATTGGCCGCGAGCAGCTTGATGATCAGCGCCGTCATGTCCTTGGTCATGCCATAGGAAAGAGCTGCGCGGTAAATTCCATCGTAAACGCGAGGCAGATTTTGGCCGGCCGGCGGAGCGAAGGAATTGTCCTCAAAGGCGGTGGCGACCGCATCCAGCATCGGCGGTTCGCTGCCGGCCACGAAACGGCCCTTGTCGTCGAGCGCGACGGTAATCAGATGCCGTGTACCGCGATAGATGCTGGCGCGAATGATCTTCGCCTGCTCGCCCTTCTGAATGATACCGATGCGCAGGACGTCGCCCTTCGAAAGCGTATCGGTGCCGAACAGGGGAGCGATATAACCGGACATGCCGTCTGCCTGCGGCTGCGGATAGCCGGAATCGGCGAGCGCCTTGGCGATTGTCGTATCCTGGCGCACCGGCAGGATGTCGTCGGCGAACTCTTCGGTCTGCGGTGTGATGGATTCCGGTGCCGAGACCGTCATGTTTTGCTCGAGTACGCGCGCGGCAAGGCCGGCGGTCAGGTCGACGTCATTGTCCTCGGCGGAGAAACGGCGCGGGTCCACATAGTAGAGCGCGGCAAGCTGGGCATTTCCGTCCGTTAGAACGGAGCCGTTGGAGCGGACGTTTTCCTCGACCTCGTCGAGCGACAGGCCAGGGGCCATGTTGAGGTCGGATTTGTTGGTTGGGAAGGGAATGGTCTTCAGCGCCACTTCGGATTCGACATCGGATCCGTAAATTGCGCCGGTGCGGCTTTGCGGTGCCGGCTGGGGCTCGTCGGCCGAGAAGATCGCCAGTGGATCGAAGTCCGGATAATCCTCAGTCGCGACGTGATTGGCAGCCAACATCATCTTCACATGGGAGAAGGGCTGGCGGCGCACGACTTCCTTCTCGCCGTCATGGACGACGGTCGAGACTTCCATGATGGCACGGTCGGATGGCTTGGCGGCGATGACTGGGGCGATCAGACGACCGCCGCGGGTAACAGACGTATCCTGATGCGCGTCTGCCGACGCGCTTGCATAGGCCTCGGCCGGGATTGCCAGCTGCTGCCGGCCGTCCAGGGCAGCAAAAAGCGCAACACCCATGAGGATCGATGAGGTTATGCCTGTGAGGAACGTGCCCGAAAGCCAGCGAAGCGAAACTTCGCGCCGGTCGGGCGCACGTCTCCCATCTGCCAGAAGCGGAGGCTCGCTGCCCAGCGAGCGGATCATCATTTTCTCCGTCATCATGGCAGTGGAGTTCGCATCCTTACATTCGATGTCGTTATAGGCATCCGCGAGCCGTCCTGGCTGGGGCGAAAGATGTGCATATTTTGGGCACTCAAGTCAAATCACACCAGAATAGGCACCCTACGTGCACATGCCTGCGTGAATCATGCGTGTTTCCTCTGACCAGCAGAATGTGATGATGTCGGGGCGAAGAGGATCAAAATCGTATCTTCCACAGCAAAACCGACAAACAGTCATGTTTTCCGGGCTTCTCCGGTGAGATCGGAATCCGGGAAACGAGCGGATTTTAGAAGCCGATATAAAATCTCTTTTAGAAACAACAGGATGGAAGAAAAGCGATTTTTTTGAAAAAGGCCTGTTGACTGTTTCGATGTGTGAGGATTATAAGCCCACTCACTGAACGAGGGCGGCGGCGCTGCTGGCGACGAAGTCTTTCGTTCTAAAGAAACTCAAGCGGATTGGCGGAATGCTGGTTTGTTGCTCTTGGCTTAGGTTTGGAGCGGGT